>JAIYDC010000004.1 GCA_027487685.1 Pseudomonadota bacterium | reverse complement strand
TGGGACTGGACCTACCCCGAAGGATCAGTCTTCGCTCTCAAGGAACGGATTCTTGACCTGCGCAAACAGCTGGCCACCGACATCGGAAAAAGGGCACTAGCTCACTCCGTCGCTTTGAATGCAAAATTCTTCTCTCATTCGGCGGTGGCAGAGGCAACAATCGAAAGGTTCAAAACACTCGCTGAACGTTCTGCCGAAAGGCATCGTAGGTGAGCTCTCGCTGATAAAACTCCTGGGCCCGGGCAGCGAGCTGCCCAATGAGTGCTGGATTCTCATCAAAGGTTTCAAGCTTCCGGCGCAGTGAGTTCTCGTCACGGATCCCAAACATAAGCCCGGTCTCACCGTCCCGCACGAGAAAAGAAACTCCTGTGTCAACATTACTTGCAACCACAGGAAGTCCTCGAGCGAATGCCTCCACAATGGTCATTCCGTAGGCCTCGGCACGGTTGACGGAGGACATGATAAGACCATCATGGTCATCGAGTAGCCGCAGCTTCTCCTCATCACTCACCTCACCAGTGAAATGCACATTCGGTGGGGCCATGGCCCGGAGCTTCTCACGAAGAGGGCCGCCGCCGATGATCGTGAGTTGGTAGGGAAGCCTACGGAATGCATCAATGAGGAAGTCATAACCTTTATAAGGCACAAGTCGCCCGATGCTTAAAAAGCGGCCTCGGAAAAGGTTCGTGCGTGCCGCAGCCGTGACCTGGGCATCGATACAAAACGGAAGGATCTGCATTTTGGAATCTGGGAGTTTACTGAGGATAGCAGAAGAACGCCGCAGCTGTGGACTCGAGCAGATGAAAAAGTCATAGGCCGCGAGAGAGCGTGAGAAGTGCAAATTATAAGCGTCTCTGAGAAACACTTGATTGATGATGTCGCTATGGTAAACACCGACGATCTTGGTTTTCGAGCCTTGCAGAATACTCTTCGCCCATCCAATGAGCTCATGAGCAAAGGGGTGTGGTAGATGGACGAGAACATAGTCAGGACGTTCTCGCCTCAGGTAGCGTCGAAACTCACGCAGATAAGTCAAAGAGAATGGCGAAGAGCGCAGCTTGATGTCCTCCCGTCCCTGGATGACGTGTTCACCGAAGCGGCCTCGGTAGGTTCCATCTTCTTTGCCAAGAGAAAGGACAGCAACATCGTCACCACGATCCACAAAGGCCCGGCTAAAAAATTCGGCGACGAGTTCAAGCCCCCCGTGCGCCGGAGGATAGTACTTAGATAGCTGAAGGATTTTCATGGCCGATCTTCGAGCCGCTTCAATACCAGCAGGGTCGAGACGATCGTGAGAACAACTCCAAAAAGACCGGTGTAGTACGCTCGATTTTCCTGGAAGCGATCTTTTTCAACAAAAACGGTATCACCCGGTTTTAGCTCATACTCATGGGCCGAGTTATCTCCACCTTCAACGAGATTAAACTCCCACCGCTGGACCTTATTGCCATCGAGGCGATTCACCACCACCTCAGACAGCTTGGCGGTTCCGTTTCCTCCCCCCGCAAAGGAGAGACCTTTAATTAACTTGGTATCAACCGGGATGTAATGAAGCCCTGGCCGATTGACCTCTCCCCAGATATGGACAGGCATGAGAGTTTTATTTTTAGTGGTCGGAGAATAAAACACGGCCCCCGAGCTCTTTCCGATGTCACGCACCTCTGAAGGTAGTGCCAGATCCTGAAGATCTATCTCTGTTGCTCGGACAGGGACAGGAAATAGGAAGGCCGTAATGAGAATCGCTGAGGAAATTTGGTTGGATAGAGGTGTTCGCATGTTAAGATCTTAAAAGATTTCTTATTCAAAAACAATCTTACTGGAACTCTTAAGTTTGACGAAAATGCTCGGCCGTCCAGTTCTATTTCTAAACTACGCTTTTGTGGCCACGATCTTCTTACTCAATTTTCTGGGTCTCTCACTCATCAAGTGGATCTATCCCGTCGCCGGATTCGTCGCCATCCTGGCCTTCCTTAGTCTGGAGTTGAAGCACACTCTCCCGCTCCTTGTTGCCTGGTCCTTTATCGAAGGCCAGTCTAGAATTGTCTGGCATTATCACCCGGCGTTCCGCCTCCTCTTTGATATCATGATCGGTGCTTGCATTCTGAGGACTCTTCTCAACCAACGTCGGGTCGACATCCAAAGACTTTTGCCACTACCACTCTTGGGCCTTCTTCTGCTGCATTTCCTTTGGTACGCTGTTGAGTTCTTTAATCCCAACTCCGTAAGCGTTCTGGGACCTATCGCTGCCACGAAAATTTACATTTTCCCATTTGCGATGTTTTGGATGTTCCGTATGAACCCGGAGGCCTTTGATCGCGATGGCCTTGATCGACTTTCATTAGCGGGCATGACACTCTTAACCCTTGAGGCCATCCTGGCACTGTACCAAATCCAGACGGGTGATTCCCTGGTCCTGGGCATCTCGCCCTACTACTTGAACGCCATGAAGACGGATGTCTTTGTTGGCGCTAATTTCAGGCCCTTTGGAACAATGTTCGCTCCAGGAGTTGTAGGTGTTTATCTCTTTTTAGCGACAGGCCTGCTCTTTATCCGTCAGAAATTTAAGCTCAAATACATATTCCTTCTCCTGCCCCTCATCATCATCATCATAGGCGGCACCATTCTTGGCTCCCAAGTAAGATCAGCGCTTGTCAAATTCTCATTATTGGCCCTGGCCGGAACCGCAGCCATTATCCTTACTAGTGCCGTCTCTAGCGCGAGAAAGCTCTTTATAGCTGTATCTACGACTATCATGTTCATCGGAGTTTTAAGCACTGCTATCTACCTCGCTAATCAAAGTTCAATCGTGGGCCTCGATAAGGGCCTTGAGCGCTGGCAGACCATCGATAGCTTTGAGGCGTTTAAAGCGGGACGCGCGGGACCAACTATGGCCCTCGTAATCGCTGAACAGAGGCTGAAAGAATTTCCCATTGGGTTGGGCCCAGGAGTAACCGGCGCAGCTAGCTCAGTCAGCCGAGAATCACTCGATCGTGATCCCATTTATAACCGTGAAACCTTCTGGGGATACGACAACTTATTCCTAAGCCTCATCGTCGAATTTGGGTACGGTGCTATCTTCTATAGTTTACTTATTCTAGGCATCCCGTTTCTTCTCTTGCGTAAAATAGTCCGCCAGTTCCGAAGTCATAATCGTTTCGCTGCCCGAGTGAGCTTCGTTGCATTTATGCAAATTTCGATTATTCTATTGGGCAACTGGGGTGCGATTGGCCTGCCTTACAACCCCGAGTCCTTTTTTTTCTGGCTCTGGGCCGCGGCCGGGCTTAATGTGAGTACTATTGATGTTTCCACCTGAAATTCAAAAAGTCATCTCAACCTATCTCGTCTTTGGATTCATTCCCATGGATAAACTCCTCCACTTTATTGTGGGAGCGATCCTCGCGGTCGGCCTCAGACTATCAGGTCGAACATTCAAGACAATGTTTATAGTGATCGGAGTTATCGCAGTCATTAAAGAAGTTATCGACTCATTCACAATGAACAGTTTCCTGAGGGAGCATAGTCTCGATATCCTCGTGACCTTCATCTATCCCACTCTGATGTATGGAATCCACAGGCTCAAGGTTTTATCCGCTCACTCAAACTGAGGGGCATGCCCTACAATAGGAAGCTCACCAAGGCAGCGCTCGACTTCGAGTTCATCGAAGATCCGATCATCAAAAAGATAGAAAATGATGTAGCTAATAAAAAGCACAAACATGACAAATGCAAATGAGAACAGTGCTATCCACCCGAGAGAATTGCGCTTAAATGACTGGACCTCTGGGCCATAGGGATCAAAATGGACATCAGAAGAAATTGAGGATTGCTTGAAGCGCAATGCGACTAGCTTCGATTCAATGAGCTTCAGGTATTCAAGGTCCGGTTTGAGGGCAATCAGTTCATTCTCCAATGCTCCCTTCCGAGAATAAAGTTCATCCAGTTCGGCCTTGGCCTGCTCATACTGAACCCGAAACTTCCGGACTTTTGCTCCACTGACACGGTAGTCGAACTCCATGGCACTTTTGTTGCCTTTTTGAATGTTAATGAATGAATCATCAAGATTTAGATTCCGGCTCACCTTCCCCATTTTTGCCAGTTCCGCTTCATTCACAACGAGTTCGCGCTGGAGTTTCGCCAGGATAAGAGAGTCTGTTTCAGTCCTGGAGGTAGGAGATATTGAAGCAAGTGCTGCTATATCCTGCCTAAGCTCATCGACGCGCTTGTTAACTTTTACGTAGCTCTCATAGATGAGCTTTTGAGAACCTTCAATACTTGTCTGGGATGTGAGGTCAGTCTCCTTCAAGCGAACCCACTGAGAGTATGCCTGGCTATCACCTTGGGAAAGTCGATTCGAAATGCTTAAGATCTTACTTTTCTGCTGGGTGATGAGGGCCTCAAGAAATTCTGAAGAGGCAAGCTTATCGAAGCCTCCCTTTCCCTCAAGGTCCCTTCGACTCTTTGCCGCAAGCTCTCGAAGCTGGGCCAACTGCTTATCCGTCTGTTCGGTTGCGATAGCGATTCGCTGGTCATTAATGACCACCTCAAAGGCCCGAAGGATTTGGAGTGTCGTTTGTTTTGAACGCGAAGTAATCTTGAGAGTAAATCGCTCGGTAGCGGCGTCGGCGGTTAAAGAGAATAAACTTGGTAAAAGTCCACGTAGCCGCTCCATCCGACAATTAGCATCTCCGCAACGCTCAAGCTCCCGGACTCGGTTCCCGATTCCCATGGTTGGATGATCGAAATTCAGTGAACTAAAGTTTTTCTCTGCCGCTAGCTTTGAGGCGAGCTTCCCAAGAAACTCGTAGGAGCTCACGAGTGCTACAGTCTCGTTCATAGAATTCCGCGGTGCTGTTAGATCGGCAAGAACTTTAGACTCACGTTGAACGGATTCATCACGAACAACCTTAAAGTAGACTTCTTTCTGAAACACCAAGGGCTGTGCCAGGTGAACATAAGGGATCAGACCCAAAAGCAGAAGTATTCCCACCACCGTCAGCATGCGGTAGCGAAGCATGAGTTTTGCCACCAAAACGAAATCTATCACCGTCACGCTATGGAGAAGATAATTAAGCTTTTTCATTCACTGGCCTTAAGAATTTCTCGGAATCTAATTCCACTGACGTTGATCCCAAAACCGTCGAAATGACGACGGAGTTCTCGCTGATCTGAGCTCTTGGCGGCGGCATTGGCGACGATGATCGTGACCGAATCAAAGTAGTTTGAAAAGCGGCCCATACACTTGGAAACTTCCTCTGAATTATTCAGGCAAGGAGGATCCCAAAGAACGAGATCGTAATCCTCTAGGAAGCTATGGCCGGTCTCATGGTTCATGAGTTCCGAGAGAGAAATGAAATCGAAGTGGTGATAGAAACGCGCATGGGCGGGCATCGAGCTTGTTCCTATATGTTGAGAACTGGCCTCCACGAGATTTTTGAAAGGACCACGCTCGAGATTATCTGAGACAATTAGAGTACGGATGCGAAAGAGGTGATCAAAATAACTGGCCACGGCCAGTACCGCTCTTTGCTGAGTGCTCTTATAATTGGTTGAAGCAAAAACAAAGTGCTGTGCTCCGCGATTAAAATCCTCAAGGCACGAGGCACCGATCGCGACGACGTCATTCGGATTTTCAATACGATAATAAGAGGATGGCCTTCCCTCCTGATTGACAATCTCAGGTCGTTTGCGGATCAACCGGGACTTACGTCGTTCCTGCTTGAGGTCAATAGAAAGTTCACTCATGGGTTAACACCTTCGAGTCGTCGGTCGATCACAGTTCCTTTGATCGGAATCTTATAACTCGCAAAATAATCCTTCATCTCCTGGATTTCAGAAAATCGGCTCTGCCGGAGGCTGATACTCAGGGTGACATGATCCAGGGACTGCAAAAACGGGAGATAAACATTGTAATGATCCTTCCGGTCCTTCTCTGGAGGAAGGTCGACCAGAACAAGATCGTAGTCCATCAGGATTGATTTGATCATCGCGGGGACTTTTTTCCCTGACCGATCTTTGTGTTCTTCTACGAGGCGATTAAGCTCGAGATAGTGGACACCATAGGCATCGGTAATTTCGCTCTTAAGATCGACTCGCTCCAATGAGGGCGCTGTCAGGGGTCGCCCCTGGGATTTGAATGGGCCGAAGAACGTCCCTTCCATCTTATCAGTAACGACCAGGATTTTTAGATCATCAAAGTACTTAATAAAAGAAGCAACTCCAAGGATTGAGCGTTTCTGAGCGTCGCCGGAATTGACGTGTCCGAATCCAAAACTGCGCTTGCCCGCCTTAAAGTCCCGGTAAAATGAGTCTCCGAGTTTGTAGAGACGGCGATCATCAAGGGCCCGGAAAAAGAAATTCCGTTCCGTATCGCCAGGAGAAAAACGCTGTATACGGGAAATACTCTGGGTTCCGGTACCCTTAGAGGGCACAAAAAGACTGCCCACAAGACGTTGAATAAAGCTCTGTCTTACGGGCGCGTCTTCGAATTTTTTGGAAGCCAGCTGAGTCGCCCTCGGAAGTGCCTTGACCCTACGAAGCTTTGGACTCGGCGTAGACCCGTCAGGTCTGAGGAATTCTTCAAGATCACCAGGATCAAATTGTACAGGAGACTCTTCAACGATAGAGTTAACTTCCTCAATCGCTCTTAATGCAGTGGGACCGACTGTGGGCACACTCCGTGCAGCGGAGTTTTGATAAGGAGTTTCCTCTACCATCGCCTCGTTTCGTGCCAGGTTTTTGGTCACGACATCACTTTGATGCCTCGTGAGTCCAGGTTTGCTATCTGCTTCCATCAGCACTGGATTCTCAAAAGTTTCTGCAATCTCATCAGGGGAATGGTCTTGCATCATCTCGGCCGAGAAATCATTCTCCAATTCCTGAAGAATTTCATCGAGGATGGGATCTATGATGGGATCGAAATCAGGAATGTGGCCAACCGTCATTTGGGTGTCACTTGGCTCGGGGACAAGCGAGAGTGGTGGCTTCGGGGCTTTGACTTGCGAATCAGCCTTCAGAGCAGGATAAGAGGTATAAACGAGGAATCCTCCGAGGAGGGGAACCTCGGAAACCGTCGTTTGAGCTATTTTTTGAACTTTCGCCAATCCACTCATTGTTAAGATAATAACAATGATTGTGGATTAACCTATAGGGGCAAATTCTTCTCAACTAAAGAGCCCCTGGGTCTCCCGTGAAACTTCGTTTTCCAGCTGATCGGCAAAATGCGCCGCTTGTTCAATAAGCTGATGACGAAGTTCCTCGTTCGATACCAGAAGACGTATCTTCTGATACAGTTCACTGGGATGATGAGGAAGATACGTTAGTCCCGTGAAATCTGGGATCACGAGCTCTGCTGCGCCTCCAAGAGCTGTACTTATCACAGGGACACCACTTTTCATCGCCTCTACCAAAACTCGGCCGAAGGGCTCCGGCAAAATTGATGAGTGAATAAGTAGATCTATGCTCTGAAAAATTTCTCGAGGATTTAATCCGCTCTCTAATCTTACGAAATCGAGTTTGAACTCAGTCATCCAGTGTCGCAGTTCGGCCTCGTAGCAGCGGTGCTCACCGTCCGTAAGATAAAGCGAAGAACCGTAGAACACCACCTCATTCACACCAAGATGCTTGAGCTCGGAACGATAAAGAGCAAGCATTTGGAGCACCTCGTGGAGCCCCTTCCACGGAGCGATCATTGCAACCACTCCGATGCGATGGATCTCCCCTACCTGCCGCCGGGGCAACTCACCTGGTAGATTATAGATCGTTTTAATGCGCTCACTATTGAAGAACGAAGTCAGGGCGATTTTCACAGCATTGGAGTTCGCAATAAGAGTAAAATCACTACGACTCTCTGGGCTATTCCAAAAAACTCTTTGGATCAAAGTAAAGAATCGCGGTGATGGGAAATCGCGGAAATGCCAGAAGATTGGTCTCCTATCGCCGAACAACCTTAAAAGCAGCGGGATGAGCGCCGCCTTATTCCCATTCACATAGAACCCATCGAAACGCTGGAACTGACGCCGCAGCTGGAAGATCCACAAAGGGACGGCCAGTACTGCTATGATCAGAGGCCAGAGCGCCAGTGCCCCACTTCGAGAGATCTTATAGAGACCTAAGGGGTATAAAAAACCTTCTCCTGGAGCTCCGAGGCGCTTTATTAGGAACGAACAGAGTTCTTCCTTCCTAGAGGGAAGTTCGGGAAAAAAAACTGTCAAATCGTGATGGTCTCGCTGAAGGCGTAGCTGCTCTATCACGCTCCGCTCTGCCCCGCCGAGCTGATTTGAGTTCAGGAGAACGGCCAGTTTCACAGAATCGTCCCGAAGAGGCGCTTCCAATTTTCGAGGCCATGTGAAGTCACCGTGTGCTCGAAGCATACACTCGAGACTCGCTCGTAAGTGTTTTTTGAAAGATTGCTCCAGAGCTGGCCGACGCTCTCAGGGGAGGTGTCTGATATGACCCAACCAGTCTCCCCATGATGCACAGATTCTGGGAGACCCCCGGTGTTTAAAACAATGCTTGGTGTTCCAAGGCATCCCGCCTCTTGAACAATCTGCCCAAAGCCCTCGAAGAATCCACGATGAGAATGATCGAGGGATAGGAGAAGATTGAAGTGGGCGCTTTTAAGGAGTCGATCCCTCTCATTGTTGTCTGGGTTCACATGAGAATGGATGGTTATCGTCGGAGAAGTAAACACCTTATCAGTCACGGTGATGAGTTCAACCTTGCGACCAGAGCGGCGCTGAACCTCTTCGCAGAGATCAATGACTCCTCGAAAGTTTTTATGGGGCACGTCCCGGGCAACGCAGATGAAACGAAGGGGATCCTGCTGGAAGTCTTTGCGGCAAAGCACCTGGTGAGACGTCTCTACGCACATGGGAAAGACGATATCTCGAGAGTAGTCTGCGCGTAATCCCTGTGCCTGGAGGGTTCGGAAGGTGAAGTCCGAGATAAAAATATTCTTATGCGCACTCTCCACCCTTCGCAGACTATGACGTCGGAGTGCTCGCTTGATGAGACGCTTCATCATATTCGGTGAATAAAATAAAATCTCAGCGCCATTCACGAAGTTAATCACTCGAGGATGTGTCGCAGGCATGTGCATGTGAAATCCAGAGTGGATATTCAAGACTTGCTTAAAGTTCTGGAGCTTTTTTGTCGGAAATGTCGCGATCTCCCCTACCGACTTCCAATGAAAAAGTTCGTAATCAACTCCGAGGGCCCGGAGAACTTTTTCAACATTCAAAGTGTGGGTGGTAAGTCCGCCCCATTTAGGAGGGTAGTCGGGAGTCGTGAGTAAGAGCAAGAGATCTCCTTATGGAAGCATTATTCCATAAGAAATGACCCCGTCAAGAAACTATCGCCGGAACTGCCGAGCACCCTTTTCAAGGAGAAACTTGAGTCGCCGCTGATACCCATCGTCTGCACTTTCTGTGGCCGTCACGGTTAAAGAGCTATCCTGATTCTCCTCTACACGGGCCGGAGCGGGGTCAAGTAACTCAGGAAGGGAGCCAGACTGTGATAAGGAGCGATTAGTTATCAGATCACTCGGCATGGCCTCATCTTTGGCCTCAACAGCAGCTTCCTCACTTTTGTGTGTGTGCTTGTAGCCTTGACCGTCAAGGTACCAGGGAGACGCTGCAGGTTGATCTGGAGGAGTCAGTTGCAATTGCGTTTCCACTTCTAGGTACTGGGCGGGAGGTATGGGACTTAAATTTGAGCTTCCCGAGGTGACAAAAGAACCATCTAACTTGGACGCCTTGGAATTGCGTTGTACGAAGATCGATAGGCCCTCGGTCTTGAGGCGCGAAAACTGCACCTTCCCGCCAATGACGTAGGAAAGATTCAGCTCATCTGAATTAAAAACCCAGACATTGTCTTTCTGAAGAAATGTTGGGGCCTGGGAACCCCGGAAAACCCACGCCCCTTTAAAAGTGCGTGTCGAATTCTCAGTCATCTTGAAACTGAGTTTCCAGCTTCCTTTAACCTCTGTTTCAATCCAGTCCGCAACATCCGGTGAAGGTCCCTCTAGGCGGATGAGCCATCGGTTATCAATCCTTTTTACATCACCAGTATCTTGCACCTTCCAGATGTCCTCAGGAAAATAGATCCCTTCCTCCCAGATGACTTCGCCCGGTTTTAAATGTTTCATCCCGCTGGTGACAGACTCAACACTTCCGCTCCTCGGCGGAGTAACCGAAGCTCTGGCCTGGAGCTGTGCCTTAAGGCTTTTGGCCCAAAAGTCGAGCTTAGAGCGCAGCGCCTTGGGGGGAACTCTCAGCTCAATGAATTCTTTTAATCCTAGTTTGAATAGGGTTTTATCAAAGGCCGCACCCATCCGAGTCACGACAATGAATTTGAAACATTTACCACTCTTCGGGTTTGTCATCGCTCGATGAACTTGTACAAGTTGCGCTAAATCCTCGCGGGAATTGACGGAGACAATAACGAGACAGGCATCAAGCTTATTAAGATGTCCAATGGCCTCAGCTGAAGTTAGAAGATTAGCATGCTTGTAGACGGGCCCAAGCTCCAGCGCCGTCAAAAGAGTTTCAAACGGGACGCTAAAAAATAAGGATGCGACGGGAATCGCTTGATCATTTTTTTCCATAGAGGACTTATCGGAGAATGGCCTCTGGTGGTGAGAAAAAATCAACTCCCTTGAGAGGGCAAGGAGTCCCCTGTTTCTTCCGATCAAAAAAGTCAAAAAACCTCAATAATAGGCTTAGGTACTTTTAAACTGGCACAGGGAAGTATGGTCATTGACCAGGCCACAGGCCTGCATAAAGGCGTAACAAATCGTCGTTCCCACAAAGCGAAAACCGCGTTTCTTGAGGTCTTTACTCAGAGCATCTGATTCATCCGTCTGAGTTGGAATATCCCGGAGGGATTTTCTGTTATTCAGAAGAGGACGGCCGCCCACAAACTGCCAGACATAGGCATCGAAGCTTCCGAATTCTTTTTGCACGGCCAAGAACGCTCGAGCATTGGAGATGGTTGATTCGATCTTCAACCGATGTCTCACGATGCCTTCGTCCTGCATGAGTTCGGTTACCTTCTTCTGATCGAACTTTGCAACCTTCCGGGGATCAAACCCGGCGAAGGCCTTACGGTAATTGGCCCTTTTTTTAAGAACCGTCGTCCAGGAAAGACCGGCCTGGGCGCCCTCGAGGGTGAGGAACTCGAAGAGAACTCGGTCATCGTGGACTGGACGTCCCCATTCAGTATCGTGGTATTCAGCGTTGAGAGAATCTTTGACCCATTCGCATCGTTTCATAAGAAGAAGCGGGAACCGGCCAAGCGCCAGGTCCCGTGATGATAGTTTTAGAAAATGTTTAAGTTCATTTGAAGAGCGATGTTGGTCACATCATCGCGCAGGTTGCTCGGGATAAACTGAATGTTGGGATAGAGGAAAATGTCACGAGCAACAGAAATGCCCAAGCCGACCGACTGATAGACTGTACGTTTCCTGAAAGTGTCCGTAGGTTGACTGCGAAGATTCTCGTAAACCTGCCAGCCCATAACAGTTCGAAGATTAAACACATCGTTTATAACGTACTCAGCTTGAGGAAAGAGACTGAATAGCCTATCAGTGAGGGTGGTATCCTTGACGCTATCGCGGAAATCATAGAACAAGCCCTGGAAAGCCACACCGTAACTAAAACCTGTACCAGCCAGGTCTTTCATGAAGTTTTGACTAACGAGTAGCTCGGAACGGAAGCGCTGCGAAGACTGCTGATTATTGGTCATTAACCGACCCTGAATATTCGAGATCGATTGAATGCCCCAGAGCTTATCCAAGTGTGTATACTTAAGAAATGGGTCCTGAACATTAAGCTTTCTAGAGTTTTCGTCGAAGCCTTTCTTTAAACGGGGGTCAGCATTTTTATCAATTTCTGAATGAAAGGGAGTCGTCATGAAAAGACCACTACTGAACGTTAGGCTATCAAGCTTCGTGAGCCGATACTTCACACCCACTTCGCCTGAAAGTGCTTGAAGGGTTTGAACGTTACCACCTCTTACGATATTTGGCCTCTCAGGATCAGTTGGATCGTTTAGAGATCCACCACTATAATTCCAGAAAGATGTAATGGACCACTTAGATAAAGATCCTTCGGTCGCCCGGAGCCTACGATTAGAAATAACCTGATCCGCTTCGTCGGTCGCCGCGTCAGCTGGAGTGGCCGGGGTCGCTTGAACTGTAGCAGTTGCGGCAGTCGCCTGCGCAAAACTGTCTTGAATAAAAAACATACTTAACGCGAACACAAAACACTTCATTCAACTTCCTTGTCTCTAGGTTTTCACAAAGTACTATATTGATAAAAATGAAGGGTGTTAACTCTATGACATTATTAGTAAGAAAATAACATTTAGGGTCATGTTGCTATCAGCACAAGAGATCGACCTCCTTACTCGGATACGACCGCTCAAAAGTTACCTGTGGGACTCAAACTTAAGCCGTCGGTAAACGAGAGTGCGGTTATGGGCCGGCATCTCATAATCATGCACGAGCTCAAAGCCGTTCTTAGTCATATTGGAGTTCACGTCCTCAAAATTTCTGATACCACTCAGAGGGTCAAGAGTCTTGAGTGATTGATCAAACTCTTCATTACTGGAAGATGTGAATTCTCCATTGTATTTAAATGGGCCATAGATAACCGCACGGGATCCTTCTCGCAGTCGATGACCCAGGAGCTTCATAAAGGCCTTGCAGTCTTTCCATTGCATGACGTGAAAAGTGTTGGCCGTGAACACCACATCAAATTTTACTTTGGGGAAATCATCTTTTTTGACATCGAGCTTGCGCGGAATCTGAATGCTGGGAATCCTCGCCTCTTTGAACCACATGCTCATGCCCGGGACTGCTGGTGAAAGATCTGTGGGATGCCATTCAAGGAATGGGAAGGCAGGAGCGAAGTAAACTGCGTGCTGGCCTGTGCCTGCGCCAATTTCCAGCAGTCTTCGATCAGAAGAAAGAATGACGTCATGAAGAACAGCGAGGATTGGTTCCTTGTTGTTCTCACACGCTTCAGAAAAAGGCTTACTCATCTCCCCGCCTCGAAGATGTTCTTCAGACGGAGTTCTTTCATCTCAATATAGACCTGGTTAGTTCGGTGAGAATTAACCCGCCACTTCTCGCGGTCTTCATTGCTAAGGCCACTCTTTCTGGAAGCGAAGGCTTTATGCTCCGCCTTGAGTGCCACGAGCTCTTTTTTAAGAGACTCCATTTTCTTTTTGTCTTCTGCGCTAAGGTACTGTCCGTCTTCCATTAATAAGCCTCTCAAATAACATCAAATAATGGCCCATTGTAGTTGATCAGAATCAGTTTAACTAGGTTCTTTGGTCATCATAGGACCTACATCAATGATTTGAACGGAAGCAAGAGATCTAAGAAAATCAGAGTTAAAATGAGGTCAAAGGAGGAGGAGAAAAGAAGGCCTCATAGCAGAGGCCTTCAAATTAATTGTAGTCTTTTTTGGTCTTTGCCTTCTCTTTCTTTTTGTCTTTCTTCTCTTTTGTTGTGAGCTTAGGCTTTCCCTTCGCTTTTCCTTTATCTTGTCCACCTTCTCCGCGGGCCATATGAACTCCTTCGCACGTTAGTAATGATCCTAGTCTAGCATAGAAAAAGGAAAAGCCCCCTGACTTAGCTTGCTGCGCCGCAACCTGTGCCATAAAAATTGTTAAACATAATTCAGATGACCTTACTAAGGTGGGAAGGGAGTGGTACACAGAATTAAAAAAGGACATCTCCCATGAAATTTTTTTCACTCCTACTGCTCATATTGGCCAATATTTCCCTCTCTTTCGCCCAAGGCGAGTCACTCCTCACAAGAGACACTCAGGTCACAGGCTTCGGACGAATCCGATACCGCGCCCCTTTAGAAGGGACTACTGGGAGCCCCATCGTGCTGGTCCATGGCATCTACGGAGGTGCAAGCCATAGAACATTTCGTAAGCTCCTCCCCCTCCTAGATCAGGCGGGGAAAAGAGTCTTTATTTTGGATCTCCCGGGTGCAGGAGAAAGTGAAAAACCAAGACGCTTTTATAAAATTGATGACCTCGATTCATTCGTTGAGAATTTTCTCGCTGAAGTCGTCAAAGAACGCGCTACACTCGTGGCCGAGTCACTCTCAGGTTCGGCAGCACTGAAAGTTTCCTCAACTCGCCCAGATCTAATCCGACGCGTAGTCCTGTTATCCCCAACGGGTATTAATAGCCTCGCAACGCCACCGTCACAACGAGAGATCAGACTTTTTGAGCGCCTCTCCAATGACGATGCAGCACTTAAGGCCTTCTATGAAAACTTACTCAACGACAATTCCTTGCGCTTCTTCCTGAAATTTGGATTCTTCGACGACACGCTGGTTAACGAGGATTTACTCAATGACTTCCGTGCCATGAAACCCAACATTAATCAGAGATTCATTTCGCTTTCTTTTGTGTCTGGCCAGATCTACCGCTCATTTGAAGAGTCCTCGAAGAATATTTTTATCCCTGTTCTTGGGATCTTCGGAGCAGAGTACGAAAATTTCCAGGAGACAAAACCAAGTACCGCAGAGGATTTCAGAGCAATACGCCCTCAGTTTGAGTACGTGGAGATCCCTAAAAGTGGAAGTTCAGTTCAGCGAGAAAAACCTGAAGAGGTTGCTCGTGAGATCGTGATTTTCTCCGAAGAAGATTAATTAGAGGCACGGGGATGCAGATTTTTTTCCTGACACTTTATCTTTTCATATCCCAATCTAGCGCATTTGCGTTTGTAGTAGAAAACACGTCGGATGGTCTTGGTCTTGAAACTCTTATGAGTGGAATAGGCCAGGCAAGACTTGGATCAACTGGCGCCCTCGGATCAAACCCTGCTCTCTTAGCGTGGCTCCCAAAGCAACATGTCTTCATGTCTACCAACCAGGTTAATTTCTATAAGATTAAAGCTAAGGATGGGGAGAAGCTCGACATATCGCCTGAGGTTATACCCAGGTTTGCAGCAAGTTCTGAGGGCTTTGATCAATGGGGCCATAGCTATGGTCTTATTCTTAACAAACTAAAAATAGGACTGAATCAAGGAACTCAAGGGCAGAGGACTAGCGGAACCCAAGAGACTCAAACACTGCTTTTAAGCTATGGCCTCGGCCATAAAATAGCTAAAGACACTGCGTGGGGAATCAGTTTTTACGCGGGCCGCATTTATCAAAAAGGTGATTTTTCTGCTCTAGGTGAGAGTGATGGATACGAGTTTGCGTTCACAGTTCGTGATACAAAGACTTTCTGGATTCAGGGTTTTTCGTTAGGTGTGGCGAGTAAATTTGATAGTTGGTCATTCGGGCTTAGCTCTAAATTCAACACCGCAACTTTTTGGACAACAGGTTCACAAGAGCAATCAGGATATAGCGAGGCCAGTGGCACTAATTCTTCAGAGGTCGAACATAAGGTTCCTCATATAAAAGTTGTCTCCAATTTTCGGGCCGGAATCCAGAAAGAGCTCGAAAAGATGAGACTTTTTTTTGATATTTCTTGGCTACCCAGTTATAGCAACCGAGATATTGATGATTATACCAAGTCTCAACTGTCTTTAGGCTTGGGCCTTGAGGGAGACATAACCGAACCGTATCAATGGTATACAGGCTTTATGCATATCCCAGGAAATAGCGCTGAACAAGAAGGCGGCTCAATTAGTTTGGGTCTCTCTAAAAAGAACAAGCATTCAATGAACTATGCCGGTCTTTCTTGGGCCCGCGCCTATAGAATCGCTGAAAGCGAAATAGTTCAAATTAACTTCGGAACGAACTTCGACCACTAGAATAAAAACTGTTCCCGTCTTTTACTGATAGACCTTGGTCGTCTTCATTACCGATGGCCAGTTGACTGATGCCTTCTGAATGAAATCGTCACGATTCCTGAGCCACTTCTTCTGAACCCCTAGGTCGTAATTCAGGAAAAGCTTTCCACCAACCAGAGTATAGGCGATGGGCTCGGTTTTTGCTTTGTAGCCATTGGCCGCCGTGCCAAAGGCGCAAAATCCATTAAACTGAGGACTAAATTTTTCTGGATTCTCGAGGAATATCTTTTTGTTATCTTCAGAGGAAAAAAGAAAAGTGGATTCTCTAAATTTTGCATGAATCCCGGGCCCGCCAGGACGTGGTCCGCTACTCTGGAAGAAGGTAACAGGATCAATTCCGCCAAGGGCCAATCCATTCCTTTCAAAAAATTACCCTGCCTGGGCCGTAAATGTAAAGAAAAAGAACAAAGCAACTGAAAATCTCATCGATTTCTCCGTTATTAAAAAATCACTCATTACTCTCTTACGAAGAGGTGGTGAGAGGACCATTCCGAAAGTAAACTCTAACGCAGTCGAGTAAAAACCTTAAAAGTTCTGGTCTCCTGCAATTGCCCTGGCTTTTTACGAACCCGCCAATCCGAAAGAGATAATCCCATTGCTGAAAGAGAACCGAATAGGCATCAATCAAGGTAGTTTTTGAATCCCAGATATGCGTTGCCTCTGAACCGGCACCATTCACCTCGATGATTTCAAACTCCGTCCCGAGCTTTAAAGAGCCTTCATCCTTATATCGGATGTCAAGGCGGCCAAAAGTAAATCCCGGTATTCTGCGAGCGACAAGCTCGATAGCGTCAAGTAGAGCTGGAGTCGAGAGATATCTTCCATCGAGGAAGATAGCTCCCTGACAATGATTTCCACACTCCGATAAGAAAAATTTTTCATACAAAGGGATGACCTCATCAAGCATCATTTTATGCCGTTCGAAGTAAACGGAAGCGATCACTCGTGCGCGGGGATCTTTCAAAATGAGATCACCGAGTCGCGTTATCCCATCTCCAATCACAAAGGGAAACTTCTTATCGGTGATCGAAAAAATAAATCCCTTTTCTGTGTTAGGTAGACGGATATAAAAGACTCCTGCCTCAAGGCCGTAACGACTCTTTTGCTGGAGGATCACATCGCCTTCACTCAGGGTCAGGTAGGAGTGCAAATCCTCATCAGATCTGATGACTCTGACACCGAATCCTCTTTGCCCGACATCCGGCTTAGCGATGAAAGGAAGGTAGATCCCAGCGCTCTTGCGCTTCTGGGAAATATCCGCTGCGCTTTGACGTCTTTCTACCACGACGGCCGACAAGGTGGAGGTTGAATCCGCCGAAAGATGTTTAAGGAAATCCCACTTTGATTCACCAATGAGGCCACCGTGCTTAAGCAAAGGACTGGCATAAAAAGGTAGAAGGAAACTCCGATGCCGAAGGGAGAGATAAATATAGTAAGGAACGATAGGAAGATAAAAAATCTGTGATGGCCAGAATTCGAAATCCAGCCATCGCCGCCAAGAGTGCACAGAGGCCTTTATTAACCAAGGGCTACGGGACAATGAAATCGCACCTTTCAGGAGGTAGATGAAAATGAAAAAAGAGATCAGTGCTAAGAGTAGGTTATTATCAAACCATGAAAAAAAAGCACGCCCAAAGTAGAGTGTGAAAAACACCCAAATCACGACACTGACGACCGTGAGGATAAAAAATCGAAGGCCAGAATAGCCGATCACGCCGGCACCAACATAAGTGGGGATTCTTGTACCGGGTACGGCCCGGGATATGACCACAGCGGCGTCGACTTTGTTGTTTCCCCTAAGCGCCTTGAGAATTGTTTGAAAATTAGGCGAATCTATCTTGCGCTGTAAATACGGAATTTTTGAAGCATACTTCCCAAGGTAGTAGAGGCCGAGATCCCCTATCGAAATCCCAAGACTGCATACCAGGAACGCCAACAAAAAACTGATTTTCCCCTGAGCAATAAGTGCAAGGGCGACGCCAAGTGCAACATCCTCTAGGATAAAAGTGCTAAGAAACAGTCCAAATGCTAGTGACATAACATCGGTTCAATGTTTTTCACTTGGCCCCCAGATTTCATTGAGACGAGCATCACGTCCACATTGAAAGCGGTAATACTTATACCGGATCGGGTTCTTCTCATAATAGGACTGATGGTAATCTTCCCCTTTGTAGAAGGGTTTTGAAGGTAAAACCAAGGTCTCAATTTTTGAATACTTACTCCCGCGCTTCGCCAAGTCCTGGATCGACTCAGTTATATCACGCTTCTCACTTTCATTGGCGTAGAAGACGGCACTTGAATACTGCTCTCCCCGATCACAGAACTGTCCTCCGCGATCAAAAGGATCAATGTTCTTCCAAAAAATCGGAAGAAGCTCTTTTAACTTTATCCGTTTTGCATCATAGGTCACCTGAATGACTTCTCTATGCCCCGTCTTTCCAGATGAGGTTTGCTCATAAGTTGGATTATTTGTATGACCACCTGAATAACCAACCTCCGTCGCCAATACTCCCCTAGACTTCAGAGCATCGAAGGGATGCTGCATGCACCAGAAGCAACCACCGGCGAAAACTACTGTTTTGACCTCTGCCCCTTTTGGGACAACAGGTCTTTCAGCACCAAATGAGGCCTTGGATAAGAGCAATAGGGTGTAAGCAAAGAAAAATAAATTCTTCATTTAGAAAACTCTTTGAGAAATGCTCCGTACCCTTCAGCTTGTAACTTCGCCTTAGGCACAAACCTTAAGGAAGCTGAATTCATGCAGTACCGAAGACCTGTAGGCTTGGGTCCATCAGGGAAAACATGCCCCAGGTGGGAGTTCCCTTTTCTGCTCCGCACCTCGGTTCTCTCTCCAAACCATGAGCGATCAACTTTCTCGACCACAGACTCTTTCACTAAAGGCTTACTAAAGCTGGGCCAACCAGTTCCGGAATCATATTTATCTCGAGAACTAAAGAGGGGTTCACCGGAAACGATGTCCACGTAAATCCCCTCTTCTTTGTTGTTCCAATAGGTATTCTTAAAGGGTGGCTCTGTACCGTCTTCTTGGGTGACCTCATATTGAATGGGTGTCAGCCTCTTCTTGAGTTCTTCTTTTCCTGGAACTGCCTCGGCCCTGCCCGCGGTATACCAAGTGCAAACGGTAAGTAGTAGTATATTTCTTCCAAAACTGTTTAGCTTCATATCGCTCTCCTATCATGATCCTATCAAGGACTTTATTGATGTAAAAAACCTCACACCAGTTAGAGTAAGTCTTTGTACTATTATTACAAGTTCACGAGATATGACGAAAGTTAATTTTAATATCGGGCACTTACGCGTGAAAAAAAAGTTTCCGAGGCCGTAATGAAATGGGTTCTTAAGACACAAACATCAAACAACAGATAAACTCCTCAGGAGACAAAAATGATTCGATTGCTTGTTCCAGCGCTCTTTGCCTTACTTGGGTTTTCGGCCATCGCCTCTACCGCTAATCTTAGTAAAGAAGGACTTGCCTTGGAAGGTTTTGACCCCGTTTCGTATTTTAGACCTGAGGCCTCAAAGCAGGGACCACTTAAAGGCGATCCCATGTTTCAAGTCACTCAGGACTCTGCGACCTATCGTTTTGTGTCCGAAGTTAACAAGCAAGAGTTCCTTAAAAATCCAAACAAGTATGCACCAGCTTTCGGTGGTTGGTGCGCCTACGCCGTTGCTGAGAAAAAGGAAAAAGTGGAAGTCGACGTCAAAAGTTTTCTGATCCAGGATGGTCGACTCCTCTTATTTTTCAATGGAATCTTCGCCGACACCAGAGATAAATGGATGAACACCAAGGCAAAACCTGCGGCCAAGTTTCTTAAGGAAGCAGATGCACATTGGCCTGAAGTAAAGAACAAGGAATCTTGATCCTATGAAATCAAAACTTATACTTCTCCTTCGTCTGGTATCTGCAGTTATCATGTTGCAGACACTCTTTTTTAAATTTACGGGAGCGCCGGAATCGATTTATATTTTTAAAACTCTAGGTGTTGAACCCTTCGGGCGATACTTCTCGGGTCTATGCGAGCTTTTGGCCAGTATCCTCTTCTTTATCCCAGGGTTTCATCTTATGGGAGCCGTTATGGCCATTGGTATTATGCTCGGCGCTATTCTGAGTCACGTGACGGTCCTAGGAGTTGTGGTTCAAAATGATGGAGGACTATTGTTTACTCTTGCCTGTATTGTCCTCATTTCGAGTGGACTCATTGTTTTCCTTCGACGGGAGGAAATCCCCCATTCTGTTAAAAAAATCCAGCGCCTATTGCTAGGACAGCGTCAGTAAGGTTCCCATGAAAGAAAAAATTGTCACAGATCTCAATAGAACGATCCTTTTCCAAAATGATGCGTTTGAAATTGTTTCTATCCAATGGTCACAGGAATCTAAGTCAGCTCTACATAACCATGGTTGGAGTCAATGCCATGTTCTCGTCCAAGAAGGTACCTTCCAAAACAGGATGGAGGCAGGAGCAGTAACCGAGCTTCGAGTATTAGAAGTCGGACAAGTGCTGAGCACCCCAGTAGGGGCCTCTCATGAAATGCGCTGCCTCACCCCAGAGGGTAAAACGCTTCATGTTTACACCCCCAAAATCAAGGCCTTGGATAATAGAGACCAAAAATTTACTCCAGACATCGACCCACTCTGCGTCTCGGAACTCAAACTGGGCGAAGGTGTTCGGTTAGAGCGCCTGAGTGAGATCTTCAGCATGATTGAGAAAAACTCGATTTCAACCAACTCTCCCTTCTTCATGAATCAGCTTTTCTCTGGCGTCCACCCTCAGGCCCTCATTGCCGAGGATGTGATCGCGCGGACTAAAACGACTATGGCGACGCAAGAAGCGGCACCAGTGTTTTCAAAGATTGAAAGTGAGGTCGTTCATCAACTCTGTGGTCTCATTGGCTGGGATCCCTCTCACCGAGATGGTGTTTCAGTCCCCGGCGGAAGTGCGGCCAACTTCATGGCCTTGCAGCTTGCCAAGCAGCAGAAGTACCCCGAAACCAAGAAGCGAGGTCTCGCCGGTAAATCTTTTAAGATTTTTGTTTCAACCGATGCTCACTATTCCTTCCAGAAAGCTGCCAACGCCATGGGGTTCGGCACTGATGCCGTTGTTAAGATTGGAGTAGATCAAGCAGGGAGGATGGATCCTGATCTTTTGTCAGAGGCCATTCTTCAAGCACATGAAAGTGGAGATCTGCCACTCCTCGTCTGCGCCACCGCCGGAACAACAGTTTACGGAGCCTTTGATCCAATCGAAGACCTTCACAAAGTCTGCCGCCAACAGAATGTTTGGCTCCACGTAGATGGCGCATGGGGAGGCCCGGCGTTGTTTTCCCAGACCGCAAGACACCTAGTCAAAGGTATCGAACTGGCCGATTCCGTCACTTTCGATGCTCACAAGCTCTTCGGAGCATCACTTACCTGCAGTTACTTACTCACAAAACATAGGGACCTGTTGCTTGAGGCCAACGATGTGAGTGGTGCCGAATACCTCTTCCATGACAACTCACAAGAAATTGACCGCGGAAAGATGTCCTGGCAATGTGGGCGCAGAGCTGACAGTTTAAGTTTCTGGAGTATCTGGAAAAATCTTGGAACAGAAGGCCTCGGGAAGTTCGTCGACAGATTATTTGCTGTGCGGGATGAGTCTTTGCAATGGATCAGGCTCCAGCCTAGGCTGCAGATCGTCAAGGATCCCCTCTTCCTTAATCTCTGCATTCGGATTATTCCACCTGACGCTGGAGAAAGCGCTGAATGGTCAAAAGTAGTAAGGGAGCGACTGAAGCAGGAAAATCTAGCAATGATCAATTATTCATCAGATGAAAAGGGCACTTTCCTCAGGCTAATTCTCGCTCATCCAGAGATTAATACCGAATACATTCAGCAAATCCTAACGGCCGCCCTGAGTGTCTCAAGGAAAGGGATTTTTAATTAGGCAAGTGATGAAAAAGTTAAGATCTTGATATTGCAAAAATCGATTTGACTGGCCATGGGATCTGCGGAATAAGAATTCTAGATTGTTCTGTAGATTCATCTCCTTAAGATTGGAGTTTTCTTGTCACTTGAGACACCACAAGCCCCGTTTGAACTGGCCGATACCTTGCTCGAGACAGAGAGCTTTGAGTCCTCCCTCGACCTGATAAAACTAAAAAACCGAGATCCTGTCATGCTCAGCAAACTTTTTGCCGACATGACACCACGGTTACTTCGCATGCTCGCCAGCAAGGGCATCTACGCTGAAACAGCGGAAGAAATCGTCCATGAGTGCTGGGAAACTTTTTTCACCAACTTGGATAAATTTGAAGGTCGATCTAAGATCAATACCTTTATCTTTGGCATTCTTATCAACAAATTGCGTGAACACCGACGGCGAAGCAATAGAATCGACTTCGAGGAAGACTCTGAAAAAGTATTCGAGCGCAGTTTTTCAAAAGATGGCTGGTGGTCAATTGAACCAGCAGACCCCTACCGACTCATAGAAAATCAACAGCTTGGTGATTCCATCCAGGACTGCCTCAAGGGGCTCACAGACGCCCAAAGGGCGGCGTTTCTGATAATCGAAGCGGAAGGTGAATCTTCAGAGAGTGCTTGTGAGATCTTGGGGGTAAGTATTTCGAATCTAAGAGTTTTAATCTTCCGGGCCAAGGGAAAACTCAGGTTATGCCTCGAAGGGGAATCTTCGGCATAATCAGTTGTACATTATAAAAATGTAATTTCTTGGGAAGATCTGTCTCATACTTATTGTTGGCCTTCATAAATCGAAAATGGTGGTCAACTGTATGACTTAACTAGAAAGGCAATTAAATGAAGCTTGGCCACAAAATCCGAAAAATAGCTCACGATATCTACTACAAAAATGCTTCCAAGAAAAAGCTTGAGTTCAGTCTTATTTGCAGGGATGTGACCGCTGCGATTGATCTTCGACAGAAACCCAAAACTATCACCGACAAATTCAGAATATGGCTTCATCTTAATCTTTGCCAGGCCTGCAAAAACTATCATGACGTGAGTTTGGTTTTCTCAAAGGCCATTAAGAAAAATCCGTCACAAGACGCTGAAAGACTAGAGATGATGAATAAACTCTTGATGAAGAAATTTGGTAAGAGCGAAGATAAAGAATAGTGTTCACGGATGATCATCCTTTAAGTTCCATATTAATCTCTCAAGTCTCCCCCAAATATCTTTAAGCCGGCATTGAACTTCCGATCTCATGAATCTTGTTATCACAAGAGCTGCAGTCTAGTGGCTCATAAAGATCGTTCTTAAAAAGAACGAGATGCATTCAGTAAAAAAATAAAATTCAAATTCTTCGTCCGAATCAACAACCATGACGTGCTTGGAGGATATGAACGTAACTATAGAATAGATTAAGTTTGATATGAATCATCTGTCATATAGTTTCCTAGGAATGAAGACGTTAGCAACTCACAAGAAAGTATTTTTCAATTCATGTAATTATTTTTCTTCATCTGCACTAACTAGAGAAATCAAAAACACTTAAGTGAATTTTTCACTCAAGACTAACCCCAGGAAAGGATCTTTATGAAAATGAATTTGAAAAAAACATCACTCCTCGCAGTCCCTGCAGTACTTCTGCTGTCAGCATTGAGTTCACCTGTCCGTGCGCGGGTGAACACAGGAGTTCCATTCCTCTCTTACATGGCGGATGCAAGCCTTTTCGGAGGTGGCGAAGAGTCAAATGAAGATGGCATTGGAGACATCGATGAGGAAGGTCGTCCGGCACCGTTGTCGATTCGCTCAGACATTCCTATTGTCTACAGTACGCCATCTCCGTCGCAGGTTAAGCCAGAATTAATCGGACCTGTCCAATTCATCCGCTCAGCTCGAGTGCATGAAGATGAAGGAACGGCCAGCTTCCGACTCTATCAGGGCCACATGGAAACGGGAGAAACAGTTTGGTATATCCTCACAGATACAAATAGCCGAGAACTCGCAGATCATCAGGGTTTAGCATTCTCCGCTAAGCTTGGTTTCGCCGATCATGGCAAGGCAGTGCGCGAAGTTTCTATCGCAAATGATGGAACGTTCATTTTCAAGAAAGGAAAAGTTAACTTCAATCCAGAACGGCAGCTTATCCCGGGAACAGGAGCGAGTGTTTTCCCTCCTAAATTCGCGCAGCCAGGATCGGTTGGCGATGCGGATTACACTCCTCTCGTAAAAGTTAACGGTGTTTACTATAACGCCCCTGTCATCGCTTATAACGTAAGTGCGCAAGAGCTTTCCAAAATGATACAAGGGAATGTGGATTACAAGAAAGTCCACGATAAGGTTGTGCGCTTCAACATCGACAAGAACCTCGTTACCCTTAATTTAACAGCAGGGTATTCTTTTTCTAAGGTTGTGTTCTACCTCTCTACGGAGTCAAACGATCCTGTGGGAGCAACTCTTGAGGCATCAACTCTAACTCCGGCCTTGAGCGATGCAAGCCAAGAAATTCCAGACCACTTTCCAGGCCAGGGTAACGAGCGCCTAGCGATTTTCATTAACGGCCCAACTGGTGCCAATCACCCATTCCGTCAAGGAATCGAAAGTGCCATTCAAGACGGTAAATTCCCCCTGAACATCTTTGGTGGAATTCCAACGATCAACCTTGATTACAGCCCAATCTGGGATGCCCAACTTGTCCAGTGGTCTCCAGACGCGGTTAAGAAAGGCTACAAGACCCGTATCATCGATCTCCTTCACCTTTACGGTCTTGAGAAGAAGGGTGTACTAGAGAACTTCGGTGGCGGTCCAATCAAGCGCAGTGGAATCATCATTAACTGTCCTGTGGTCTCGCGACTTCAGTAATTCAGAGATGAGTGTCAAAAAAAAGCCTGGGCATCGCCTGGGCTTTTTTTGAGGCCTTAAAAGAATTAATAATTTAAAGGTGCCTACTGATTAACGATTCCCGTTAACCGGGCCTTTCGGCTTATCACTTCTCTGAACCGCGGCGAACTCTGAAGCTGATCGGGTCACACCATGTTCACGCCGGAACATCCTCTTTATGGAAGTGTCACTCTGCGCAGTCTGCCTGCAGGCATCCCCAATCTTAAGTTGATCAGCGCACTTCACACAAATCCACTCAGCTTCAGTGGTTGGGTTCCGGTGATAGTAAAGCTCAACGTCTGGTCTCACCTGCTGGCAGGCCTCACAGAAATTCCGCTGCTCTTGATGGATCACCGCTTCGGTGACCTGCTTTTTCTTGATTTGGGCCCTTTCATTAGCCGCTTTTGGATTTGGTGTGGCCTTAAGGCCGGCCTGAAGTAACTGCTCTTTTAGACTTTTCATAGGCCAATTATAGCCAATATTTTTAAGATTTGAACGGTAGTTCTCTAAAAAATCTCTCGAAAGAGGCCCTTTATAGAACTCGATTAACTCTTGGAGAGGCTAGAAGCTCATGACGCAGGAGTGTGGATTCCGGAAGCTTGGGTTAGGCTCTGGGATTTCCTCACAATCAATGATCCGAACTTTCACAAACCCCTCGTTCGAGGTCTCAGGGCCATATTTTTGAATGAGTGAAATCAACCAAGCACTTTCCTGCTTCGAAGGAACAAAATTTGGATAAGTTCTGGTGTGCTCATCGCGTACCATGATCATCTTTGGGTGAAGAGCATTTATTCCCCGGCAGGTTTGCGTTCCCAATTCACAGACAACATTGGAAGCTCGCCCATAATGGAGGTTCTCCCTAGAAGCCTGATCGAATTGAGAACGCAATGTACCTGGAGTCATATAAAAGACTCCAAAGTTCATCATCCAAGACTCTTTGGGATCAAGTTGAACATTTCTTGCCCAACTCGTTGAGCAAAGATTGATTGATAGAATAAAGAGAATGATTTTTTTTAAAATGCATCTGCCGCCCTATAGTCCGAGAAAAAAATCAGTCCTTAGGCCTATTTTATAACCACTAATGACTCTAACAGAGATGGCCATCAGGCCCTTCGGTCCCTTACTTATCTGATACTCCACCCGATCTCTGTCGGCCGGGATACCATTTCTACAACCGGATTGATGAAAGAATAGGTCATCTCCACCGTCTTCCGGTCTAATGAAGCCAAATCCCTTCTCTGTCTCGAAGAACTTCACGACACCATAATCGAATTCCTCGGCGGCGTCCTCCCGAAGGACTTCCTCGGCCTGCTCCTCATCCCATTCTATCTCGCGGATCGCGACGACTTGCTCGCCCTTATGAATCCGCTCAAGCTGGGTACGAACACCGTTTTCACTCTTACTGTCGACGAGCATGTCCCGGCGTTTTCGGTTAGTCGTCTTGGTCATGTCGTAATTGATGTATTTGACTAGAAATTTTTTCACGGGGGTCCTTGGCCGATGATGATGCAACCGGACATATCAGAACAATAAACTCATCGGCCATCAAAATTCCTCCGCTAGGCGCAAAAGTACCGGGTCCTATGAATCTTTACCAAGATTCACTTTGTCAAAGGAGAGGAGGACTGCCTCTTTCTTTTTGGAACCCCGCCTGTAGGGTCAACAACTGGTCGACCAGGTCCAAGATGATCGGGACCGCCTCATCGTTGACTTCAAAATCATGGATGAGATCGCGGATGAGATAGACCCGCGCCAGATCCTCTTGATCAAAAAGAACCGACGACGCGTCCGCCGGAAGGATCCATCCTAATTGGACGAATTTAATCACGACCTCCGATCCGAGGTCGCACTCCCTGCAGAGTTCTTCAAGATTCAAGTGGTTTAGGGTCCTCATGCGCTGGCCCTCGGATTATAGGCGAACTGTTGTTCGAGTTTCCGGAAGGCCTCTTTCATCTCCAGGGAAGGTTCTTTAGGGGTCACGACTTTGAGGACGACGAGGTGACTTCCTCGTTCGTTATCCTTGCCAGTTCCCTTTCCTTTGATTCGGAGTTTGCGGCCTGTCGTTGCACCCGGGGGAATCTTTAAGCTGACGGGCCCGTCGATAGTTTGCACCACGACCTCCCCGCCATTTACCGCTTCAAATAGACTCACGGGTAGTTCGGAGTAAATGTCCTTTCCTTCTCGGCGAAACTCCGACGATGGTCTGATCCGGATTTCAACATACGCGTCGCCAGTTTGCCCTCCTCCCCCTCCTGGGCCGCCAAGCCCAGAGAATTTGAGCTTCTGACCTGCTTCAATACCCGAAGGAATTTTGACCTGGAGCTTCTTCCCATTCGGAAGCGTTATCACTTTTTCGGAACCGCGAGCTGCCTCGAGGAAATCGATCTCTAACTGGTAGTTGGTGTCTTCGCCCGGAAATCCGGGGCCATCGGTACTTCCTCGCCCACCAAAAATGTTGGAAAATAAATCCTCATACTCACCGCTATGGTTCGAAGAATAGCGGCCGTTGTCGCTCTGGGATTGAGAATAGAATGGTCGTTTGCGAGTACTCTCCTGACGGAGGTACTCTTCATAATTCCGTTGCTTCTGTTCATCGGTTTCCCCTTGGTCAAACTTTTGCCGAGCATTCTTGGTTCCGATCAAGTCAAAGGCATGCGCGATTTGTTTAAACTTCTTTTCGGCTTCCAGATTTCCGAGATTAAGAT
>JAIYDC010000128.1 GCA_027487685.1 Pseudomonadota bacterium | reverse complement strand
TGATGATTTAATATCGCCCTTTGGGCCAGAAGAGCCGGAGGCCATCGGCAACTTCGAAGAGGACACCTTTGTCAACAAATGTGGAATTTGGAAGAACAGATATTGGTGCTGATGAATAATTAGTCTCATTCTCGATCCAAAGCCGTTGCGCCCAGGGAGAAGAAGTTGATGCTAGATTTCCATAATGACCAATCTCTGATACTTCGACCTCTTCGTCGTCGACAAGACTGCTCCATCCCATGACTGCAACTCTAGTATCATTTGAAAGAGCACGGTAGCGTTCAAAGGGAAAGGCCGAATGCAATTTCTGGCCTTCGTAATCGATAAACTGAATTTGGGCAGTTTCATAATCTGTCACAGAAAACCAGTCGGGATGGAGGTATATATTGTGACCTTTAAATTTCATTTCGCGTAAATTGTCTGGATTTCCCAAGAGAATAACAGAGCCACTCCCATCGCGATCGTTGCTGATGGATATCACTGGTACTCGCATTTTTAAGACTGAAAACGAGTCTCCAGTATACTCTTTGAGTTTCGCCATATCTTTAAGACGGAATATCATTATGTTCTCATAATCGCTTGCAATGAAAAATCCCTCCCACATGCGAAAGTTATCAAGTGGAATATCAAAATATCTTTTGAACTTACTTCCGTCTAAAACGTAGAGAGTCTTACTATGAGCTTCTTCGATCTTAGTTGCAGTTAAAAAAACACGCCCATGATCTTGTCCAATAATATTCCACGTTACGTTCTGATCAGGCAGGGGAATTTTATTGAATCCTTCCTCTGACATCACTAACAGGGTTAAAATATTTTCTTCATTCCTGAAGATAAAATTTGATGAGCCGTCATCTGAGCAATCCGTCTTGTGAAAATCACGAACGAGTTCACCCCTCTTGTTAATTAATAATGTGCCATTGTAATAATCTACAACCAAGAAATCATTTGTGAAGCTGAAGCTTTTGAACCATTTTGGCACATCTGCAAAAAAATGAAATGAATTACCATCCCAGATCCAGATTTTGTGTTTATCAATGGCAAAGATTTTATTCCAAGATCTAATCCCAAACAGACTTGCATCTTCCGGGACTGTCACAAACTCTCCGTCGGGAAGTTGGCGCATTTTATTTCCAACGATAAGCCAGCTACCAATCTCTTGGACTTTTTCTTCTCCCGTTATGATGATCGGGGAACCATGGACAGCTCCTCGTCGCGATTCAGTTGAATGCCAAGGAGACGAATTAGCAAAAAGAATCCACTGGATGTCTTTAGTGAGGTTTCGGTTTTCACAGACATGCTCTTCACAATATAATTTATAACCTCGATAGATACGGATCAACACTTCATCTAATTTAACTGTATTTGTTGTCTTGTAAATCTCAGTTTCAGGTCCACATTTTTTCAAATTTCCAATACACTGAATGGAATCGTGAAGAGCCTTTTCACGAGTAGGGCGTACCCGTTTGAAAAAATTGGTGACCGTGGTTGAAATTCCTGACTGGTTTGACGCCCATCTCGCTTCAATGGGGTCACGCGGATCGATAGATGTGAGGTGGTGATCGAGTCTCCAGAAGAAGTCTTTCAATAAAAGCTCTCCACCAATATTGCGAATGACTGTATTTCCCAAAGCGTTTTCCCAATATTTTTTGAGGTTTGGGTCAAGTCCAGAGAGATCGTTGACTAACTCTTTACCGTCCTTGTAGGCCTTCAAAAGACGTTTGTCTCGACTAGGAGTATTCCATTGTTCCCAGCCTTCGCTGCCTGGGGAGCAGTCAATTGATTGGCAGTTTTTAAATCCATCAGTGACAATTTGCTTTCGCAAATTGATTGTCTCGATAAGAGATTGAAGTTGGGCCTCAATGACATCTTGTGGAATAAATTCGAGATGTAGTTTTTTGTACACGCAGCGAGCGAAATGTTCAATGTCTGGGCACAGTTCTTTTGAGTACTGTTCAAGTGAATAGTGCGGCATCTTTTCCTTCGCAATAAGCTTCCACTTTCCGGCGACGTTTGCGAGCCAACGAAATTGCACAAAACCTTGACCTTCCGGTTCGGCAAAAGAGGAAGTAAATGCTCTCGTCAACAACTGTCGAATTTCTTTTGGGAGTGTTGAGCTAATGAAAGAGATCGGAACATCTTTTCCTGTGGGATTAATCCTTGATACGATCTCGGTATGTCCTCCTAAAAAATTTATAGTCCCGGCCATGATTGAATCGGAAGAAACTTTCAGAGGATAACTATCAGTAGCAAGTGTATCCGTAAAAGTATTGTTGAAGATCCAATTGAGCGCTGCAAGGAATCGTTTATCTTTTGACCAGTCTTGATGAGTCGGAAGTTTGTCCCATTCCTTACGGGATGAAAGATTGGTAAAAACAATGCCAGAGCCTGCAAGAGATGCGCCTATCGGGAGAGAATGAATGCGCGCAAAAATCCAACGTAAACCATAGGCGACGTCAGCGCAATCGGTAGAAATCTGATGCTTAACAAAAAAGTCTTTATCTATATTAGCTTCAACCCACTCAGCGTATTTTTCTTCCCACTCTTGGTTCCACTCTTGTTTTACTGGCCAGAGAGGGCGGGCCGTTTCGGTTTGTACGAGGGAAATTTTTGTACCGGATAAGAATGCTCGTCCACGAATCTGATTCGCATACCGAAAGGCATCCGATTCATAATCAAAAATTCGATGAGATAAGCGATCCTGAAGCTGTTTGGGGCGAATGATAAATTCATCTACGGCCCATCTGTCTTCAATCATGTAAACTTCAATGAAATGTCGGCCATCTGTTTCATCAAACTGAATTGTTTTTGACATTACTGATGTCGTTATGATCGTAAGAAAAAATAGAAATATGCATTTCATGTTTACCTTCCTTCATTGGAGCGAATACCCTAGCAGCGGGATAGGTCTTTGTCATGTGAAGACCGATTATGAAAGAAACAGGAATTAGGCCAAGGTCCTTTTCCTAGACTGTTGGATTTAACTCTAAGGCTTCATTCACCGAAGCCCAACGAGTATTGAGGGCGCTGTGTCGCCTTTATTAAGTATTAGGAACGAAATTCAAAGCTCTTCTTCTCCATTTAATTTAATCCGCGACTTTTCCTTGTTCTGTATAAGTTGTCCTCACCAAAGCATAAATTAAGGGGTTTAGATGAGTGACTACGACTCAGATAAAACTAGAACTACTTTGCTTTGTTGCGCCCTGCCTCAAAACGAGCTCAACTTCCTAATATGACACCACTCTTTCAGAGGCTAAGAATTCGA
>JAIYDC010000121.1 GCA_027487685.1 Pseudomonadota bacterium | reverse complement strand
TCAATCGCTACTATGCAGTCGGATTCACGGCAACCGCGACACTTAATACAAATGCTTACTCTGCCGCCCTGAACTCTGGACTTAACAGCGTGGACTGCCCTTATGCTGCAGGCGTTGCAGCTGGGTCAGCAACTGGGGGTAACTCTGGGGCCACCGCAACTGTCTTCGCGGCCGGTAAAGGTATTGGTGGGGTCCGTGCTGACTCGTCTTATGTAACCGCAACAGCCCTCGGGACGCAAGCCGACGCAACCAACATGACCTTCACTGCTGGGGCTGGAGGGATTATTTCACAGGACTACACCGGTACTTCTGCTGCTTCTTATCTCACAATAGACGATAAAAAGGTATTGCGAAATATTCGAAACGGTTATTAAGATTTCTTTTTGATCTAAAACTATTACGGGGAGCTTAATGCTCCCCGTTTTTCATTTAAACGTATTTGTTTCCTGGAGCCTCTCTTGAGTCGTGGAGCGACGGTTTAACCTGTAAGGAAGGAAGGGCTTAGCTGAGTTCCAGGATCCATTCTTCTTAGTATACGGTTTTCCATCTAAGTCTCCCAGAGCGCACTCGGTTCCCTGATTATTCAGGCAAGACAGGTCGATCTCTGCGCGGATTGAGTAGAGGTCCCTACGGAGTTTCTCCTTCAGGTATTTATCCTCGGTGGAATTGTAGTTAAAGAGTACGAGTCCGAAAACCTCTTCGAGTCCTGTGCCGGTCGCAAGCATGAGCTTGTTGATGATCGAGTTGATGAACACCGGTGCACGCGGGTTGTTCCTTATCTTCTTAAGCGAGACCAGAGCGGCTTCCATTTTACCCAGCTCGAAGTAGCGAAGAAATCCGGCATTGTAATTCAAGCGGTAGTCGTCAGGGAAGACCTTTAGACCTTTCGTATAGAGCACGTCGGCACCTTCGAGATCATCCTTTGCTACGCCGAGGAATAGACCCCCATAGAGATAGTTTTCATAGAAGTTCGGATCCAGAGTTGCGATCGTATTGAAGCGAAGGAAAAGCCAGTTGTTTAGATCACGATTATTGTAATGCTCGAGATCTGACTCTATCAGTGTCTGGATCCATAGCAGATCCGTGAGTAGTCTTTTATTGCCGGCGCTCAGTAGACGGACAAGATCGTGATTAATATTCAGCGCCGTATCCTGCTTTGTGAGTTTGATAATTGGCTTCTCCGTCCGGACATTGATTGCTCCGGCAAGGAGGAGAAATCCTAAGCCTCCTGTCAGGAGTAGGAGATCGCTTTTAAAAAAGTACTTGCTTAATGCATTTCTCATCATACAGTTTAATCATGATGATAAATTTCAGTAATGTAACGAAAATTTTTAAGTCCGACTTGCTTGCTCAGCAGTTCACAGCACTAGATTGCGTAAGCTTTCAGGTGCCAGAGGGCTCGATGGTAGGATTCCTCGGTGCCAATGGCGCGGGAAAGACAACTTCGTTAAAGATCATTATGGACTTCATCCGCCCAACGAGTGGAGAGGTTCAATTCGGCCAGACGCTTGGAGCGAGCAAGCTCGAGATCCGCAAGAATCTCGGTTTCTTACCAGAGCGGCCGTACTTTTACCCAAACCTGACGGGCGAGGAATTCCTTTACTTCATGGGCGCCTTATCAGAGGTTTCCCGTAATGACATCGCTCGAGAACTCGGGTATTGGGCACCTCGGTTTCGAGTCGATCATGCACTCAAGCGAGAACTTAAGACCTACTCAAAGGGAATGCTCCAGCGGATTGGTTTCCTGGCCACTATTCTTCATCATCCAAAGCTTATCATTCTCGACGAGCCTCTCTCAGGCCTCGATCCGATTGGCCGAAAAGAGCTTAAGGACGTCATTATCGAAGTTCACAGACGAGGGAAGACTGTCTTCTTTAGCAGCCATATTGTCCCGGACGTCGAGGAGATCTGCGATCGTGTGATCTTTTTGAAAGAGGGAAAGCTTGTCTATGATGGATCCGTTAACGCGCTCCTCGTTAACGAACAAGAACGCGACTTCGTAGTTCATGTCCGCGGAGGCCACGAACTCTCTAAGATTGCGAAGACCACTGTTGCGCTTCCTGATGGTGTCCATCGCTACATCGTTCCGGCGCCAGTTAAAGACCAATTCATTGGGGAAGCGATGGGTTCGGGCGGAAACGTCTTCAGCCTCGAGCTCGTAAAGCCAAGTCTCGAAGAAATCTTCTACCAGACCCAGGGGCGCCGGTGATGACTATCATTAAGATTCGAACAATTGCCTACTATACCTTTCGAGAGCTCTTCAAGAGCAAGATTCTCCTTAATGTCTTCTTTTTCGGACTGGGCCTCGTGGTCGTAACTTACGTAGCGACAGAGTTCACTTACGGCGTTCCCGAACGTGTGGCACTCGATTTCGGCTTAGGCATGCTCTCCCTTTCTTCGCTAGCAATTTCCCTCTTCCTGGGCGTGAACCTGTTGTCGAAGGAGATTGAGTCCCGGACCGTTTATATGGTTATAGCCCGGCCCGTTCCTCGGTATGCTTTTATCATCGGAAAGCTTCTGGGACTTCTCGGGATTCAGGTACTGAATGTTCTCGTCCTAAGTGCTTTGACGTTGTTCTCTACGGCGCTTCTAGGTGGTGAGCTCTCCTCCATTCTCTTCTGGACGATCGGATTCATCCTCTTGGAATCCCTCCTCATGCTGTTCTCTGTTGTCCTGATATCCCTCCTCGCGAACTCGATTCTCTCCGTTCTCTTCGCTGTTGTGCTTTTGATCCTTGGCCACGCAGTGAAAGAAACTCAGGGTCTTTCTTTTGTCGAGAACAACCCAGTCCTCCGTGCTTCACTCGACTTCTATCATTTCGTCCTTCCAGCTTTTCATAAGCTCAATCTTAAGGACTTCGTGATCTATAAAAAGTCACTGCCGCTTGATTATCTCTTACCGAATCTTGCCTACGGTCTGACATACTCCCTGGGTCTCCTTCTGCTGATTGTTTTCCTCTTCCAGCGAAAGAACCTCGATTAATGGATAAAATCATCAGCATCTATATATTTATCTTCGGAACGCTTATAGGTAGTTTCCTTAACGTCGTAATTCTCCGGCTTCCAGAGAGACGAGATCTTGTCGTAACCAGATCCGCCTGCCCCGCTTGTGGTACGAAGCTGCGCTGGTTTCACAATGTTCCGATCCTGAGTTACCTTATCCTTCTAGGCCGATGCGCTTTCTGTAGGGCACGGATCTCTCCCCGGTATCCATTGATCGAACTACTGACAGGCTTCGTAGCCTTGGGCTTATTTCCTACAGAGCTGGATACAGCTCACCTGACGACCTTTATTTTCTTCTTTGCTGTCGCATGCGTCTTTATTTGCCATTTTTTCATCGACCTAGATCACCATCTACTTCTCGATTCGTTAAACCTCTACCTCCTTGCTCTTTTCTTGATCTTCTCCGTTTTCACACACGAGTGGAGGTTTTGGCTTCTTGGTGGCGCTATCGGATTTGGCGCCACTTTCTTTGTCACCTGGGCGTTCTACAAAATACGGGGGCAGATCGGCCTGGGCGGTGGTGACATAAAGCTCTACGGTATCCTTGGAATATTCCTCGGCCCCTTCGGCGTTCTACTTAACATTTTTATGAGCTGCTTCTTGGGTGCTCTCGTAGGCCTTATTCTTATTGGTCTAGGCCGTATGACCAAAGATAAGCCTATGGCCTTTGGTCCAGCAATTATCGTCGTCGCTGTCTTTCAGATCTACTTCCCGGAGCACGCACATGAAATCCAGAAACTCCTCTTTTTCTGACGGTAGATTACCGTGTTAGATAGCCTTCTGCGTCGCCAGCCGCTTCTCCTTGCGGCCTTCTTGATTGCTATTTTTGGCGTCATTTATTACCTTACGGCACCTGTGAGTGTCCAATCCGGGGACACCGGCGAACTCGTTACCAGCGCTTACTTTCTCCGAGTCCCGCATCCACCGGGTTACCCACTCTGGAATCTCCTCTACCATATCCCCACACGTTATCTTTCCGGAGGAAATCCCTTCCATGCCGCCGGGGTTTTTACCATCCTAATCACTCTCTGTTGGTTAGCGGGCCTTTTCTGGCTTTTCCAGTCAAGGATGGCCTTTGCAGCTGTGGCGGTCCTGGCATCGTCAGAAGTTGTTTGGCGCTACGCCATTCTCCCAGATGTTTTTTCGCTTCATATTTGTTTTGTCCTACTTGTGGCAGCTGGATATCGAAACCCATCGTTACTCAGGAGACCTCTCTTTCTTTTCCTCATCTCGCTTTCTGTGGCGCACCACCATACTATAATCTTCGTATTTCCGCTTTTTGTTTATGCTTTCTATCAGGTCCGTTCCTGGCGGCTCGTAATCCACTCCCTGGTCTTCGGTATTCTTTCGTTTTCAGTCTATTTTCTTCTCTTCTCATACCATCCTAATGATTATGGATCTTGGTCATGGATCCGCAGTTTCGGTGACCTGATAGGTCACTTCCTCAGGGAAGATTATGGAACACTTCGGCTCCATGCGCGTGATGAAGAAGGCTATTCGTGGCTACTCTTTTTTATTGAGCGTCTTTTTCGTGATGGGTGGTCCTTTGTTCTTTGCCTCGCCTATATTGTTCTTAAGTACTGGCGAGAAGTACGGCGTGAGCTACCACGCATTTTCATCATAGGACTGTCCTTAGGGTTCTTTTTCCTAGTCTTTAACATTCTCGGGAAAGCCTCCCTTGATCTTGAAGGCGAGGCAGTTTTCGAACGCTTTCTGCTCCAGCCTCTGTTTTTGACCGCCTTCTTATTACTTTTCCTAACTCATATCCCAGGTGTTCAACTACCAAAGGCCCTGGCTTTGACACTACTCGTGAATGCTGGCGTCAATATTATCCTAAACTACCAAGTCCTCAACTTCCGGAAGAACACAACTATTGAAGATTATCTGTTGAACGGGCTTCGAAGCCTGCCTAAAAATTCTGTAGTCTTCACCGTTGGTGACACAAAGGGATTCGGGGTTTATTACCTTCGTGACGTGAAGAAGGTAAGGCGCGACCTCATCCAGATCCATAATACTTTCGGTTTTGACTGGGCAGTCGATAAGTTTTACGCTCACTACCCGGGAGTTATTATTTACGATCCAAAGATCAAACAGAATGTGGTCAATAAAAAATACCGCTTCTTCACTAATCGAATTAGTGGGAATGTTCCACGCGATCATATGGTCTCTTACTACGGGCTCTGGTTTGAGATATCTCTTTCCGACCCCAAGGCATATGTTAGGTACCAGTGCGAGGTGACAAGGAATTTCAGCTTCAGAAATCGACCAAATCTTGCAGATTTCAAAGGTTTTGAAGTATCTCGCTACTTTGACCTGGCCTATGGGAGTTGTTACTTCGATCAGGGTGTCGAGCTAGTTAAGGGAGGAGATCTTCATGGCGCTCGTGCTGCTTTTGAAGCTGCCTTGGAGATTGCTCCCTTTCACGCAAGGGCACAGGAGCGCTTATGTTACGTCTACCGTCAACTTAAGTCGGGGCAAAATCATTCGTGTGAACAGCGGCTCGATGAACTCCTTGGTAATATGCATCGCCAATATGTCCTTGAGAAGTACTAGAAAATGAAGATCTTGCTTGAGAAATGGGGATCATGGAGTAAGCGGGGAGAGGTTCAACGGCTTGTTCTACTACTAGGTATTGCCGGGCTTCTCTACTTTTCCACGGCTCCCATCAGCGTCCAATCTGGCGACACAGGCGAACTCGTCACCAACGCTTACCTGCTTCGGGTCACTCACCCGCCTGGTTATCCTCTATGGAATCTGCTTTATCACGTCCCGGTCCGCTACTTTGGTGACAATCCATTCTTTAGTGCTGCTATTTTTTCTGTGGTTATCTCACTTATATCGTTAGGCAGGTTATTCTGGTGTTTCCGAACGGTGACGGCGCTCGCTGTGGTGTCAGTGCTAGCTTCAGTGGGAGTCGTGTGGCGCTATGCGATTTTCCCAGACGTCTTCGCGCTACACCTCCTCTTTTTAGCCTTGCTCTTCACGGGGTTCCTTCGTCCAGATCTTCTCTTGAAACCTACCTTCCTTATGCTTCTCTCTCTCTCAGTTGCGAATCACCATACCATTGTCCTAGTCTTTCCGCTCTTTGCTTTCGCCTTCTACCGTGTCATCAATCTGCGCCTTTTCTGCCTTTCGATCTTCTTTGGCACTCTTTCTTTATGCCTGTACTTCTCCCTTCTAGCTTTTCGGCCGCAGGACTACGGCTCATGGGGTTCGCTCAAGGATGTGGGGGACGTTCTGGACCATTTCCTCCGAACGGACTATGGAACTTTTCGGCTCAAAATTTCCGAGGGCGGAAGTAACTCCTGGGTCTGGTTTTTTCTTGAGCGTCTCGTAAACGAAGGCTGGGCACTCGTGCTAACTCTCGGCTTCCTGATCATTCGCTACTGGCCTCATCTTGTAGTTGAGCGAGTAAGGCTAGGAGTCCTGGGCTCTACCTTCTTTATCTACTTCTGGGTTTTCGAAGTATTCGGAAAAGTCTCTCTGGATCTTGAGGGAGAAGGAATCTTCGAGCGCTTCCTTCTTCAGCCGCTTTTCCTGTTCACCTTTATCCTTCTGTTCTTTGCACACCGGCCTGGAGTTCGATTGCCGAAATTACTCACGATTGCCCTTTTCATCAATGCTGGCGTGAATGTCGTTAAGAACTTCCAGGCCAACGACTATCGCAGGAACACCGTGATCGAGGATTATATTTTGAACGGACTCAGGAGTCTGCCGAAAAATGCTGTCGCCGTCACCTCTGGTGATACACTCGGTTTCGGGACGTATTATGTTCGTGAGGTTCTAGGAATTCGCCGGGACGTTATTCAGATACATAGCAGTTTCGGGTTTCGTTGGTCGAAGGAAAAGTTTTTTGCTCAGTTTCCGGATGTCTACCTCGACCATCCAAATTTGCGTCAGAAGATAATCAATCCGAAATACCGGCTATTCAGTACCCAGGTTACTGGCCCTGTTGCCCCAAATCACGCTATCTCTTTTTATGGCCTCTGGCTTGAGCTAGTACCTGACGATCCCAAGACTTTTCGACCTTACCGTTGCGAAGTCACTAGAAATTTTCGGTTCCGACGACGACCCTCCCTTTCAAACTTCAGGTCTTTCGATGTTTCCAACTATCTTGATAATACCTTTGGAAACTGCGATTTTAACAATGGTGTCGCTTTCCTCGCTGCCGGTGACCTCGCCGGCGCACGCCTTGCCCTTGAGAGATCCCTTGAGATCTCGCCTTTTCATGTTCGTGCCCAAGAGCGGCTATGTTTTGTCTACCGGCAACTCGCTCTGCTTGAGGCGACGGAATGTGAGGCGAGGCTAGATGAGCTCTTAACCAACATGGATCGGCAGTACGTCCTCGGGAAGTACTGAATGTTTTCCCATCGGGAATGCCCCTATCAACTTGGGAACACTCGACTGCCGGAGAGAATGCCGTGAAGCACTAAATCCTTGATAACTCAGTAGCTGTTTGCCTATAATTAACTAAGTTTATTTATTCTACTAAAGACAGGGACGACTTTGGC
>JAIYDC010000117.1 GCA_027487685.1 Pseudomonadota bacterium | reverse complement strand
TCATTTCGCATGGCCGTAGATGCAGGGCCGGATAATCATACATTCAGGTGAAACTAGGAAAATTGTTCCGTGTGAATGGAAATGCCAATTATCGTGCGAGTTACAGAAGGATTAACTATTCATCATTTGAATTAAATTTAAGACTTTTTGGTATTTTTTATCCAAGTCATGATAATGGAAAATTTTTTCTTGATGAGAGAACCGATTTTTAAATCATTCAGCTCCTTCAAGTCATTATGGACAGATGTAATTGATGAAATTATTTGATGAGCAGCAACGACTCTTGATTTTAAAATTCTATTATATGCCCAACGATTTATATCACTGTATTTTTTATCAAAACAATTTTGCCAAAAGCCAAATGAGAGTCTTGCTACCAGATCTCCATTTGTTACTTGCCTAGGAACATAAGCAGGATTTGCTCTTATGGCAGTTTTATTACTAATAGTTCTAAGGAATCGATACCTTCCAGGCTTTAATGATTTCAAATAAGTTAAAACATCATCCCAGGTAGGAAGTTCTCCAGGTATGATTGTTTCCCTTGAATCTCGTTTCGTGGCTTCATCAAAAATCTGTGGGACTGTTTTGATTTCTCCAGTTCTCTTTAAGAATTTTAGATATCGTCTGAATGCCGTTCTTTTACGATTTCTAGAATTAGCTTTAGGTATGAAATCCGACAAGGCCAACAACCCCACGTCAAAAAAATTGCTTAGGCTTAGCGAGATGGTTCAATCTTCACGATAATGCGCAATAAAAAAACTACATTAATATTAAGTCATAAACTCGTTCTAAATTTCTTTTATGACGACTTCAAACTTGTCATTAAAATCAACATAAAAATTTCTCCTAAAGCTCTGTGCCATTGGTCCAGGTGTTGCCCTTATAGAGAAGTACTTATTTTTGAGATCAGTGCTTTTAAATGTGAATCCCCATACCCACGATCCATGCATGTCATTTCCAAATGGATTGAGATTCACCCTCATCATGTTATCTCCGAACCCCATGACTATGGACCGGATAGTATCTGTATCCTCATTCCAAAAAGGAACCTCAGTATGTGTCACGAAAAGAGTTCCGGAATCATAGTAACCAAACGTATCGTGAGGTTTAATCCTGATACTTCCGTATTTCATAGTAAGATTGCGATCAATCTTGCCATCCTTATTCAACGCAATCATTACATCAGTATTCATAATTTTAATATGAATGCTGCCATCGTCCTGGGGCAATGCCTCATTCATTCTGATATCGAGATGAACATTAGCCTTCTTTACGTATTGAATCTTCGACCCCTGCCGATGATAGAGTCCATGGAGAAACTGGATGTAGTCAACGAATGTAAATTCTTTCAGATCCCGCGACATTAGTTTCTCATGGAAGTAACGGGGCGAATACGAATCCTTTAGCAGGTCGCCGAAACTACGAGTGTAGAGAGTCTTGTAAATCATTTCATGGAGTACCAATCCACGCAGGTCACGGTCACTAAGGTTTTTGAGAAGATCTGCCTGGAAAATGAAGCGAGGATCTTCCGGGAAACTCGGATATTGCCAGATCGCAATCTGCTCAACGTAACATCCACGTGGTATGAATAATTCTTCGGAATCAGGGATATCGGTCAGTACTTCATTCGTAAAGAGAATGCCTTTGGTGTTCGACTGCCCTGTCTTGATGAAATGTCGTACAGCATTCATAAGCTCGAGAGCTTCTCTCGTATCGAAGGGCCTTTCGAGATCTTCTAGAGAATTGATCTTATCTGCGATCGCCGTTATAAACTGTTTATCTGTTAACCCAGGGTATTCTAAAACCTTAAACTGCCGCATTTGTCTCGCTTCATAATAGTCGAGAAGTTCAATTGACTTGATCTGAGCGTTGCCGTCACGACAAACGATGACATCGCCACCGTTTCCGCCTTCCTTTGAAAATGCGCTAAAAGGCAGTAATATCAACAGCACCAAAAAGAATTTCATTCCACACTCCTGGTTAATTCGTAAAACTGCATACTAAGGCAGTAAACGGCATCCTTGCCTTTCGATTGACTCGCCTCATTTTCCATATCACGTCGAAACACTCGTAGCTTCTCCTTGAATTCAGGAATCTTATCCTTCCTGACGGAGAATATGTTGCTTGAGATTTCGCGATTCATCACATCCTGCTCATACAATGCTTCCATCGCCTTCTTCATCAGCTGGTGATGGAATTTCTTCAACGATGCCGAGGGCACATCATTAGGAGTTGCAAGAAACTTGAACACATCCTTGAGCTTCCCATCTTCTTCAGTAACGAGGTTAAGGCTTTTCAGACGAGTGATGGCCTCATTCACTTGTTCCACGGTAATGCATAAACGATCTGCCATCCAAGCAGAGTCGTTTTCAAAATCTTCCATGTAGGTGAGTTCGAGAATCGCAAAATGGTACCAGTCTGCAATCACCTTGAAGTATTCAAGGTGAATCTCCGAAAACTTTTTAGCCGTTCGTTTGTACTCTTGAATTCTCTGTATGAATTCAATTTTTTGCGTACTTTTACGGGAATGGAGTGCTCCTACAGATTCGACGAACCATTTGGCTTCTTCCGAATTAAGCCTCAGTCTACGCGCAAGGTCCTTTGCTGCATCAGTCGATAGGCCGTGCTTCTTATTAAGCACCTGCGAGAGTCGTGCACTGGAAACACCAAGATCCCTTGCAAACGCACGTTTTGAGTATGATGCATTGATGTTCTTCCGTCTCTCGAAGTAGTCACTAAGAAGATCGTGATAGCTAGAATACTGCATATAAAGACAGTAACAGAAGCGAGAGAGAGAGCGCAACAATTCGCTTAACAAAGTGCTAAGTGAGACAACTTAACACTCAACTCTTTGCAAAATGTCATCCCGATCCGTGCAGAACGAGCTTCGATGGGTCACCCAATAACGCTTGACCGCCTTTAGAAATGATCATTATTATTTAGAAATTCGACGTCTCGGCGGAATCTCTCTCAACTTTTATTCATATTTTGCAGACTGGGCCGCAATCTGCAAAGAGCTGCGTCCTCTAAAGACCAGCGTCACAAGGTCGGAAGGACCAACATAAACACATCCATCGCCATTGGTTGTTAGAATTAGTTAGATACGTGGACCCCCAAACACAAACTAGCGCTCTCTCGAACATAGTAGCTCTGGAAAAAATAATCCATCATGGGTAAGATACCTAAATCAATCAACAAGGATGTAAAATGAAAAAGATTTTTGCTACTCTCGCTGTCGTTCTAATATCAACGACATTGCTTGCTGAAGACAAGAGCAGTGGCTGTGGAGCAGGTTGGCAGGTCACCAAGTCAATGACAACTTCGGGGTCTGTCACGCGATCTCTCACGAATGCTACATTTTCACAAAGTCTAGCGATGACCTCCGGAACTTCCGGCTGTGCGAAGCATGACCTTGTCATGCAAGAGAAAGAAAAAATCCACTATGTCGAATCTAACCTCATCCCCTTAAGACGCGAAGTGGCCATGGGCGAAGGGGAAAGGATTAATGCTCTTGCTGCAATCTGGGGATGCCAAAACGCAGAATCTGTTTCTCCTTCACTCAAGAGAAACTACCGGCAATTATTTTACAAAAAAAATCCAAGTGAAGTCGTCCAAGGTCTAAATACCTTACTTGCTAGTTGTTCACTTAAAGTGTGATCCCACTCTTAATCCTCATCTCCTCACTAGCGTTTTCTTTTGCTAGTGAGGATCTTTTCCGTACTCAATGGATCAAATCTCTTCACAAAGAAAATCAAAAAAATAAAGCATTCTGGTTCACTGGGTCAGCTGAAAACCCTGACTTAGAACTAAAAGCAACCATCTCGGCCTTCAACGCAAAAGTTAACTTTAATTCAAACGACCACGCTCAGTGCCTTTATCCAGCTCGAAGGATGCTCATCGAGAGTTATCTCGGTAGTAACCTTTTTCCTCACTCCAAATGCCCCGATTATGATCATTGGATCGACCGTCTGAATCCACAAGGAGTGAGTGTTGTTTTTGCAGGGAACTATCCGGATAATCCTGGTTCTCTATTCGGGCATACTTTCTTGAAATTCAATACGACTCAAGTCAAAGAAAACAAACTTCTCGACTATGCCCTTAATTTTTCGGCCGATGTCCGTGATAAGATCGGTGTCCTCTATGCGGTCAAAGGTCTTTTGGGTGGATACTTTGGGTGGTTTAGCCTCGATCCTTACTTTATGAAAGTGAACGAATACAATGAGGCAGAAGGTAGGGACATCTGGGAGTACGAAACGACGCTGACCCCTGAACAAGCGAGATTAATACTTGCTCACGTTTGGGAATTAAGACAAAGGGCCCAGTTTAGGTATTATTTCCTAAGTGATAACTGTTCATACTTTATCCTAAATCTTCTCGATTTTGCACAGCCCAAACGGGAGTTTGAGAAACATATCCCCTGGTATGTGATCCCGCTCGAGACTGTAAAAGTCCTCCACCATTCATCGGACATGGTTCGGAAAACAACTTACAGACCTTCAGTCCGCTTACGGGCCCAGCATGCATTCACTCAGTTAAGTTTCAAAGAACAGAATGAAGTAAAGGATATCCTTCGGCCTAATGCAGTAGTGACAAGCGAAAAGAACCCAAGGACTTTAAAAGTGGCCGCGATGCAGATTGCAGCGATTCACAGTCGAAAGGATGGAGTGCTACCGCAAGACTTAGCAGAGAAAGAGGAAAATATCCTACTGAGATTGAGTGAGCTTTCTTATACCTCTTCAATCAAAAAAAACGAGCTCCCTTCTCCGCATAACGGACATGATATCACTCAAGTAAGCCTTGGAACAATTCATGATGGGAGGACGGCCTTACTTCTTGGGTATCGACCGGGAGTTCATGATTTAAATGACTATGCGGAGGGCTACCTGCCCTACTCCGAATTATCAATTCTAGACACATCGATTCGCGTGGAGAACAAAAAACTAGAGTTCCAGAAAATTGATCTTCTGTCGATAACACTCCTTAGACCCTGGACGGTCAATGAAAGAGAATGGTCCTGGAGCTCAAAGATAACATATCAGGGTAGCTCACAACTTTTCGCAAAAAATGAGGAGAAGATTTTAGGAGAAGCATTAATGGGACTGGCATCGGTGAGTCAAGATGCACTCCTCCTTGGTTTGCTGGGCGGGGCCTACTACAACGGAGGAGAGCTTAATCTCGAGCAGTCCATGGGACTCATGTCCCAAGCGCATTTGATCTGGAATGAAGAAAACTGGAAGAGCGTCAATGGGATAAAGTTTTACCACGACATTAATCACACGCAAGATCATGCATTCCAGCCGGTACCCTATAGTAACCTTGCGTTTCATGTTGGCCCTAACCTAGACTACCAAGCAAAATTCGTCTGGCCTTTATACGTTAAGGGGTTGAACCGAAACCCAGCTCAGCTCACGCTGGAAATTGAGCACCACTTTTAGGCGATCTTATTCTTTGATAAAGATCAGACTGATGAGACATTTCACTTTAAGCTTATCTCAAAAAGTCCGAAAGCCGCATCCAAGTGAAGCCAGCATTGTACCTAACTACAGACTACACTGTAGTTCATAAATCCAAGACTCCGTTAGAAGCTTAAGAGTGCTCACTTCCTTAAACCTCTTGATGACTTCGATTGAGAAAGTGCCGGCCTTAATTGAAAGGATTGCTTCATGTAAAGTGTTCTTTATCGTTGCTTCTAAAAGATCATATAGCTTGGATATCTTGGGCGCCCCTAGGCTTCTTCTAGTCTTCAAGTACGTTCGTCTTCTTATCTGTTTTCATGAAAGCAAAAGCTTTGATTTCACAAGTCCCTTTTACAAATAATGATCTCGGACTCAAACGCAAACGAAGATATCTTTCTGAAGGAGAAGTATAACAATTCATTAGTCTTTAATAAAAATTAGACTAATAAGGCAGTTGGCCTTCAGCTTATAACCCTTCTCCTTCAGGAACTGAACCGTTCTACTTTGAAGTGGCGCTTCAGGATTAAAGGTGTGATCTTCAATTACCAAAACTCTGGGAGAGAAGAGATTCCAGTCGTTTGATTCCAGCACTTCAAAATCTAATCCTTCCACATCTATATTCATGAGATCAATTGAAGTTCCTTGTGGGATAATTTTTGCGAGAATTTCTCTCAGAGGCTGAACGGGAATCATCTTTTTGCTGGTATGAGTTGCCTGATTATTTTTGAACACCTGTTCTGAAAAGCTATTGAGTGTTTGATTAGTGAATTCGTAATACGTAAGATCCCCACCAGATTGGGCGACTCCCATGTTTAAAAAAATGTCCCGTGGTCTTTGGGTCTGGAACAATATCTTCGCTGCAGGATTAGGTTCGATTATGAGCCCCATCCACCCAAGCTTCTTGTAAAAATAGTAAGTCACAGAAAGCTCTTTGGGTCGAAAAGCCCCAACATCAACATAGAAACCATTCTTCTTAAACCCAAGGAGTACTGCGGCCGTGAAGTCTTCACCGAACTCACTATATATATCCCTTTGATAGTGAGTTACTTTATCCTTATAGAAAGTGCGCAGTCCTTGAAAAACGTTTTTAGGTAAAGCCTCTCGCAAAAAATCAATCATGGATCATTCCTGTAATAAATCTGCTCAATCTCTAAAATCAAAACAAGCATATCATACCAAGATAAAGTGCTTTCAAAACAGTATACCTTGTAGTCATCTCATAAGCTAAAGGAGCTATCCCCGCCTTATTCAGTCGGATAGATGAATTGCATTAAAGACCGTTGGCCCCCAAAGGTGGGAGTATCGAGGAGGTATATCCGTCATTGATTAGTGTTCGATCGCATTGATTTAAATTCATCTCGAAAAAATTTACTCGCTTCGAATTGCGACCAAAAGATCCCAAGCGCTCTAACCATTCATTCGCAGTGGATTGAACTTACTGACTGTCGCAAAACGGTTTATCAATCGATTGTTCTTTTCTGTCAACATAACCAGTTTCATTGACCAGTCTTCAAACCTTCTCTCTGAAATTTCTTCGAACCGAAGAAGGGTTACGTTTTCGTGCCGAGGATCTTGGCAGATCTTACTATAGAGATGACTGACGGCCTCCCGTCCTCCTTCCAGGCACTGGAGGAAGTAGTCGTTGTGCTTGAAGTGGCTGGCGTAGACAAGTCTTACGAGAGTCATAAGCATCCTATTTAAATTCGAAACGATTTATACAAAAATGGCTTTTGTTAAATACAACAGTCCTCAGTTTCAATTCTCAAAGAGGAACAATAAAGTCATAGTTTCTAAAGACTGACAATCCAGCTCCACTTGTCTCCCATGAATGACCTGAAACTGTCATCTTCAAGGAAGCCGACTTTGACGAGCACATCTTTCAAAGCTTACTCAAGTAAAAGGTTATCAAGAAACCTGCAAGGATCGCCAACCCTGCACGAGAATTAACTTCTGCATAGGCCTCAGGAATCATGGTATCAGCAACCATTGTGAGCATACAGCCTGCGGCCAGGGCAGTGATCGTAGATACTACGACAGGGGATAAACTGTTGAAGAATGCATAACCGGCAAAGGAAAAGAAACCAGAGATCAGTGTGATAATGAACCAAAGACTAAAAATGAACGTGAAGGATCGATTATTTTTTTTCATGCCCAAGGTGCTAGAAAGTGCTTCAGGAACATTTGAAATAAGAATAGCAACTAGCGTAACAGTGTTAATTTTTTGACTACCAACTAACCCAATTCCTAAGACGATAGCTTCTGGAATTCCATCAATAAGCGCCCCAGCTGCCAAGGCCATTCCACTTCCTACTTGCTCGGCTTCCGACTTTTGAATCTCCGTTGAGCGTTTTCGTTGAGAAGCTCCTTTCTGAGATAGAAAGTAATCCAGGAGTGTATAGATCACACCTCCGGCCAAAAATCCTACACTCGTTGAAAGCATTCCACCGTGATGAAAAGCTTCCGGCATAAGTTCAAAACTGATAGAAGAGAGAAGAGCGCCAGATCCAAATGCCATGATTAATGGTGGAGTCTTTTTTCCGAGAGGAACATAGTATCCAATGGCCGCCCCAAAGAGGAGTGAACCTCCGGCAAATAATCCCCAAAAAAATGCCTGTAACCAAGGACTTAAATCATTCATATCCCATGATAATATCTTCGGGTACGGATTGTCTTAAAATTGAATAGCACCAACAACTAGCGTCACCTATAGCTAGAAAAGATAGGAGTAGTTAAAACTCATAACTATAGTCTTTGATTTAGATGGGGCACGTACACCATTATCGAGAGTTCGAATACCTTCGGCCGGTAATGCATATCCGGAAAACCCGAAGCTATGACCCCTTTTTGAGTTGAGGGAGAAAAAACCACCATAGGAACTGACAAATTCGACAGTGGGCGGTTCCTGGATAAAGTATCGCTGAATATAATCACCCTGGTCGTAAAACCCGTTACGAATCATTCTTATTCGTCCCCCAAAAGATATCCCTTTCCACGCCATTTCCATCGAAGCCTTTATCTCCTCCGCTTTTTCCTGATCTGCAACAACAACACCGCCCTCTGGAATCTGCATGAAGGAATATGAGAGTTCAGTCCGGAATCCGTGACCAAGAGAGCTTCCGGTGAGATAGCTTATGCCGAAACCATACCTGCTGATGTCCTCTGAGAAGCTCCCATCGTCTTTCTTGACCTGATTGCTCTCATAATCCAAACGGCGACTGACGAAGCTTGATTTTTGCTTATCGAAATTCCCAAAAGCACTTACAAAGAATCCTCTCACTAGGACGAGAGTTGCGCCCAAAGTGACACCCGTTGTTTTGAAGACAACCTCACTATTTCCCATGTAAGAAGTTCCGTCCTTAGTCGTGCCAGGATACTTTTGATTAAAAGCAATATTAGGAAAGTAAGTACGTAAACCAATGCTGATCCGCTTCGTGGCCCAAACTCCGAGACTGAGAGAATTATCAATAAAGGTCGTATCACTCATCAGTTTTTCACTGGTCCCGACACGCTCAGTAACCTTCTTTACGTCGTTAAACCCGATGTAGAGCTCGGGTACGTAGCGACGATGCCCTCCGGTGATCCGAAGCTCAGTTGAATTAAGTTGCACCTCCTCCTCGTATTGATCACTTTGAAGAGCATCGGGATTAACTTTCGTCTCCACCCCTTTAAAAGTGTGTCCCATAGATAGTTGAGCAAAGCCTCGTGTCGCTGCAGCAGATGGATTAGTACTTAGAACGTTTCGATCAAATGAGCTCGTTACATTCTGAGCAAAAACATTACTCGCCAGCATAAAGCAGAATAAAAGATGAATCATGGGAGTAATTTAACACAGGTCTGACCGGAGCAGTGAGTGAGAGGAAAGTAGAAAGGTTGTTGATCAGACCAGTCCCTTACTGCAAGCCCCATGGAAGTATCGAGTACCTATTTCAAATTCGATCAAATTCAACTCTCTTTCCAGATGAACGGTCACCATTATTTAGAGCTGAAAGATGAGATTCTTCTCCCGTTTGAAGACATGTAAGCAATCGCTCCATGCGTCAGCGTGGGACAAATTGTATTTTGGCCCACTCCTCTTTCCTATTCTTACTCCTGCTCGGGAAAGATAACCCGAAAGCCAGGTTCGAGAATTTGGCCTCTCGGATTTTTCGAAATCTCGTCGAAGAGCACAGACTTCCTGAGCAGATCCAAAGCTCGGAGTTCACGAATGACTCCCTCTTTTGTCGCTAGGGCCTTCACCTTATCCTCAAGGTAGTTCAGTGCTCGAATCCGATGGGCAGCGCCATCATGCTTTTGGAGTCTAAAGGCCAGGAGCTGAGCTGATGGAATATCCGTAGCATTGAGATTTTGCAAGAATCCTGTGATCAGGGACCCACTCTCTGGCACCAAAGTTAAAAGTGCACACCGTTCTTTGGAGAAGAGTGGATTTTGGAAATCAATGCTCAGGACATCTAGAACAAACTCTTCATCAATGGATCCTTCGCTGATGAGACTCTGAACTTGCCGGAGGTTAACCTGGCCTCTGATCGGTGCAAGGAAAGCGTGATCCGCATCCTCATCATTAGTCTCATGGAAGCGTGAGTTAAGCTGTTTAAGTGCCGAAAGGTAGAGGTCTTTCCGCATCTCTACCCGCAGTTTCCCAGTAAAGAGTGGATCGACGAATACAGCAGAGGGAACCTCGAGCGGCTTCCCAGGAGTTGCCAGCGGAGTCACATCGGACACTAGATTGATCTCTGTTGTACAGAAAAGAGGTCTCAGCTTCTCACGCAGGCCTCTTCCTTGAGATAAGTTCTTCCGTTCCAGGAGTTTCATGCCCGCCTGCACGTTCCGACTGAACTCTCCTGCATCAATGAATCGATTTAGGTAGGAAGTGAGTTCTGGTCCTGGTCGGTTGGTCCCGAAAGGTAGTTTTCTCAAAGACGTCCACCAGTCATTATGGGGCGCCGCTAGCTCCTTCATAATGGGTCCTCCGGAGTTGTGGCAGGCCGAACAACGCATTTTGGTTCCAAACTGCGGGGCGCGACCCAGCTTAAGAAATTTATTGTCCTCGAGGGCGTCTATCGAGTCTCCTCGATAAAACCACTTGGGCCCACGCTCAGAACCGATAAGCTCATAGAAATTGTAGATCCCTTTTTTAAAGTCGAATGCAATCACCTCAATCAGAAGTTTTCCTGAGGCATTGGTTTGATCCAGCGCCACGCTCTTAGTCGGGTCAAGCTGGGTGAAGTGTCCAAAATACAGGTGTTCCGGGAGTAGGGCCTGACCTTCCAGTACCCGGGATTGGCCCTTCATGGATTCAAAGATACTGAAGCTGCCCTGTCCAGGGTTGTGGCGACCGCGGTTAGCGACTATGGCAGGGAGTTCCTGAAGACCGTCCTCGGCCAAGAGTTTCTTTAGCTCCCGGACATCTTGAGGGCATTCCGCACTTCGGGACAAAAGAACCGCCAGGAGGTCACTGCGCCCATCCGCCACAAGGCAGGCCTGGAGTTCAGGGGAAAAAGAAAAAAGAAGCATAAGAAGAATAGCTTTCATAACCTACCTCAAAATGTTTGTCCCAAGGCATATCAGAGATTTGTTGAATGAAGTAAAATCGATTGTTTTCATATTACTATCGATTAAACTAATTAAATGAAAATATCCTCTGCTCAACTGGAAGCCTTTTATGCCGTCGCCCGTCTACGCAGCTTCACCAAAGCAGCAATCCACCTTCACATAACCCAGTCTGCTCTCTCGCAACGGATTCTTAACTTAGAGAGCGAACTCACAGCAACACTACTCATTAGGGACCGCTCTGGTATCGAACTTACAAGTACAGGTCTGGATCTCCTTAAATACTGCCAGCTTCAAGACTCATTAGAGAACGAACTTTTGGATAAGCTTCGATCCGGCCCATCGGCCGCTCTGGCCGGCATGGTCAGGGTCGCTGGGTTCTCATCGATCATGCGGTCAGTTGTCACACCAGCACTGGCCCCACTTCTCAAGAACCATCAAAAGCTGCAACTCCAGACCCAAACCCGAGAGGTTCGGGAGCTTCTCCCTATTCTCCGGAGCGGAGAAGCGGATTATGTTCTCCTCGATAGGCACGTGGAGCGGGAGGGTATAGAAAGCGTTGAGCTGGGATTTGAGAAGTACGTGCTCGTTGCCCCAAAATTCGCTAAGCACCCGGAGATTTACCTGGACCACGACGAACTGGATGAGACGACACTGAGATATCTTAAGCTCGCTGGGAAACCGACAGAGAAGATCCTGCGGCATTACCTCGACGACATCTATGGGATCATAGAAGGTGTAGAGTTGGGCCTGGGAATGGCCGTGGTGCCTAAACACCTCGCGAAGAACAATCCGAGACTTCGCATCGAAGCGCCGAAACTCTGGCTTGAAATCCCGGTGGTTTTGCACTTTCAACGGCAACCATTCACGACGAGAGCACACAGTGCCATAGTTGAGGCAGTGGTCAGCGAGGCCAAGCAGCGGCTCGGCAAGATAGATCGTAGATAACCAACACGGGGAGACCACATGGTGACAAAGAAAAAAATAATCCTCGTGACCTGTGAAGGGAAAGCAGCGGGTTCCGTGGACGATGAATTCTTGCGTCAAGCTTTAACGGCCCAGAGTATAGCTTTCGAAACTCGTGTTTGGTCAGACCAAGCAGTGAACTGGTCAGATGCCACGGCGGTCGTGATACGAACGACCTGGGACTACCAAAGGAATCTCCCATCCTACCTTGCATGGGTAGACAAGGTAGGAGGGCAAACCAAACTATACAACCCGGCCCCCGTCATCCGTTGGAACTCTAGCAAGCATTATCTTCACGACCTCGAAGCAAGAGGACTCCCCATCGTTCCGACGAGAATTTTTAACCGTTTGGACCATTTGATGGCAGAGCTAGGCAATCTCCATCAGACCTGGTCTCGACTCATCATGAAACCGGCCGTATCAGCTTCTGCAGAACTCACTTACCTTTTCGACCATAAGGATGATGTCGAAGAAATAGCGCGTAAAATTCTCGCCCGTGGGGATCTCCTGATTCAGCCCTTTATCGAAAGCATCGGAACCGAAGGTGAAGTTTCACTGGTCTATTTTTCAAATGGTGAAGGTTATCGCTTTTCACACGCCGTAGCTAAGTCCCCGGCCTCTGGAGACTTTCGGGTGCAAGCTGACTTCGGAGGTTCGGCGACGCCATTCACCCCAAGCTTAGAGCTCGTGGAGCTCGGAATGCAGACTCTCGCGGCATTGCCAGCGCAGGTTCTTTTTGCCCGCATTGACCTCCTGGCCTGGCATACGAAGCCTCTCATCGGAGAGATTGAGCTCATCGAACCAGAGCTATTCTTCCGTTGCGATTCAAACTCAGCAGGATTATTCGTTCAAGGACTCGTCAGTACACTTAACCGAGACTCATGGATACATTAAAACACAGTCCTCAGGGGCGGAGACCGTGGACTGTGAAAATCGCCCGAAGTGCCTTGCGAAAACCTTGGAGTTCGAGATTGCTGACATCACGCTCCCCATAGAAACAGCGGGCAAAGGTTTCGGTCACTACAAAGGTCGCATCACCAAGTTTTGGGTACAGCTCAGAAAGTTCATCATGTACAATACAGGAAGGAGGAGTCTCTTTGCCCGGGTAATGAACTTTCTGAAGTAGATCATGCAACAGATTATAGTAATGGATCACCTCTTCTCGCGGTGACAGACGTAAGGAACGAAGCTTTTTTAACTTTTCGCTCACTTCACGCAGGTCCTCCTCCTCTACTTCGACTTTCCTGATTCCACGTCGTTTGAGAATGAACATAATGACAGCGACTAAAGCGACTAGAAGAAGGAGTGGGATAAACCGACGCACTCCATTCCGCGGAGGTTTCACAGGATCCGGAAGTTCAAGTACCTGATGCTTAGACGCGAGGGCCGTCCTATCCCTCCGAAGGGTTTCCTTGAGTTCAGTGAGCTCTTGAGTTTTCTGAAGTGCCTTTCCTACTTCACTGAGTTCAGTTGGCGAAAAATTGGTTTTTTGAGAAAGCCTATCGAGGGCCTCGATGGCCTGCCGCTGGTCTCCAAGGTTCTTGAGCATCCCCCCACCCTGTTCGAGACCTGTCAGTTCGTTTTTTTTCTCATCGACATAAGAAGCGAGCTCAGTAAGCTCCCTCGGAGAAAGAGAAACAGTTTTCTCAAACTCTTCCTTCAGTGCCAAGGCCTTAGCAGCGAGGTCCGCTTGTTGCACTGAAGGACCAGTCCCTTGTAGCGCATCTTCTGAGCGAACGCTTTTTAACTGCTCCTGAATTCCTTCCATCTTCCCCATGAGGTCCTGGGCACGTCCGTAGATTCCAGAAGTTCGATCAAGGAGCCCTGAAATCACCTCATTCGGGGCCGTCTGATCCGATTCGGATGTAGTCTCCTGAAAGGCGGCATCGTATTCACGATCCAGAGCTTGAAGTTCACTGAACTTGTGCTGGGTGGCCACACTTCGCTCAGGACTAAAGTCCGTTGGGCCGAGGGTACGCTCTAACTCACCAAGAGTTGCGGCGTGCATGATGAGTGCTTGGCGAAGGGCCAGGGCCTTCGCTCCGGGAAACTGTTCGAGTGCGGCAATCTGGGACTCTATGGAGAGACGCCTCCCCTTCAGGGCCGAAGTCGACGTCGCGGTGAGCTCGCGCGCCTTTTCGTCCTCGACTTCAGGATTGGGAAGAACCCGTGCCAGGGCGACAAGGACTCCAGAGAAAAGGAGAGAAAGGATCAGGAGTTGCCGAAAACTCTTCAGTCGCAGCTGCGAACCGGAGAGGTCAGAGATGAATCGGAATGTCGTAAAAACCAAGAGAATGTAGAGAGGTAAAACTGCAGTCTTTTGTACCGAGGCGGAGATTCCGAAAGAAAAGATGACCCCACAGGCGTTAAGGGCCAGAGGAAGAAACAGGTGACCGACATAAGTCGAGGCAATGATCAGATAGCCGCAGATGAGAGGAAGAAGCCCTGCCAGAGATAAATCAAACATCTGATGATAAAAAAGAGCAAAAACCGCGAGTGAGGCATACAGCACTTCTCCCACTCGCCTCTTAGCGATGGTCTTCATCTCAAAGTTTCGGAGAAAGTGTTCCTCCCGTCGGTCACTCTCGTCCATAAGGGGAAGCTCTTTCCCAGCAATGATCACCTCAGGGCCCAGGCTCCCAAAGCGATTCTTATCCACTGAAACAAAGTAATCGTCACCTAGCCCGACTAAAAGTCGGAGCCCTAAGGACAAACCGTAAGTCCCGGCGTACAAAGGCAGAAGGTGAGTGTCTGGCCAGACAAGTCCGGTTCCAAAAAGTAGAGTCATGAAGAATATGAGATAGAACCGATCGCGCTCATTCATTTGAGCTCCAGGAGATCGCGTGCCTCGCGAATCATTTGGTCATAGCGCCGACCCTCCCGTTCAAGCTTCACGGGAACTACCGAAATTCCCATTGGCCGCAAACGATTCCGAAGGTTCTCAAGGTCCGCTTGTCCCGAGCGCTCGAGCTCTCGAAACGGAAGCTTAAGTTTACCGCTCATCCGTGAGGCCAGTTCGTCAAACGGGTCGAGGAGGAGAATGACGATCCCATGGCCCGCCGCCCGGAGGTACAAAAGGCGCTCGATGGTTTGGTTACTGATGACATTAAGTGGGATCGGGCAAAGGTAATAGATCTGCCCATTAGCTGGCAAGCTCTCCAGCCGTGCTAAATGTGCATCACCAACCGTCTCAGCAAGTTCATGGCGAGTGAAGTGCCTCTCCAAAAGCTGAAGCTGTCGGTGGCCGGTGTCGAAAGGAACAAAGAGATTATTAGCAATAAGCTGGACGAAGTTTCCGCGGCGGATCTCGTTACAGCACAATCCCAGTGCAACATCCTTGACAAGTTCCCAGGTCGAGGCATCGCCGGTCCCAGATTGCTCTGAAAGACCCAGCTCCGCGATCAAGGTGACATAAGTATTCGTACTCTTTTCATACTCATTACTAACCATGACTTTGGTCTTCTTAGAGAGGCGCCAGTTGATATGCCGGATGGGATCTCCCCGACGGTATGGCCTGGTCCCGATAAAGAGGTTTGAGTCTCCTCGGCGAGCGATGTCATAAGTCCCGAACTCAAGGCTCTCTGGGGAAACCGAGGCCCGGAGAAGGGGTAACTCGTCGAACGTCGGATAAACCTCAAGCACCGTAGTTTGTAGAACTTCTGTTTTAAAATCAAAAATTCCTAGTTCGTCACGGAACCGAAGAGCAATCGGTTGAAAGGTCTTTATACCCATTCCCGCATTGAGAACAATC
>JAIYDC010000104.1 GCA_027487685.1 Pseudomonadota bacterium | reverse complement strand
GAGTTTGACGGCCTCCACAGAGAACTCCAGGGGGAGGGTCTTAAACACCTCCTTACAGAAGCCGTTTACGATAAGCGACACGGCCTTTTCCTGGGAAAAGCCCCGTGACTGAAGGTAGAAAATCTGATCCGCACTGATCTTGGAGGTCGTGGCCTCGTGCTCAACCACTGCGGTGTTGTTTCTGACGTCGATGAAAGGAAAAGTGTTGGCAGCGCACTGGTCGCCGATCAGCATGGAGTCGCACTGGGAGTAGTTCCTTGCACCGGTCGCACTCGGCATGATCTTTACCAGACCCCGGTAGACGTTCTGGGATTTCTCCGCTGAGATACCTTTGGAGATAATCGTCGATTTAGTGTTTTTGCCGACGTGGATCATCTTCGTTCCGGTATCCGCTTGCATGTGGTGGTTGGTGAGAGCAACGGAGTAGAATGAGCCCTGGCTATTGTCCCCAAGAAGGACACAGGAAGGATACTTCCAGGTGATCGCTGATCCGGCCTCGACCTGAGTCCAGGAAATTTTCGAATTTTTGCCTCGGCACTGGCCACGCTTAGTGACAAAGTTATAAATGCCACCTTTGCCCTCCTTGTCGCCGGCGTACCAGTTCTGGACTGTAGAGTACTTGATCTCTGCGTCGTCTAGGGTGACAAGCTCAACAATCGCCGCATGAAGCTGGTTCTCGTCGCGCTGAGGGGCCGTGCAACCCTCGAGGTAGTTAACGAAGGAACTCTCATCAGCAATGATGAGAGTGCGCTCAAACTGGCCCGACTCTTTGGCATTGATCCGGAAGTAGGTCGATAGGTCCAGCGGGCAGCGGACCCCTTTCGGGATGTAAACGAAAGAGCCATCGGTGAAAACTGCTGAGTTCAGTGCAGCGTAGAAGTTGTCAGCAATCGGAACGACGGTGCCGAGGTACTTTTTCACAAGCTCCGGGTGCTTTTCAACCGCCTCAGAGATCGAGCAGAAGATGACCCCGACCTTCTCGAGTTCTTCTTTATGGGTCGTTCCTACGGAAACAGAATCAAAGACGGCATCCACCGCCACACCCATCAGACGTTTCTGCTCGGTCAACGGGATGCCGAGTTTCTCAAAAGTCTCGAGCAGTTCCGAGTCAACTTCGTCGAGGTTGGCGTAGACTTCTTTTTTAGTCTTGGGCTTTGAGTAGTAGTAGATCGCCTGGAAGTCGATGGGCGGAACCTTACAGTACTGCCACTCAGGGTGAGTCAGGGTCAGCCAGTACCGGTAGGCCTTAAGTCGGAAATCCAGAAGCCACTCGGGCTCGCTTTTTTTCTGCGAGATGAGCCGGATGATGTCTTCCGAGAGGCCCTTGGGGAACTCCTCCCGTTCAATGTCGGTGACAAAGCCGTACTTGTAGTTGTCCTGGAGTTTTTCTTCTATTTTCATACCTTCACCTCGTCACTTGCGCGCATGTCTACTAAAGGACAGTGTTCAACCTTCTTCTCAGGATGCTTCTTCAGGGCCAGCAGATTATCATCCGCGAGAAGCTCATGCAGTGTCAGGGCGGAGAAGATCGTGATCAGGTAATCATTAAGACGCTTGATCGGTCGAGAAATGTTGCACTTATGGTAGAGGTCACAGGGGCCATCGTGGCAGTCCATCATAAAGGCCTTCCCTTCGACGAGCTCAGCGAGTTCTAGGTAGCTCACTTGGGAAAGGTCACGGGCCAGAGTATAGCCCCCCTTGACTCCCTTGTGTGAGTGAAGGATGCCGGCAGTATTCATCTGCTGCATGACCTTCGCGGTGGTGTCGAAGGGGGTTTCAAAACCGTCGCACACTTCCCGAGCGGTGGTAAGCTCCGAGGCGCCTTTTTCCTTCATGAGCTTTAAAACCATAAGGGCATACTCAACTTTTCGATTGATCTTAATCATAAATACGCCTGATTTTGCCTTATTTCTAGCCTCAAATGATCGTATCTTAATTAAGGCAAAAAGAAACCTATTTTTCAATCGAGATCAAATGATTGGATTTGTTGAAGTGTGTTTGACATATGAAACACCCTCGAGTGATCCCTTGGATGTCCCGACAAGCCCATGCATATGAAAAATTTGATCCTGCTTTTGATCATTGGCGTTGGGTGCTTCTCACTTAGGGCCCAGGAAGAAAAACTGACCTCGGGCTTTGATGCCCGCCGGGATATCATCTCCGACAAATATGAAGCTGGCGCCTTTCTTATTTATGACTGTGAAGATCAGCACTGGGTCTGCGTCCTCGAGACGTACTATAAGGCCTGTGAAGAGAAGCGCTCACTGGAGCTTCAGAAGTCAGAGGCGCTCTTTCATTCGTGTGCTCCAGTCGGAGAGTTTCCTAACAAGTGGTCTTGCTTTCAGCGGCAGCTCTTTTTAACCACTCATGAGCATGGGAATCGATTCTGCGTGCGTGACGAGTGGAAGACAAAAGCGGTTCAGGCGCCTTGATTCCGGTACCAAAAAAAGAGGGCCCCGAAGGGCCCTCTTAAAGTTTTTACTGCTGCTTATAGGGTGAGAACCACATATCGTAGATGTTGCCTGTGACGGCCTTACCTTTATTCTTAAAGGTAAACTTACCCTTCTCACGGGCCAGGGCTCGAGCACCAAACTTCGTTTCATCCCTGGAAGTGTAAGCGAGAGCGATGCTCACGAGACCCATGTCCTTCGGTTTACGGACTTCGTCTTTATCTGAAAAACCGTCACTGTTCTTGTCATTCCAGAGGTAGAGTTCACTCCAAATCTTATCCTTCTCGTTGATCACGCCGTCCTTGTTGTCATCATGGACTTTGAGTGCCTCGAAGCCGTTGGCGAAGCTTTCATCTTGACCGAAGAGATTCTTGTAGGAAGCAACCATACTCTCTCCCTTTTTGAGACGGGCAAGGAAGTGGCCAGGAGCATTGCGCTCGGGCCAGTTCACTGGAGTTCCCTCGGCGATTTTATAAAGCTGGAAGGTGGAGACGCCATTGAACTTCGGAAGGTTGTTGTCAAAGAAGAGCATGAGGGGAGAGTAGAAGCCGCCGCAGAAGCCCTCCATCCCTGGGAACTTAACCTGAGCGGTGAAGCTCTGGTAGCCGTTGTTTACGTCGAAGCCCGCGCCTTCAGTTACGTGGTGGATAGGCCGGCGAGAACCATTGTCGGGCGCGTCGTCGGGCGTTCCGGCCTGGGCGAAAGATAGAGAGTATTTCGGTGGGGACTCAAGGACCATCTTCCCGTGCTTAAAGGGACGATTTTCTGGAAGTGAGTTGATTCTGCCTTTAAAAAAGATCTTCACCATATTGACGTAGGCGGAGACCTTAGCATCTGTTATCGGTGAGCCGTTTTTGGTGACAGAGATGAGGGATGCGAGGTCAGGCAGATGTGAGGGGAAGTAGCAGTTGACTGAGCTCTGGATCACGGTGCCCGAGAAATTAAAGGAGGTGAAGCGGTACATACAAGTGATGTTTTGATCTATGACTGAGCTATCTGCTGGATTGTCGAGAACTGCCGGGAGTCCAACCCCCGTATACCTTACGAATTCTCCGGACCAGGCCGGGTGGGCGTAGGCGGTATAAGGATTTGTCCGTGAGCCCCATTCAGTCAGTGTGTAGCTAATTGGCCGGTCATTAAGCCAAGGAATCTTGCACGTCATTGAGCGATTACCCACTTGTGTCAGTGGCTGATCGCCATTAGTAAAGTCGCAATTAATGTGAGTCCCTGCGGCGTCGTAGGTCATTCGGCCAGGGAGAGCAATTGCAAAGCTATCGGTCTGGCCTGCTTCCGTTGAACTCTCCAGGTTCAGTGTCGTGTGGACCTTCCTGCTTGGATCCATCTGAATCTCGATTGGATAAGCGCGCAGGTTTGTGCCGAAGCAAAAGGGCTTAAGGGTGAGCTCAAAGGAGCAGCTCTTACCTGGCCCACACTCAGACTGTCCGCCATCACCGTTCGGTGGAGCCGACGGCCCGGCGGCGCCGAACGGTGAAACCGTGAACTGGGCCATGGCAGGCAGGGAAACTAGCAATGTAAGGTAGACAACGTACTGTTTCATGCGGTCCTCTCTTTTACTTTATACTCTTTCTCATATTCACTTTCTTAATCCGGTACTCAATCAGCGGATTAGAGACGTTTCTTCTTTTGAAAATAATTTCCTGAACACCGGTTATGATCGGGGTCGTGACATCGGCCACGAGCTCAGCACCCGAAAGTTTATAGCGGGTTCGGATGAGTTGGGTCTGGTGATCGGGAGAAGCGAACGACGGTTTCTTCAGGTAGTATTCGACGAGCTCCACCGGAGATAAGTAGGCTCGGTTATCCATGCCTGGGAGGTAGGGGAGCTTTTCCATGAAGGTTTTGGCGGAAAGCACGAGTCCTATGTCGATGGTGGAAGAACACGTCATTGATACATCTGGCCTACAGATCTGATACTCCCGTTGAAGGAGACCACTCTGCCCCCTGACCGTGATCTGCTCAAGATCACTCGCCGCTGAGTTAACTTTCCCAAGAAACCGCATGGGTCTCTTGCCCATGAAGTCGCAGCTGCCCGGAGGATTACAGGAGACGCTGTGCACATCATTGGCAATGGTTCCGCGAATAGAATTATGTCGGTCAAAGAAGCTCATTTCGGACGTGAGTAGCAGCACTCTATCTGCCTCCCAGGGCGACTCTGGACCGATGTTTGACTTACTAATGCTTTGGCCGGGGTCCGCGAAATTTTTATTGATCCCTTTGTAGGTAGTACCATCAAAAGCATCTTTCGGGTCGACCGCAAATTTTACCATCTCATCCTTGTAGCCTTTCCGGACGAGAAAGAAGATCGATTTGGATTGCCCAGCACCAGGTGCGACTTTAAGTGTAAGTGTACGATCGCACTCTCTGGAGCAAAGTTCACTTGGGGCCAGGACAAAGAAAGGTTTACCACCTTTGTCAGCATCTTCTTTAATACTTAAGAAATTAAAACTCGGCTCAGCACCCATCAAGTCAAGGTTTAAGACTTTGCCGCCGCCGTACCTACTGATCGTCGCCTGGATGTCCTCACCTAGACGGTTTGTCTCACGGCGGTTGAAATTGTAAAGAGCATAAGAGGCGAGAGCTAAGCCTCCCGTGAGACCCAACGTGACGAGTGTTTCGATGAGGGTAAAGCCTTTCTGGTTATTTCTCATGGGTCCTTCACAATGAACTCATACTGCTGGTAAGTGTTCGGAAAGAGTTCCTTATGGGTGATTCGAAGGATAACTTTATGGAGTCCTCGAAACTCCATGGATCCGATCTTGAGCGGAGTGACGACATAACCCACGCGCCCAGGGCACTCGGGGAATGCATCAACGGGTACGAAACCGTCGTTCACCCAGCACAGACTGAGGCTCTCTTGGACGCTAGGGTAGGTATTCCGGTTTAAGAAGTCGTCCGGCGCGAAGTCTACCTTCTCACGCGCAACATTGGCACGAATGGACTCAAGAAGACTGGTGATAAGGCTCTCCTGAATGGCAGCTTTGTCGACAATTTCCTTTTTCTCCCCTATAAAATCGACTCCGTTCAAGATAATCACAGAGCCCACACCCAGGAGCCCGAAGCCCATCAGGACTTCAAGCATACCAATGCCGCGTTGGTTTTTTGTGATCATTTGATCACCTCCACTCGAGATTCTTCTTTGATGATCCACTTCTGGATCCGGTTCGCCTTCTGGGAGGTCATGGTATCCCCTGCCTGGGCTATGCCGATGTCCGGATCAACTGTGGTCCAGGTGAAGTTATTGGGGCCGTTGTTGACAAGGTTGAGGGCACTGCAATTCCTGAGGCGACTAGGAAGTGAGCTGTCGGTCAGGTAGTCGTAAAAGGTTTTGGAGACAACATTGCCCGCAGCACATTGAGGGTTGCCGCTATTTAAATCGGATAGGATAAAGTCCGCGGCCTTGGCATCCCAGATACTGTACCAGCTGACCGGCATAGGGGAATTTACATCCTGGACCAGTTTTTTGACGATGAATGTACCAATCATGTGAAGCGGTTCAGTGCGTGACTCAATAATGAGCTCCTCGCAAACGTAAAAACCATAGACGATGGAGCGATTGGAGTTCACTGTACATTTTTTGACGATAGACTTCGTCAGTGAGGCGAGGTGTCCCTCCATTAGGTCAGGGCCAAAGACGATTTGTTCGAGAGTCGAGTGGTCATTACTATCGACTTTGGCGCCGGGCGGAGTGTTGGCGTAGTTCCAGGAGAAACTCGAACTACCGGACATGTCGGTATCCCAGTCAGCGAGACCCATACCATTGGGACAGTCTAGGTGAACGATCTCGCGGAGGTCCTGGGAATCCACCCCGTCGTTTTTGTCTGCGGTTCTCCACGAAGTGTTGAGATTATAGTTGGTGATGCCGTTCTCCATGGGCTTTAGGGCCAGCTGGAAATTGTTGTCCTCGAGGTGCAAACGGATCGAGCGGTTGTCGGCGCCGTAGTGAAGTGCGTTGAACTGCAGTTGAAGACCCTTCGCACTTGGCAATTTCATTTTGAGGAGTGGGAAAAAATCATCCCAACTGCTATTCACGGAAAGTTTTAACTGTTTGTGGTTAAGGAGTGTTTTCGTGTTGCTGGAATTGGGTAAGTCTTCAAGTGTTATAGTTAGGAGCGGAGTGTCCGTACCATTTACGACGGCCATTAGGCCGTTGAGGTAGGATTTAAAAATCGTGCGCTTATTGTTGAAAGTATTGAACTCGACTCCATGATCACAAGCCGTTGCCGGAGTGCAGGTGCTCACAGCGTATTTCAGGGCCACTTGGCACTGAGTTGAATTTTTGACTTCGCACTTGTCTCTTAGCTTTTTGGCCGCATCCTCATACTCTATATACTCCAGTGTATTTTTGATGACGTGACCGGAAGGGGCCACATTCAGGTATGAGTTTTTATCAACGTTATCGAGCTTCGTGATCATCGTTTCAAGAGTTCCAGGCACACTCGGGGAGGTCGTGGTCTTTTCAAAACCTAAAACATCGAGATGAATACTAATCTTAACAGTAGAACTGCCACCGATCGTTCCATAAAAATTGTCCTTCAGGTCTTTATCAAAACCAATTGTCTGACCAATGGGCTGTAGGAAGATCCTCCCATAAGAGGGGACACCATCTCCCGGCGGATCTATTATGAACTTCAGAAGATCACCAGCATGAGGAGTGGGATTCTCTGCTATCGGGATTGATCCCGCCTTAAAACGGTTGAATTTTGTAAGAGCGAGACGAACCTTCGCCTCCGTGCTCGTGTTAAGTTCTTTTTTATAAACTAGTTTCGAGTGCCGGTGAAGACTTGGAGTCGTCTGGTACTTCGTCTCGTTGATACAGTCCTGAAGACTGGTCATGTTGGCAGAAGTCGTTCCTGTGTGATCAAAGAGGTTATAGAAGCCTTTGTCCTCGGTAGCGTCGAGGCGAACTCCACCTAGAAAGCCCCGAAAACCGGAGTAGCAGTCTTGCTTTGAGGCATAGGGGTGACCCCTCTCCTTGTAGCTAAATTCTTTACTGTTGAAGCTAAAAACTTGTCCGTCATTCTGAAGGATCTTACCTGGACGAAAGATGCGGGAGGAGTCACCGCTATTAAAAATCCCCAGAGTCAGAGTGTTGTAGAAAACCGAGGTCCCCTTGCCGTTATCAGGATCGAAGCAGCTAGGTTTTAAAGGTTCGTTCTTATTCAAGAGGTAGTCTGTTGCTCCGGCCGGGAGAATAAGATCTCCAGCTACATAAACCGGGCTATGGAATTCATTATTACGGTTCGCTTCGAGTTTTCCGTACTTAATGAGGGAGAAGGTATGGAGTCGCCGTGGAAAGAAGGTGTAGAAACTGGTGGATTCAGCGGTCCTGATGGTATGGCACCGCAATTTGAGAGAGTTTATTTTCGGTGTGATGCTGATGCCAATCTTTTGCTCGTCCCCAGTTGCCATGTTACCCACTAACCGCTGCTGGAAGATTTTAATGTCTACGAAGTTCACACAATCACGAATCCCACGGGTCATAGTAAAAAGTGGATGCTGGTCGTTCATGTCATCGAGAATGTCTCGGGTTAGGCGTAGGTTCAAGGCGTTGCCCGGAAGGTAGATGTGGTCCTTACTCAGAAGCCTATTTGCAAGCTTCGGTGTTGAGTAAAATCGGAGGAAGTTTATTGCCATGATCCGGTTGTCTTTTTTCGCTTGATCCAAGTTGGCCGGGTAGGCCTCAACATTTTTATTGGACCAGAGAAGTCGCTCGAGATTTCCCGGATACGTCACGATCTCTTCCATGGGTTTCCCGTCACTGCAAGCATCGGAAATGAGGAGATCAGTAATGTGGAGATCAGGTTCACCGCTTGGTAAGACATTGAAGCACCAGCGTTCGCGCAAGGCGTGGACGAGGTAATCGTTTAAACTCGCCATAAAGACGCGGTAGTTGATGGTCGCCTCGACCCTCGTCTTCTCTTTTTGCATTTTCGGCAATAGGTCAGTGATGGTGTAGGAAAGGCCCGCGACTCCGAGAGAGACCACGGCCATAACCATGGGAAGGGAGGCGCCACGCTGATTTTTAGAGAAAAGTTGTTGAATCTTCATGATTCTAATATTTTATGACAAAACAAAAAAATGTGAGGAATTTTCTCTTACAAATCACTATGAGTAGAGGTAGGTGACTAAAACGACTGGGCTTTGGGCGCTACTTCTGACTGCTGCTACTAGTTTCGGGCATGTCAGGAATTGACTCAAAATCTGGTGTATCAACGTTACTGTCAGTTTTTACGTACCAATAAACAAGACCAGCTACGACCAGAAGTATGATGCCGTTCATGATCCAGAATTTGCTTTTATCCTCTTTAGGGAGGACCTTAGAGCGAGTTTTTTCTTCAATGGGTCGCTTTTGCGCTTTTGGGCCATGCTGGTCAGTTCCGGTCTTCTCGGTAGGCTCAGCTTTGCCTGGGATCGTAGACTTGGTTTGGAGCACGGAGTAGTCAGGAACAGAAAAATCTTCGGCATCAACTTGTAAACTGTGAACGGCTCCGAAGGCCAGAGTCAGATAGCTGGAATAATGGGTTCTTGTGTTGGGTGGGATCCGCACTCCGTCGATGAAGACACCGTTGGTACTCCCGAGGTCGGTTACAAAGACCTCTCCGTTCACAATCTCTAGTTGGCAGTGTTGGCGGGACATTCCGTCCTTCGGAATTACGACGGAACACTTCGGCGACCGACCGATGGTCACGAGGTCATTATCTTTGATCTTGTGATCGATATTTTCTCCATCAAGGAGCTTGAGCTTCAGGCGCATCACTAAATTATAAGGAGAACATCGGTAAAAGCAAGAATCCTATTTGATGCCAATGTTGATCAAGTATATCAAGATCATGAAGACTACGATGAACATCAGGATATAAGGACGCTTGCTCTCTTTGAAATAGAGCTCTTTTTCCTTGAGTGAGAAATCCTCGCTGACCGGGTTCCTAGGGCCAATGATCCGGGTCCTGGTGCTTTCGAGACGACGAATCTCTGAGGGATCGTTGACACTTAGCTCCTGACCGTATTTGGCCGAAGCGAGGGCACCCGGTACCACTTTCTGAGTTCCTTCGGCACGAGGGCCATTGCCGGTCTTGGGAGTGGACTTGGTCAAGGACCCTGAGAGTTCGCAAGAAAGGCGACCGATTGTGAAGTGAGATACGGAGAGCATGGAAACAGTGGTTTTTGGAGTGAGCCTGTTACCTTCAATGTAGGTACCATTGGAACTATCAAGGTCGGTAATGAGAAAAACACCCTTAGGGGAGATTTCAATCCGGCAGTGGGTTCGAGAGACTGAGTCGTGGGGGATGACCAGGTCACAGTTGGGCGATCGGCCTACAGTGACTGAGTTACTGGGGCTTTCGAGCTCCAGGACTTGATAGGGTGAGATCTGTACGAGAAGTTTCATATATGGTCCTTACATCCGCTCCGGAGCTTCGATGCCAAGGAGGGCCAGACCTTCTTTGAGCATCCGTGCTGTCGCCCGGGAGAGCAGAAGCCTGGAGGAGCGTACGGGTTCGGGCGCCGATCCAACGGGGCACTCGGCGTAGAAGGCATTGAAGGCACGCGAGATATCGTAGAGAAGGCCCGTGAGTACCGACGGCCGATATTGTTCCGTCGCTTGCTGAACCATGTGGTGGAAGTTCAGAAGGGTTGCTACGAGTTCGCGTTCTTGGGGCTCCTTGATGAGGATACCTCCGGAGGCAGGGTCTCCGAGCTTTATGAGCATGGAGTTGATCCGGGCGTAGGCGTACTGAATATAGGGGCCTGATTCTCCATCGAGCTTGAGCCAATCTTGCATGTCGAAGACAATCTTTTTTGCCGGATCGATCCGGATCATCCCGTACTTAATCGCGCCGCGAGCCACGATCTGGGCCGTCTTTTCGATCTCTTCATTCGACCACTCACCTTGGTAACGCTTCAGGTACTGGTCCTTGATCATCAGAACCATGTTCTCAATCAAAGCTTGGAGAGGGACGATGTTTCCCTTCCTGGAACTCATGGCCCCGTCAGGGAGTTCGACGAAGTCGTACTGCAGATGGAAGCACTTCTTGGCATTTTCAAAGCCCATCAGCTCGAGGACCTTGAAGACTTGCTTAAAGTGGTGCTCCTGCCTCTTGTCCACCACGTAGATACTTTTTTCTATTTTATAATCCTGAAACTTTCGGCGTGCAAGTTCGATATCTTTAGTGGCGTAGAGTCCGTTTCCATCGGATTTTAACAGTAAACAAAAGCCGAGTTTGTAGTCCTCTAGGTTAATTCCCACCGCGCCTTGGTCCTCCAGGAATAACCCTTGCTTTTGGTACTCGCGAACCAGCTTTACAGATTCAGAGTCGACCTCGGACTCCCAGTACCAGATGTCAAAGTCGACGCCGGCCCAGGCGTAAACTTCTTTCATGAGCTCGATAGACCACTGGCGAGTTTCTTGCCAGAGCTCGAAGAATTCACCGGACTTTTGTTCGAGCTGACGAAGAATTAGAGTCAGCTTTTTCCGGTTATCCGCTTCGGCCGGGGTTCCCCGTTCCGCTTCCAGTTTATTATGAGCGGTGGAGTACATCGTTCCAAGCCATGCTCCCTTGCGCTGACTTGGGACCTCGCCCTGGTAGTGGTATTTCAGGTACCAGAGGCATTTGGCGACATGGGTACCAACGTCTCCTGGAAAGGTGCTGGCGACAATGTCGAAGCCGCAATAGCGGTGGAGCCGGATGAGTGCATCGCCCAGGCACAGGTTGCGCATATGCCCTACATGGAGTTCCTTGTGGGTATTGGGCTGGGAATACTCGATCATGGTCCGCGGGGTTTCCTGTGTGAGCTGAGTTTTAAAGTACTCTCCCGATAGGATGGCCGGGACGAGTTTGCCGGCGATAGCGTTAAAGTCATAAGTGAAGTTCAGGTAAGGGCCTATCGCTTGGGTTGAGGTGACAAACGTAGGCAGTTTTCCCAGTGCCTCCTGCAGAGTCTTCGCTGCTTGAGCGGGATTTGTCCGGGCCTCTTTGGCCACCAGGAACAAGGGGAAGGCCAGGTCTCCCGCCTCTTTTGAAGGAGTGGCGCCGAAAAGCCGGTAGATCTTATCTTCAGAGAAGGAAATGGCAAATGTCTTCTCTATAACTGGCGAGAGCGCCCGGGCGAGGTCGCGGCGGAATTCATCGTGGTGGGTAAACACGGGGATCCTTGGGTATGATGATGTATCAATTATCTAATCAATCTTGATGGACATCAAGATATGTTTTCCGATGTTCGGGATGGTGAAGAGGTCCCCTGTTGGCGCGAAGCCAACTCTGAGGTAGAAACCCATCGCTTTTTCACGAGCATTACACCAAAGGAGAGTGCATTGATTTTGCTTAATGACCGGGAAGGCGGTGCGCAGAAGAGCGGAGGAAAGACCCTGGCCCTGGTGCTCGGGAAGTGTGGCCATGCCCCGTAGTCGATACTGGTAAGGTTCTGGGAAGCGGTCACTGCGCTCAAAGTAGAAAGAAGCGACACTGACTAATTTTTTATCGACAAAGGCCCCGAGGTGGAAGGTGAGCTCGTCGCTGTCCCCTTGAAAGACACAGTCTTCCAGCGTACCATTTGGACGCAGCATTTTCTGACGGAGGTGGTGGGTGTCGATGGCCTTAATTCTTAGTACTTGCACGCTATTGAGATTAAATAATCTGGTTCTCTTTGAAAAGTTTTAAAAAAGAGAAACGCGGATTAAATGCTCTAGGCCCATCTTGCCGACAGTCTGTATAAATGTGCTGAAAACAATATCTGGAATTTTTGTATCTGGACCGCGCCAGTCGGTTTTTAGGCCCATAACACAAAACTTGCCTAACTCTTGCACCACCACTGTTCCACGTAAATCTTTAAGAAAGCCGTCCTCGAAAGTAAATGGATACTTCCCCGGACCTTTGATACGCGGGATCTTAAAGCGTACCGACATCGGAAAGGGCATAAGAGTGTGATCGATGACAAAAGCGAAGCGTTGAGTCTGCTCGACGTACTGACTGGTTTTGATGAAGTCCAGGTAGTTATGATAATTTTCATAAAGGGAGAGTTTACGCATCGCCCGTGTGCAGTTTCGAGGGTGGACTCCGGCGATAAAAAGGGTCATCTCTTGTTCATGTCCAGTCGGGGATGAAACTTTGCCGTTTGAGACGACTTCGCCTTTGAGAAGTACTTCGATCTGGCCTCTTGAGAGCGAGAAAAAGGGTGCTAATTCCCGTGTAATGGACTCTCCGAAGCCCGGGGATAGTCGAACTTTCTCCTGAGCAAAAGAGCGATCGTTGATAAAAAAACTCATGAAGAGAACGAAAAATCGATATCTCATTGGTTGACCTAATGTTCCTCTTGCTCTTAATCTTATCTCATTGATTTTTGATTCAAGCAAATTTATAGGAGCTTTTGACAATGGCCGTCGAAGAAGTGAAGCGCCGTAGCGCAAAAGTCAAAGAAGCTGTCATCGAAAGTAAAGACCAGCGCTGGCACTGCCGCAATCGCGTAACCTTGGTCTTCGGAAGCAATGACATTGAGGAACTCGATACCTACATTTACTCCGGCAACTCCCTCGAGTTCAAGAAAGTAAACTTTCATCAGGCCAAGTCCAAGGCGATCGAGGAAATCCTCGATAACTGTATTGACGAGTTCTACCGAGGCCACGTCTCCGAGATTCACGTCAACCTTTCGACCGATGGTAAGGGCGTTACGGTTCAGGACAATGGCATTGGTTTTCCCTTAGCGAAAATTAAAGACGTCTATACGGAGTTTAGGACCGGTTCAAAATTTAAGGACGAAGAAGTCGACGAGCATGGCTTCCTTTACCGCACTCTAGGACAGAACGGTCTCGGCGCATCCGCCACCTGTCTTACATCGGATATTTTTCGGGCAACAGTCCGGCACTACAATTCAAAGAAAGAGCAGACCTACGAGTTCATCGACGGGGCGCTTCAGATCAAGAAGGCCAAGGAGAAGCCATTCAAAGGGCCCTCCGGCGTGCGGGTAGAACTCACGCTCGCTAAGGAAGTTTATAAGAATCAGGTGATCGACCGGGAGCTTCTGCGGAAGCGGATCATTGACCTTGCCTATAATAATCCAGGCCTCACTTTCTACTTTAATGACGAGAAGTATCTTTACAAGAAGGGTCTGTTTGAGCTCGCCCAGCGCATCGATCCTGTGAGCGCTCAGCTGATCGGTGGCGAGGCCTATGTCTACGAGACAACCAACATTAAGGGCGTTAAGGTCAAGGCGAAGTACGACGTCCATGTCTCTGTGACGTTTGATAAAAAGTCCGATGAAAAAGAACGGATGATTTCTTTTGTTAATTCCACGCCGACCTACGACGGTGGCTTCCACCACGACCGGATCAAGCGGCTTTTTATTAATGCCGTTAAGGAAAAACTCGAGCGCACGGCAAAGAAAGATAAGCTCACCCTCGTCGACAACGACGTCCTTGCGGGCTTCACATTTGTCATAGGCATCGTTATGCCGAACCCACGCTTCGAATCCCAGACCAAGCGCAAGCTTGTGCGTGATGCACTTCTGGAGAAGGCCCTTGAGACCTTCATGGCCGATGGTCTCGTGAAGTTTATGCGCAAGAACTCTGAGCTCTTCGATCACATCATGGAGCGGGCCAAGTCACGGCAGCGGCTTATGGACTTGAAAGACGCTTCAAAACTCGCGAAGAAAGGAAAAAAACAGCGGGTAGAAAAACTCCTCGACGCCAATGAGCGTAAAGACCGGACGAAGTGCGCACTCTTCATTTGTGAGGGTGATTCGGCGATCGGAGGCCTGCGCTCGGCCCGCGACAAGCTCTACCAAGGAGGCATCGCCCTCAAGGGTAAGCCGATGAACGTGTCTCAGGCCTCGATCAAAGAGGTTCTCGAGAATCAGGAGTTTGCCGATATCATGAGTTCGATTGGACTTGCGATTGGCCAGCGGGTCGACCCGGCGGAGCTGCGGTACTCAAAAATCGTTTTCCTGGCCGACTCAGACGTGGACGGAGGGCATATCAATACCCTTTTAACGAACTTCTTCTTTACCTTCTGGCCCGAAATGTTTGAGCTCGGGATGATTCAAATCGCGAAGGCCCCACTCTTTGAGGTCGTGACCGATAAGGGGACTATTTACTGTGAATCAGAGCATGAGCTAGAGGCCTTGAAGAACCGCAAGGACGTGAAGATCCGGGAGATCATGCGCAACAAGGGTCTGGGCGAGATGAGCCCGGAAGCCTTTAAACACGTTCTTTCGCGTCGGGAATTTACCAAGATTTCAGTCAAAGATATGAAGGCCTCCAAAGAGATGCTCGAGACCTGTTTTGGAAAGGAGTCCCAGCTTCGGAAAGACCTCCTGATCGACAGCGAAGACATCGACGTAGACCTAACTAACATCATCGCCGGCAACAAGGCCGCGAAGAAGAAAGCCCAAGCGAGAGTTTAATATGGCCGAACCAACCGCCCTCCATTCCATGAGTGCCGTGCCCCTCGAGGCACTCGTCAAAGAAGAATACCGAACCTACCAGATCTATACCCTTATGGACCGGGCGATTCCTTACCTCCAGGATGGTCTTAAACCTTCCCAGCGGCGGATCCTTTTCACGCTTTGGAAGAACTCAAACAAAGGCCTCGTCAAAGTCAGCTCTTTAACTGGACTGGTATTAACTCTTCACCCCCATGGGCCCGCCTCCGTTGAACAATCCATCGTGAACCTGGCCCAGGACTATACGTTCTCCAACAATTACCCTTTGATCGACAAGAAGGGGTACTTCGGTGAACGGATGGAGACTCAAGCAGCTGCCGCCCGTTACATTGAGTGCAAGCTCGGAAAGGTGGCCGAACTCCTGCTCTTCGATGACATGAATCAAGTTCAGATGGTGCCCAATTACGATGAAAAGGTGATGGAGCCGGTTGGCCTTCTTCCCAAGCTTCCGATCATGCTTTTAAACGGGGCCGAGGGAATTGGGACCGGTTTCTCTTCTGTCATCCCGAGCTTCCACCACGAAGATATAATCCGCTCTATGATCTCGTTTGTTGAAACCCAGAAAGTTAAGAAAATTAAACCCTGGTTCCGCTACTACACGGACAAGGTTGAATTTGACGACAAGGGCAAGATCATCACGAGAATGGCCTTCAAGCAGGTAGGGGAAAAAATTTTTATCGTCGAGGTGCCGAAAGGCTACGATGCGCAGAAGATCTACCGCCACCTGAATAAGCACATGGATAATGATTTCCTTAAGGACTACATTGATTCGACGGTGGATAACGTCATCAATATTGAGCTCGTCTTTAAGCGTGGCCAGACACCAAGCTTGGCCGAAGTTGAGATGGTTATGGGTGTATCTTCTTCGATTGTGCCCAACTATACCCTCATCACGCCCAAAGGGGTTAAGGTCTTCCATACGGTGGAGGAGATCCTCGAGGTCTTCACTGTTCAGCGTATCGCCGTCACAAAACGGCGCTATGAGCTTTTGATTCAGGACTACGAGGATCGTCTGACAAAGAACAATGAGATCATCCGCTTCATCCGGGAAAAGCATTATGCTGTGGCAGAGAAAAAGGCGAACCGCAAGGACTATATTGACTACCTCACCAAGTCGAAGTTCGTTTACGCCGAGTACCTTGCTGACATGGCGATCTATCGGATGACGAAGGAAGAGGTTGAGAAGCGCCTGCTCTTGATCAAGGAGGAGACGATTGCACTCGCCGAGTTCCGGAAGATTCTGAAGTCACCCGAGCAGATCAAAAAGAAACTCATCGAAGAGCTTGAAGATACCAGTAAGAAGCTCACGGCGATCATGAACGATAAGGAAGCCGAGAAGCGAAAGAACTTCCACAAGGGCAAAACTGAAAAGCCGCGGCCACGGCAATAGTCAAATATTGTTCGAACGAGTTAGAGAAGCTGTTTCGGAGCTGTCGATGGCAGACCGAAGGAATGAGTCATTAATCTAGGCCACCAAGGCCCTCCCTCTATCATTAGCTTACACCACTAGACGAGTAGGCCTCTCATTTGGTTCGATCTTAGGAGATTAACTCTAAGGGGATCTACATGATTATTGCTCGTCTTCTTTTTCTCATCATTGCCATGGCCTTTGCGGCCGGTACCCACGCCCATGCCCCTGAGCTGGCGCGCTTACCACGGAGCTTTCAAACTCCCGCGGGGCGGGTAGTATTTGTGGATTTCAAGACGGCCGACTATGCCATCACCTATGACGGTGAATTCAAAACGGCCCAAGTGACAGCAACGCTACGTTTCGTCGCCACTGAGACCGGTCTGCCAGTTTTTGACGTCGTTGAGTCCCCTGTAGAAGTCACGTTAAACGGCGAGAAGGTTGAGACCCTAGAAGTCAAAACCCCTGGAAATGAAACGACAGTTCGTGTCGCTCGCCGCGAAGTCACTCCAGGACTCCATACGCTTATGGTGCGTGTTCCTTTGAAGACTTTGGTTGAGTTCCGTGATGGTGGGGTGAGAAGTGCCTTCTGGACCTCGGACCTTGAGGACCGGCGTTTCCTGGAGCGCTACCTTCCGGCGAATCTGGAGTTCGACCAGGTGAAGATGACCTTCCTCGTGACTTTCCGGGGCCTATCTCCGGGTCAGAAAATCTATACCAACGGAAAGGTCCAGTCCCAGCGCATAGGGGCCACCGAAGTCATCCGCATCTCTTACCCTGAATACTTCACTTCTTCGTCGCTCTTTTTTCATACGGTCCCAGAGTCAGCGACGGATGATCTTCGTTTTGTGCTTAAAAGCGTAGATGGACGAGAGGTGCCAGTGACTCTTTACCTCAGTAAGTCCGTCTTCGGTGGATCCCTTGAGCAGTTACGTCGGGAAACCACGCAGATTTTTCATGAGCTCGAGGGTGATTATGGGGCCTGGCCTCATCCCTCTATCGTTGTGTATAACGCTGGTTCTGGTGGCATGGAGTATTGCGGGGCCACGATCACCAGTGTTTCTGCGCTTGGACATGAGCTTTTTCATTCCTACTTCGCCCGGGGAGTCATGCCGGCCAACGGCAACGCTGGATGGGTGGACGAGGCACTCGCAAGCTGGCGGGACGCGGGCTACCCCTCGAGCTCTTCGATGTCCGGTTCTAGTCGGATGTCGTCTCGCCCGACTTACACCCGGTCTACTGACATGGCGGCTTATACCTTTGGCCAGCGCTTCGTAAGTTACTTAGATGGGATGCTCAAAGAAAAAGGTGGTCTAAAACCTTTTATGCGCCAGCTTGTAGAAGAGCGGAAATTCTCACCACTCTTGATCGAAGAATACATTTCTCTGATGTCGGCGTTCTACGGTGTGCCTCTTGAAGGGGAATTCCGGAAATTTACTTTTGGTGGCGCTGCGCTGAGTACCGAGGGTGTTCCCAAGAGTTCGATCCATCGTAAGCTTTCGCTTGAAGAACTTAAGGCACTGCTCTAACGGCCAAGGGTCTTGTGACGGATGACTTCTATGCCGTTTTCTGTGTGCACACAGGACCCGTCTTTCAGGAGTTCAATTAGGATCTTAACCTTGGTTCCCGCCCCAGAGGGGGCATAGACAGGGCGTGAGACTGCAAGTGCACTTCCTCCAGGCATAAGGGGAAGAGTGAGCCCGTATTTATCGGCCATGTCGGCGCGATCGATGGATGTCGGTGTACGACTACTCGTGGCCTCTCCAATAGCAGTCACCATGACAGTGTTTCCACTTTTATGGGGGAGTCCTAGGAAATGACCTAGCTCATGGAGCAGCACAGTTTGAAGATCAAAGTTCACACCGTCTGTATTTCCTGTCGTGCGAAAGTTGTAGAGGTTCTCATTGATCAGCACGTCGGCGTGCTCGATCCTGACATACTCGTTTTTGGAGCCGATGTTGAAGCGCTGGCCAAAAATCTGTGTCACTGCAAGAGCACTTCCGCGGAGTTCTGAGGGCCAGTGGACAATTTTATAAACTCCATTGATGCCGTCATCTCCCAGATCGTCGAGGCTCAAGGACGAAGAGGAGACTTCATCAGTTCTCCGGGAGTGGTTAAAGAAGTCCCTTTGGGAGTTAACCGCAGTCTCCCAGGCGTCGGCCATGGTGCGGATGTTGGTCACTTCGTCGTTGGAGAAGTCGTTGGAGATTTCAAGGTAGCGGGGGAAAGCACTGGAAGACCATATATAGGGTGCGCTGGCATTAATGTTGCCCGCCGAAGAATCAGGTTCAACCTTCTTCACGCAGGCCGAACACAACAAAATGATGAATGCGATCTTGAGATATGGTTTCATCTTGCTCCAAAAGTTCCCGAATGTTTTATCGGTACTTTTAGAGCAAAGATGAGGCTTCTAAGTACTTATTTCTGGGCCTTGGCATGATCGGCCATGAATTGATCTAAACCGTTTTTGGTTAACGGATGATGGAACAGCCCTTCAATTACTTTAAAGGGTAAAGTGGCCGTGTCGGCCCCCGCCATGGCGCAATCTTTAACATGGGTTGAGTGGCGCAGGGATGCTGCCAGAATTTTGGTTTCAAATCCGTAGTTGTTAAAAATGACCCGGATTTCCTGGATGAGATCCATTCCTGTCTGACCCACGTCATCGAGCCGGCCCACAAAGGGAGAGACATAGGTCGCGCCATTCTTGGCCGCAAGTAAGGCCTGATTGGCAGAGAAAATAAGGGTGACGTTAGTGTTTATCCCTGCTCTTGAGAAGTGCTTGCACGCGATCATTCCGTCTTTTGTCATAGGAAGCTTAATCACGACGTTCTTGTGAATCTTAGCGAGCTCTTCGCCCTCGCGGATCATTCCCGGAGCATCAAGAGCAATGACCTCGGCAGAGATCGGGCCATCGACGATTTCTGCGATCTCACGGATAAGCTCCTTTTGATTTTTCCCTGTCTTGGCGACGAGACTTGGGTTAGTGGTGACTCCGTCGACGAAGCCCCAGGCGCATGCCGTTTTAATTTCGTTAAGGTCTCCGGTGTCGATGAAGAATTCCATGATACTCTCCTAAAGTTGTCAGATGATGATGAGAAACGAGCTTTTGAGTTTCTCGCAAATTTGAATGATAATAAAAAGCATGAGGACCTTTGGCCACTTCTTGCTCGCCTTTTTTTTCTCTGCGGCCCAGGCCGTGGCGACTATTGCCGTTCCTAGCTATCCTCAAGCTGGTGTCCTTGGGCCCGATAACCGGGGAGTCATCGACCCTAATGTTGACTACGAACGCTTCTCCGGTCGTGTTTCCGACAAAGATGACTCCGAACGGGTGTTTAAAATCCAGGTGGAAAACAATAATACTAAGTTCTTCCGCTCCGGAGACTTGGTTCTTTTTGGCGTCAACGGTCGGGACACTCGCGGCCAGTGCCGAGGATTCGTCAGGAACGTGGAGGATTTCCATTTTACGATTTACGTAGAGAATTTATCCCCCTGCTTCGCTCGGGGCGGGTATTTCCGACGCGGGACAGTGCTGAACTTCTACTCTAAGGCACTCGCCCTACGCATTTTCGAAGCCTCAAAGTTTCGGGAGCAGCTGATCCTTCGGAAGGAGGACTTCCTTAAGCAGATGAACGAGATTAATCATTTTTTATGGACCTTCGATCTGCAGAAGGTTAAGACGGCTTCCCGTTTCGATGAGGAGATTAATCGGCTTCAGCGTGAGAAGCGCAAGGCCATCGACGATATGATCACCCTTAAGCAAGAGCGCCTCGTGCTTCAGAATGAGCTCATGAAAAAGCTCAATGAGCTGGATGAATCACTCATCCTTTACCGCGTCGAGCGCCAGGAACTCCTGACGGACCGCTGGGAACTTGACCATGATCAGGGAGTTCCCGTCTCCCCGAGACCCCAGAAACTGAGACAAGAATAATACAGTCTTTTAAACTACCCTCGGTTGCGCTAGATTCAAACCATGAATATCCAACTCAAAGAGCGGCAGGCACAGCTAACCTCTCATCCCGTGTACCAGACCTTTACCGACCTGGAACACCTCCGCCACTTTATGGGGTATCACGTGTTTGCTGTCTGGGACTTTATGTCGCTTTTAAAGTCGCTTCAGCTCAAGCTCACCACCGTGACATTGCCCTGGAAACCTTCACCTTACCCGGCGGAAATGGTTCGGCTCATTAATCAGATCGTTGTCGGGGAGGAGAGTGACCTCGACCAGGACGGAAAGGCCGTCTCCCACTTTGAATTGTACCTGCGTGGCATGCGGGAAGTTGGCGCGGATACCGGCCCCATCGAACATTTTCTTGCCACCAACGACTTCGGGCTGATTCCTGCTGGGGCCCGTGAGTTTGTCGAGGCCAATGTGGATCTAGCACTTCGAGGTCACGTGGTGGAGGTTGCGGCCAGTTTCTTCTTCGGGCGCGAGAAGCTTATTCCCGACATGTTTCAGGTGATTGTTGATACTCTGGATCGGGAAGGTGTTAGCGCACCCACTTTCCGGTACTACCTCGAGCGGCATATTGAAGTGGACTCTGGTGAGCATGGACCTCTGGCCCTTAAGGCGCTTTCTTTTCTCATCGGGAAGGATTCTCAACTAGAGGTCCTTGCCCTTGAGGCCGGTCTGCGTGCCCTAGAGCTTAGAGAGGTGCTTTGGGATCGGGTCCTAGAGGCGGCACCTGTAATAATAGGCAATCATACACAGTCAGCAGCTTCGTATATTACACGACCTTAAAGCTCAATAGACTGCAAAAGCCCCCAACTTTGGAGCTTTTGCCATTGGCCGCTATAATAGATTAGGGATACCCCCTGCGGGCCATGAAGGAACCAGGACGGCCGTTACCCTAATTGGTTAACGATGAAGCATAAAGCACTACCTTTCCTCCTCACCTTAACCCTCCTTGTTCCTGTGATGATTGGTGAAAAAAGTGATGCCTTCCGGGGGTTAGCGAGCTCTTGGACCATGATCCCTTCCCAGAGCCTCGCGGGTCTTCATTACCTGTTCAAAGGTCACACTATTTCCGAGGAGGAAAATCTCGTCAAAGTAACGGGGCCCGTGGTGGAGATTACCAACGGCGAGACACTCGGAGCGAAGGTCTTCCGTGACGGCTTTTTCAGTGAGATTGACCTCGAGGATTTTGAGGATGAACAGGCCCTGGGCCTTTCTGTTTTCGAGGCACGCACGGGTACCGGGAGAAACGTCGGCACCGCCTTTTTGGTAGGTAAGAACGTTGTCCTCACAAACCGCCATGTCATCGCAGTAAAACCCGGAAGTCGGGTCTGGCCCTGCGGGAAATTTTCCATAAAGCTCAATCACAAAGAGGAGACCGTTCTCTGCCAGAGAGTGCGCTATTGCAGCGGGCGCTTCGACTTCTGCGTGGTAGAGATGAGGCCCATGGCCAATGGTCAGGCGCTGGCGTCGGAAGTCAAACCCCTCAGACTAGCGAAGAACGTTAAATCGAACAAGGACACCCGACTTCTTCACATAGGTAATGCTGCAGGTCTCGGGATTCAGGCCTCGAGTGGTCGTGGCATTCTGATTAGTGAGGGGGAGTTTTTTCACTACGCCCCAACTCTGGGTGGATCCTCAGGTGCACCGATCTTCAATGACCACGGCGACGTGATCGGTCTTAATTGGGGTCACACCGGAGGCAACTACATCGATGAGCGCGCCTTCAATCGAGGTGTTCTCGCCGAAACCATCTTCGATGAACTTCGCACCACAAGACCCGGGCTTCTGCGCGAGATCCGCAGCATGCGCTCGTGGTATCACCGCATCTTCGCCCACCGAAAAGTTAAGATTGCGAAAACCGCAACAGACGCAGCTGTTTTAGTAGAAGAATAATAGGATAGGTCGGATCCACCTCAAACCAGCGGCGAGCGAAGTTTACGTCCATAGGACGTTGATGATGATTATTTTGATAAAGCTCTCCCATGAGGAGAAGGTCAACGGGGAGAGTGTTTCTAGACTGATCAGGAAGTTCGAAGTTCCGATAGCCAAGGGTATGACCGAACCAGTTAACCAGTGCTCCCTGAATGGGCCCCATGAGAATATGCACCGGAAGGAAGAGGTACTGCCATGAGGCGCTGACATAGGTGCTCATGATGAGTGCGTACATAACCAGCCATAAGACCGTGTGGGACCATGTTGTAGCGAACCGGTCAAGAATAGGCCAAGTGGGATAATAGTGTCCGGCGCGCAGCCCTTCTGGAGAGCGCACTAGGGCCTGGTAGTCTTCAAAAGTTTTGCGCATCATCTTCGAGACTGTGGTGTAGTAGTGGGGTGAATGAGGATCTTTCTCAGTATCAGAGAACTTATGATGATCCTGATGTAGGAGTGCGTAGGCACGGGGATTAAGAAACGATGGGCCTTGGGCGAGAAAAGTCAGGAGATAGAACGCTCGGTCCAGCCAGTAAGGCAGACGAAACATTCCGTGAGCAGCATAGCGGTGAAGATAAAAAGTCTGGCAGAAAAGTGAAAGATACCAATGAAGGGCCAGGACGAGAACGAAGATCCAATTCATCATGCAAAGTTTCCAAAGGTTTTTATTGTAAGAAAATAACAGAAGAAAGACCTCATTTCCAGCACATCGAACAATTGTCGAGCCTTGGACTTCTTCTGTACTATTAAAATTATTGATCAAGACCATGATGGTTTTTGGAATTTTTTAAGGAGGATTTCATGTCCCGACTCATAACTCTCGCTCTGGGGCTCTTGCTGTCTATGACAGCACTTGCTTCGGACCTGGCCCTCAGTGGTTTCAACGACCGCTTCACACTTACCAGAAGTGCCGACAACAAGGTCGTCATGGTTAAGCTCAAGCGGGCCATCACCCGTTTTAGCGTAAAGCCTTTTCTGGAGCAGCTCAAAGCAGATCTTTCTCGTGAACAAGCGAGCTTAAACAGCCTCAGTGCTGCAGACAGAGAGATCGAGATCGACCGGCTTCTGACGGACATGGGTGTGGATCCACTCGCAAAGAACGACTCTCCTGAGGTTGCGAAAATTCGGGAAGCTCTCATGAACATCCCTAACATTGATGTTGACGCCGCTTTCCGCGAGCTCGACCAGGGTGACTTCTGGACAGAGTTCCAGCGCCGGATGCAAGAGGCCCTGGCCTTTATTGATCCCTCGATCTTGGCCAACCTTGAAGACCCGCGCTTTTTTTATAAGAAGAATGTGACCTACACGGTCGTTGAATGGGCCCTGAAGCAGGCGGCCAAGCGATTCTCGAGCGTGCCTGTTCTGAGTATTGCGTCCTTTGTGGTTGTCCGCGTGCACGATATGATCCTTGAGCAACGCCACTTTCACCACAACATGCTCCTTCATTATTTTGAGACTATTCCCGAAACTAAGCTTGGGATGACGAAGGAAGAAGTTGATCGGACTGTTTCATCTATCCACGAATACAGGATTGAAGCTGTCAATGTGTTCGAGTCTAACCGCGCTGCCCGTGATTGGCTTAACTACGGCATGGACAAGTTCTACGTGATGGTTCGCGCTGGGAACACTCGGGTCCGTGACTGGGAAGTGTCTTCTGGTCTAGGCTTCACAGACGTTCGGAGGCTCAATTTCGGTTTTGCTGCCGTCACTCATGATGGTGCTAGGAAAATCTACCACCTTCACCACTCGGCCCATCTTTTGACTTCAGCGCCGGCCCTCGCCTATGACTATTCAGAGCCTAAGAAAGTTAAGCGCTACCGCGCTCTGATGAATCTGGCCGGAGTCGCTCTTGGCTTTGTGACTATGCCAGGCTGGGTTAAGAGTGCCGCGGACACTTTCTTGTCTTCTATGTACGTTCAGCAGGTCCGGATGGAAGGAGCACTCGTAGGATACTTTGAATCTACTGGTGATACTGGGATGATTGATCGCATCTACGCTCAGCGGTCAAATTTCTACATTCTCCGCTAAGTTTTTTGAGTCCAAAGCATTGATGCAGAGGCCCCGCTATGGCGGGGCTTTTTTTTGGCAAAAGATTGGCCCTAAAAGTGCGTTCTGTCGTTCTAAACAGAGACTCTGTTTAGCTTGGCGTGACCTGTGAACCACTTTTTGAGAGGCAAAGAATTAAAACAGCTATTTGTATAGCGAAGAAAGATCCGAGGAAAACCGCGCCGCCTTCGGAAAAGCCGTAAGAGTGAAGGCCTGAGGCCAGGATGTAATTAACCCCAAACCAGGCCATCATAACACTCATAAACGACCCAGCGACCAAGGGAACAAACCTTGTCGGTGGAATCAAGGTTGTGTATTTCCCGTGAAGAATGGCGATGTAAACCAGAAGAACGATGAGGGACCACGTTTCTTTTGGATCCCAGCCCCAGAAACGGCCCCAGGAGTAATCGGCCCAGACCCCGCCGAGGATTACTCCGGCCGAAAGAAGGACAACCCCGAACTTAATACTGGTGTAGATCAGGTCGACTTCATACCGGTATTCAGCGGCCGTAACAGTCTTAAACCGGGCCCGTAGGAGCAGGGAATTGGCAAGAATCCATGAGAGTGCCAGGGCAGCGTAGGAAAGTATAACCGTAGTTACGTGCGTAGAGAGCCAAAAGTTATCTCGCAGGACCGGCACAAGGGGAGATATCCCTTCGTCCAGCATCCCGTTGGCAAACTTCATCATCATAAGGGAGAGGACGTTGCAGGCAAGTCCCGCTAGGACGAACAGAATCTCGCGGCGGAAGTAAAAAATAATGATGCTTATGATGAGGGCACCGAAGCCAGAAAACATCACCGTCTCATACATGTTGGTAATGGGTGCCCGACCAGAGATCATCACTCGAATCGTCATCGCCGTAAGCTGACAAACAATCGATGCCCCGGTGATGATCGCCCCTGGAAGCTTATTTTTCATCACTACAAAAAGGATAATCCCCAAAAGAGAGGCGAAGAGGGCCCAGACGAAGAGGTTTAACTTAAAGTAACGGAGCTCAAGAAGGTATTTCTCTCCTTGGACTGAAAGGTAATCACGCTTGGCGACCTCAAAGAGGTAGCTGACAGGATTAGCACCCTTTCCCTGGGCGCTTTCCACCCGAGTTTGTGTCAAAAATTCTGAGAGAGGAACAAAAGAGATCTGGCCTTTCTCTAGGACTGGAACTGTCCATGCCCTGGCCCCTACGATCGCCTGGTACGTAGAGAGGCGACCCTGGACCTTATTAAGTTCTTTCTTGAAACTATTATTCTCCTTGATCTCCTGCGTCTTTTGCATGAGGAGATCAGACTTAGCGGTGAGTTCCATCACTGGCAAATGAGTCTGGTCTTCTTTCATGCCTAGAAGTTTTCTAACCTCGATGTGATCAACTTTGACAGAGACCGGAAGCTCAAGAGGCATCCCGAAGGCCTTGAGGGAGAGTTTACAGAACGCTTCAGTTGCCGAAAACTCACCCACTTTATCGCTTCCGGTTATGTACCGGATGGTTTCTGTTGCGAGCACATAAAGAGGTTTCTCACGGCCTCCGGCCTGGACCGGGAAGGTCTCGAGATCGTTGGTACAAAAGTTCATCGGTCCCTGGGCCCATGACCCCGAGATCGAAATGATGATGACGAGTAAGAACTTAAGCACGTACTTCTCCTGGTTTCACGACAGATTTTTTTCGAAGAACAAAGTGCCAGATGGATCCCAGAACAAGAAGCAGAGATCCAAGGTATTTCCAGAATCTTCCCGGATCGAAATTAACCGAGAGGACACTGCCGTAAGGCCCTTCATTGGTCTGGAAATAAGAGGCCTGGTAAAAGGTAAAACTCTTATGTTTGAGAGGATTATTCATGTAGACCCGATGCTTCTCCGATCCCTCATTACCCTTGAAAAGGGTTATAAAGCTCTCGTAGCTGGCCGGATTCGTGGTCCCCGGATCGTTGTCCATCTTGAACTGGTTGAGGACGATCTCATACGGGAGTGTCAGACTCCTCTTCGTGAGCTCGAAAGTGATGCGCTCGCCGTTGAGTGTAAAGGCGATGGGCTCCTGAGAGTTGACCCAAAATTTCTTACCTCCGACTTCTACCTCAACGGCCTTGAGGTTTCCGACTGTGACCTGTCCATTGTCTTGAATTGGTTTTATGTAATGGGGAACCATTGTGGGGTAGGCGTCTGTCCGGTGATCAAGGGTCTTGACCTTAAAGCCCATCCACGGAAGAGACACCTCCTGACCTGGCCCAGCAGCGTGGGCTTCCCACTTCTGGGTATCTTTATCAAAGAATGCCGCTTTCTTCCCGAAGAGGAACAGGTGCGGACTTTTCTCAAAAAGTTTTTTACTGAAAACCCGGTATTGGGAGAGTTCATTCAGCTCCATCTTCTCATCAAGCGGAAGGGGAGACATCTCCGGCATAAAGCGAAGATTTTGTCCGTCGTAACTGACTTCGACGAGTTCGCGACCCGAGGTGCTCTGGCGTGTTCGACGGATATCCCTGCGCTCTGGGCTGGCGCATCCCGTGGTTTCACCATTCCAGACGATCAGGCCATCCGGGGTATTCTTAGCAAAGCAATCTGCCAGGGATTCGGGCATGTAGTGAACGTTCAATGGACCGAGTTGCTGAGTGTTGGTGTAAGCAGACTGAGGGTGCAGAGAAAGAGTGAGGAATTCACCGAAATTGTCATTAAAGATCCGGTACTTTGTTGAGGCCTGGCCCTTGTCTGCAGCAGGATCGAAAATCCAGTCTTCCTTGTTTTCGGCAAACGGCAGGAAGGTCGAAAGCTTCACGCCTTCGTACTCGAAGCCGAGATTGCGTTTGCCAGCGCTATAGGGCAAAGGGATGATGACCTCTTTACCTTTGGCCGGGAACTGAATCTTAAACTCATCTTCGTTGACCTGAACCTGCCGCGACGGAAGATTGGGAGCGAGACTGACCGTTCCATCCACTCCGGACTGATAGGTCACGAAGGATCCAAGAAAGAGGATGATAAGGCCCGCGTGGATGACGTAGAAGCCATAGAGTGACTTTCGAGGCGGCAAACGCAGTAGGGTCGCAAACAGGATCGAGAGGAACATCCCAAACTGGATGCCCATGAACCACCAGGATTTATACACCAGCCGGTTGGCGTACTCTGTTCCGTGGTAGGATTCCATAAAAGTGCCGTAGGCGAGTGTGACCGCGAAGAGCAATATGATGAAGACTGCAAACTTCATGTTTCCGAAAAAAAGTTCGACTTGGCGGTAGGTCCGTATAAGGTTGTTCATGCGGGCGATAATTTCTCATGTGTCGCTAAGGTTTGTCACCTAACTACAAGCTCTGTATAACACCAAATTAAACCAAAGATGATCGGTTGGTGGAGAAGATAGATCTTGAGAGAGTTTTGTCCAAGAAAGGTCAAGAAAGGCCGTGCTGGCCATCGCGCAAGGAGGGTTTCTAGTCGCGGGCCGGTCAATAGGCCAGCGAGAATCGCCCAGAACCACGGATAGATGGGAATAAAGTCCATCGATGGTCGCTGCAGGATTGAGGACAGCCACCGGATGTCGTATCCCAGGACGTACTGGCCTGTTAATATCATTAGGAGAAGCCCTGCCGCCAGGGCCCTGTGGTTCACAACGAGTGCCCCTAGGATTGACCCCGCAAGGATGCAGTGGAGAGTTCCAAAATAGATCCATTGATTCGGAAAAACAAAGTACGTTCCTATGCTTACCGCCGCTGCGCCGGCGCCGAGCTTAGCGATGCGCTTCCTGAGCACTGGCCAATTAATCCGAGGCCTGTGGGTATAATTCAGCGAGGCGCCGACGCAAAAGAGGAAAGTGAAGGCGATGATCCTCGGAAAGGCATACCAAAATCCGGAAGAAAAATCCCAGTCCAGGTAGTTGAACATCTTCAGGTCATACGCAGCATGAAAAATGATCATCCAGATGACGGCGATTCCGCGTAAGCCATCCAAGTAGTGCGCTCTCATTTCTCCCCCGGAAAATAGATAAAAATCGGGCCGCGGTTCTCCACATTGACCGGGCCGTGTGCCTCGTTGGAAAGGCCTGTGCTCGATAAAGGGAAGAGCGTGACGGGTGTTTGTGGTACATAACGGCACGCGCCACTCAGGAGGACCTCGGTCTTTGCCATCGTCCCTAGCGAAAACAGACCCTGATGGGCAAACGTCCAGCGGCCCGCGCCCAGGAGATGGAACCTGATCCTACCCTCTTCATTGTACATGAAGATCTGCGATTCATTGTGCAGCTCTAAAAAGCGCAGTGCTTCGCCCAGGTTGAAGAGTTCGTGGTCCCGTCGCCCCCCGAGGAGACCCCAGAAGTGGAACTTGTAGCGCAAGGGGGCGGTGAACAGTCCGAGTGCAAGTGCCAGGTCCGACAGGTCTTTCTCCCGTGGGTGCCGGAAGATGAATTCTGCCTGAATGTCGCAGTTGAGGGAATCCTGATCTCCGACCCAAACCACAGCACTCTTGGCGAAGTTGCCGCCACCATCAACGGTTAAAAGTGGAAGTGGTAAAAGCTGCGAGGGGAGTCTTGGCCCCATCGGGCCCAAGAAAACCCACTCAGCATGGGTAAGAAGATGGCTTGGCAAAATCATACTGAGTATCTTAGCCTTGAATCCACTTGATGAGTAGGAGGATTCGTGGGCACCGTTAAATCACAAAGAGCAAAAGCACTTCTTTCCCGTCTACGGTTCGTAAAACCCGAGCTCGATCCTGAGATGAAGCGCTACCCTGGGGACGAGATGGCGCTTTGGTGCAAGGTCGAGCTGGAGCTGAATATCGTCAAAAATTTGTCGTTTTTTGGTCAGCTAAGTGATGCCCAAACTGTGCTGCTTGAATCTATGGCCAGCCTTTTGATTGGAAAACCAATTATCAAATTAGACGATCTGACGGTCCGGGAGTGCGAGGCGTTTCTTCGCGACCGAAACTCTGAGGCAGCGATCGACGAAATGACAGAAAATCTCGAGGCCCATCTGCGAAAAGTCTTCCAGTGGGTTCGCGCGACACCGAGTCGTGGCCCTGCCAAGGAGTATCGTTTCCTAGCGGAGAAGGGGCCATTTAGAGTCCTTAAACTGGTGGACAAGGTGCGAGAGCTCAAGGCCTTCCTGAATTCCCCGGAGGTTCTTACATTGTATCAGGGGCTGGCACTTCCTGAGCTGGTTGATGTGGAAGACCTTACGGTTTATATCCATGCCGCCTATGAGTCCCAGCGGGAGAAAGGACTCTTCGATAGTCTTCATCTTCTCGGAGTGGAGGCATTTCAGGAAGAGAATCTGAACTTCATCCCAGAGGCCTGAGTAAAAATATGTTTGATAAAATGAAATGCTTACCGCTACAATACGCTTAAGTGCACCACGGACTAACAAAAGCAGAAAATGGACGATCTCAAACCACTCGTTTTCAAAGAGGCCAAGAAAGAGGAAGATGTCGTAAACCTTTCCAAGTTTGACATGCAAGCCTTCACTGATACTCAGGATTTTTCCTGGAGCCTCGACAATATTAAGAAAGAAGTCAAAACCGGTTGGAAGCTCTATTCGGTAACGACTGACGAAGAGATTGTGGCCGCAGTCCTTGTACGCAAAGAAAGCGACACCCTCTTTACAAAAAATACTCCGATCAAAATGGCGTTTCAGGGCAATGGTTTCTCCCACCAGATCAAAAACTTCTATGAAGAAGAAGCCAAGAAACTGCAGATCATCCGCATCGTCAACTACTGCCCGATGGACAACTTTCGTATGATCGCCCTGAATGAAAGCCACGGCTACAAGCGAACAGGTAATGCGTTCGGCTTTAGCAATAACATCATCGAGTGGGTAAAAGTCCTATAGCTTCCAAGTTAACCTAAGGGGACTTAAGTTCCCATCTCAGACGGAGGATTTATTATGGCCAAGAAGACGACTAAGAAAGCTACTGCCTCGAAAAAGGCAACGGCAAAGAAAACTGCGGCACCAAAGAAAGCGACTGCAAAAAAAGCAACGGCAAAAATTGCTGCTGCTCCTAAAAAGGCGACAGGCAAGAAGGCTACCGCTAAATCAACTGCCAAGGCAGCTCCTAAAACCACCACGAAAAAAGTTGCTGCAACTCCTAAGAAGAAGGCCGCTCGTAAGCCAAATGCTGCTTTCATGAAGCCGCTCAACCCTTCCAGAGAGCTCGCTGAGATCGTTGGAGCTTCGGCCCTTCCACGCACAGAAGTAATGAAGAAAGTTTGGGCCTATATTAAGAAAAACAACCTGCAGGACGAAAAAAATCGTCGTGCCATCAACGCTGATGACAAGCTTAAGGCCGTCTTTGGCGGTAAGAAGCAGGTTACTATGTTCGAAATGACCAAGCTAGTTTCTAACCATTTAAAGTAAATCTTTTTTAGAGTTCCAAGTAGCACACTTCTACGTATGCGATCCGCCCAGTGCGCTGCTTACGTAGAAGTCTGTTGGCCTGGAACCCTTAGATCCGGCGGACGGTTTGGTAACGCTTAAGGCGCACGTCATCCAGAATCTGAGAGCCCAGGTCTGAGTTCATCAGGTCCTGGCAATGAATGGTGGGGTTACCGGCCGGGAAAAGTCCTTTGCCACCATAATAGCTCACGCACTGGTCAGCGTAGAAGTCGAAGTACTCAGGGAAATACGTTTTAAAGTGCCTCAGGACGACTCGTTTCTTGGTCTGATCTATAGACCCGAGGATTGAATCGGGTAAGGGGTCGAGGTCGCGCAGCTTCTTTAGCACCTCGTCACGCCGTGCGACTGTTCCCCCTAGCTCTCTCACCCGGTTCCAGGAGAGGTTAAAAAGCTCCCCCTGAGCGGGATTATCCAATAGATAGACGGTGAAAAAGAAATCTGTCACCTGTGGAGTTGCTTTTCCTTGAGACTTTAGAATTTGGAAGGCCAGCTCTCGGTCAAGCACCTTTGGGGGGCGAAGGAGCCGTTTGTTCGCCTCGGAAATCAGAGGTGGAAGACAGTCTGGATGAATCGTTTGGTCAATTTTTTTAGCTAAGTCCCCCTCTGGCCCAAGGCGGACGTAGTCGATCTCGATTTTGCCCCACAGGGCCGTGAGCACAAACTCTTTTTTACAGTAGAATTCAGAGAGATTGCTTTTCAGGGCAACTTCAAGAAAACTCCAGGTACTTATCGGTGCCTCGGGGACGCCAAGAGTAAGTTCTGCCAGTTTGTAGGCCGTGTCTGGGTCGGTTGGATCCGCTTCCCAAAAGGATTTGAGCTCTTTCCGGCACGGGCGTGGTGGAGCTGAAGTCTGCCTAAAGCAGTGCTTGAGGTAACTCAGACCTACTTCCTGCCGCCTGAGCTTAAACATGTCATCGCTTCGGAGGGTAGGCCACGTGTAGAGTTCTTCGATTTTTTGAAAGTCACGATGGTCTATCTCGTTGCCTGTGAGGACTCGCTGTGCGAAGCGCTCACCCATCTTTATCACCATGCCACGCCAGGCCTCCTGCCGCTCCGAGGGGCGGATGTCCAGAGCATGTCCAAAGAACTCACGGTGGCCTTCCTCCTGTAACAGGACTTCCAGATCTGCCAGGGTGTAAAGATCTCCGGCGGTAGCGAAAGAGGGAAGGAGAAACATGAATAAAAAAAGTGGGGCCATAAGGTAATTCTAGGCCCGGGCCAATGGCGCCGTCAAATTCTACGTACTCCACTCTTTGCTAGTGCTCATTTTACAGGTAAATTGAAGTGTTTAAAATCTTGGAGGCCCCCCGTGAATGATAAAGGTGTACCTTTCGTAAAAAAGCGCGTCGTAGACAGTGACTGGCAGGTCTCCTTCTACGAAGAGTTTGAGTCCATGCTTTTTCCATCAGGAGTTCTCAGTCCTGGCGTTTCTGAACTTGTCGCATTCGTCCAGAACCAGGGAACCGCTCTCGGTTTTCGCAGGGAAGTGGTGGTTGACGGGTTTCCTTTCCTCTGCGCCGTGAGACCAGAAGAGAAAGGGATCTACATCGGTACTCGCCGGCTTTCACGGGAACTTGCTTTGTTGAAGCTTCATGAAGTGAACCCTATCCTTATCGATAAAGAGTCCGAAAAATTCTTTTTCAACTTAAAAGAACATGTCGAAAAGATCAGTACTCTTTCCCCAGGCCTTTTTCCGAGCGAAATCGAATGGGTTACCTCTCAGCAAGGGCTGCCTCAGTTTCTCGAAAAGAACCAATGGGGCGATGTGGATGATGAGGCCCGTGACATATTAAAAAAGTTGGTCAAGAAGACCGCGGACTACCGTTCGAATAGCTTCGAGAAGGTCTCCGATTATGGCCTCACCCTTACGGCCCAGTATGACCTGATCCGGGTGCATCTTCTCAAGTTCCTCGCCCTCCTTCCGAGCCTTGACCACGACAAAATGGGCCTCGAAGTTAAACGCAACCTCCTTGAGAGTTTGCGCCGACTCCTGGATGACTCAAAAGCAATCTCACTTCAGAAAAAGCGTGGAACAAGGCAGCTACCACTCCACCTTATCATTCTTTTTAGTGTTGCCCTTCAGGTTGCCAGCTTCCTCCCTGCAGGCCTTCTCGCCTCGGTGGTGCGCTTTCTTGTACGCATGATGGCCAAGCGTTTTATCGCTGGAGAGAGCATCAACACTTGCCATGAAACCCTACGAGAACTGAGAGCAACAAAGCGTGAAGCAACTCTTGATCAGCTAGGAGAGCTGGTGGTCTCAGCACGTGAGGCAGATGAGTACTTTGAGAAGGTCCTCCAGCTCGTCCACGGTCTAAAACAGCACATTCCTAAAGGAGAAAAGAACGCTGCTGGAATTTATAACGCTCACGTCTCGATCAAAGTCTCGGCCCTTTCCCATGACTTCAGACCCCAGGCCTTCGAGGCCACTTACGCTAAGGTGGCACCCAGACTCCGGCGCATCCTCCAGGAGGCCCACCGCGAGGAGGTCTTCATCAACGTCGATGCCGAACACTATCATTACCGCGACCTTGTCCTCCGGATCTATGGTAAAGTACTCCTTGAAACTCCCGAACTCAAAGATTACGCCCAGACGGGGATCGTGGTTCAGGCCTACCTGAGGGACGGTGCGAAGCACCTTCTGGATGTGGCCGAGCTGGCGAAACAGCGGAATCTGCGGATGCCTATCCGTTTGGTGAAAGGTGCTTATTGGGATGCTGAAACTATCGAGGGGGAGGCCCATCAGTTCACGCCTCCTCAGTTTCTCAATAAAGAAGAGAGCGACCTTCACTTCCGACAGATAGCCTACCTTGCCCTCAAGCACCACCCCTTCATTCAACTGGCCGTTGGGTCACATAATCTTCAGGACCACGCTTTCGTCGAAGCGGTTCGCACCCTTCGCTTCCCCACCGCTCCAGTGATCGAGCACCAGTGTCTTCACATGACCTACGAGGCGCTCTCTCATGGACTGGCCAAGATGGGCTGGCCCACAAGAAATTACATGCCGATTGGAAATCTCCTAGTGGGCATGGCGTACCTTGTTCGTCGGATCATGGAGAATTCCTCTCAGGTCGGAGTTCTTTCTATCATGCGCTCCCACCAAAAAGCCTCGGGCCTCATTTCTCCGGTTGAAGTTCATCTCCAGAAGAAGAAGTCTGGAACACTTCAGTACGATTCTTTTCTGACCCAGATTCGAAGTGACTTTGCTCCTGCTCGGCCCCTTAAGCTTTATGTACCTAAAGAGCTGAGTGGTCTTGAATCCGCTATCGAAACACTTGGTGGTAAGCTTGCCCAGAGACAAGAGGAATTCCGAAATTCCCCAGAAACTAAAATCGTCTGCAGCTCCCGGCCTGAGCTTATCGTAGGCACGGTTCGTGAACACACAAGCCTTGATGCGATCCGCGCTGTGGAAGAGGCAGAGAAGGCCCTCGCTGGAAGTTGGTGGGCGAAGCAGTCGATGGCGCTTTACCGTGTTTCTGTCATGCTCCGAGCAGCAGATCTTATGCTCATTCGTCGGAACGCCCTGGCGTCACTTATTATTTTCGAGGCCGGTAAAACCATGACCGAGGCCCTGGCCGATGTAGACGAGGCGATCGACTTTATTAGTTTCTATGCCCGACAGGAAATCGCAATACAGCTGGGTCCTCAGAAGGTAACTAACCGTGGAGTCATGGCCGTGATCGCTCCGTGGAATTTTCCTCTTGCGATTCCCTGTGGAATGACCGTTGCACCGCTGGTGGCGGGGAACGCCGTCATTTTAAAGCCTGCGGAACAAACACCCCTCATTGGTATTGAACTTCATCGCCTCTTGGTTGAGGCCGGAGTTCCGGCAGATATTTTTTCAGTCATCTTAGGAGATGGCGAAGTTGTTGGGGCCCCAATTGTCACACACCCGCGGACTGCTGGTGTAGTTTTCACCGGATCTAAGTCCGTGGGGACTTGGATCTACAAGCATGGCGCTAAAAGCATCATTGAGCATTATTTCCACCAAATACCTATGCAGAAGAAGGTCATCACAGAGATGGGCGGAAAGAACGCTATCATCGTCACCAACAACTGCGAGCTCGATGAAACTATTTCCGGCATTCTCTATGCTGCCTTTGGGCACTCAGGTCAGAAGTGCTCCGCCGCTTCCCGAGTCATCGTCCACCGTGAAGTTAAGGATGCCCTCGTGAACCGTCTGGTTCAGGCGATCAAGGATCTTAAGGTTGGCGAGGCACTGGATCCCGCGACCTCGGTTAATCCCCTGATCAGTCGCGAAGATCAAGAACGTGTCCGCCGGGCGGTAGAACAAGCAAAAGATGAGGCCATCCGGACCCACGGTAAAATTCTCATTGACCGCTCCTTCGAAAAACTCCCTGGTTTCTGTGTCGGCCCTGCTCTTTTTGAGCTGACTCCCCATCAGGCACGGAAGAAAGAGTCTTGGGCCCAACGCGAGATCTTCGGGCCCGTGCTTCACGTCACTGAGTACGAGTCCATGATCGAGGCGGTAGAGCTGTTCAATGGAACAGAATATGCATTGACCGGTGGAATCTATTCCCAATCCCAGGATGATATCGATTTCCTCTTGAAGTTCCTTCGTGCCGGCAACCTCTACGTGAATCGACCTAATACTGGTGCACGGGTGGCGATTGAGCCTTTTGGAGGCTTTAAAATGTCTGGCACCGGGCCAAAGGCCGGTGGAACTGAGTACGTTAAAGAATTCCACTATCTCCTTTCAGCGCAGGACACAGAGACGCTTGAGGCGATCTGGGCCAAGGATTCCGGGTACCAGCTTTTGACGCCTCGTGCGTCACTTATCTCCGTTTCTGGGCGGGCCTCTCGTTTCGAATATTTTGGGCGTTCCTTCCTCGAGCGCTATGAGCTCTTCATGGGCACTGTTAACGAGAAAGAGAAGGCCCAGATCACGCAGTTTGTGGATTGGATCATGGCCCATATTGAGTCCCACCTCACCGGGCGGCATTTGAATTTTGTGATCCCGGGTCAGCTCTCTTACAACGATAAATCCATCATCAAGGATGCCGGCTTGTTTGTGGCGGTATCGGGAAGGCCCAGTGTGAAGTCGATTCACTACTTTCTGGGTGCGCTGGCACTTGGAACAGGAGTTTCTGTGGCCTGCGTGACCGAAGAGGCCTATCAAACTTGGAAGGGCATCCTGGACCTGGCGTGGAAAGCAGGATTCTCTAAATCAAATGTCGACTGTACTTTGATTTCACCGGATTCTTTGGAAACACTTCTGCGCTCTTCAAGCTACAGCTTCATCTACGCGGGGCACTTCGTTCAATACCGTGACGTCCTTTACAAGAGTATCTTCGAAGGCAGTGCTCTTTCGGAAACTATGCGGCTGATCCTCTCCGAGGTCGACGGCGTTTCGCTCGCGGACCCGGTTCAGGTGCTTGATCAGTTCGTGTGGATGAGGTCCCTGGCAGTGAACACCATGAGGCATGGAGCACCCCTGGAGCTTAACGCATGAGAGTGTTAGTTCTTGGTGCAGGAAAAATGGTGGATGCGATTCTTACCGGTCTTCGAAAGACGGAGAACCTCTCGGATTGGATGATCTATTCTCCGTCCGGAACCTCGGCCTCTAGACTCGCCGGTAAGGTTGGAGCGCGTGCAGTATCCGACCTCACGGCCGTGAAGAATCCAGACTGGATCCTAGTGGGTTGTAAACCCCAACAGCTCATGGAGCTTAGGGCAACATTAGGAGATGGATTTCGCGAATCACTCTTTGTGAGTATTTTGGCCGCACTTCCTGAGGCGGATCAGCTCCGTACCCTTCAGGCCAAGGACCTTATTCGGGTTATGCCGAATCTTCCGGTGCAGTTCAATGACGGGGTCGTCTTGATTTCGTCCGCCTCGTCTAAGGGGCGCCTTTCCTCATTTCAAACTCTCTTTAGTAAGCTGGGTCATTCACTTGTGGTTGAAGAGGCCGCACTGGACGAACTCACACTTCTTACTGGCTCGGGGCCCGCGTTTTTTTACGAATTTGCCCGTCGCCTTGGAGAATCTTTCACCGCCCTTTCAAGTGAGGAGCGGGAGAAACTGGTGCGCCAAGTTCTGAAGGGGTCCGCGCGATCGCTGGCGGGGAAGGAGTCTTTGGAGGAGATGGTGAGTGCCGTGACTTCAAAGGGCGGAGTCACGATCGCCGTGCTCGACGAGTGGCGGGCACAACTTCCCAAGCTTTTGGGCGAGGGTATAGAGGCCGGACGCAGACGCGCCCGGGAGCTTAGGGCGCTTCTTCAAAGCTAAAGTCTGATTTCTCTTTATCTAAGGTGTTAAAGAGTTCACCTTGGCAAAACGTTGATTGGACAAAGTTCATGCAACGGGACAGCTCCTTGTCGGACTTTTTGACGGTAAGGAGTTTGCGCTGAGATTTAGAGAGGTTCACGAGGTGTTCGCGGAGGAGTTCGTCTACGTATTCACAGGTGCAGTTTTGATCACAAGACCGAATGAGCTGGTCAATTTCCTTAGTGTCGTCGAGCAAAGCTTCCATGTCGTCAATCACGACCTCCATCCGAGGACGAAGGGTTCTCAGAAGAAGCTGCGCCTCATCCGTATCGGCCACGCAGGCGAGTGGGGCCATTTGCTGATCAAAGATTCGGGTTAGAAGTTCGGTCGCCAGAATAATTTCTCCTCGGGAGAACTCCTTGGCAACGGCAGGAGTGACCTCCACCCCTGTGCTCGCTGGCCGTGAGGGGACTGGGGGAGGAAGAGAGGCACACGAGGCGAGGCCCAGGAGGATGACTAGTCTTTTGAGCATATTTTTATTTGACCCTGGTTAATGTCGTTAACAATTTTTTCTAGAGCACAGATTCGTCCAGCGCTTCGGGAGAGCTCTTCCATAATCACCGTCGCGGCGGTACTACTACGCCCATAGGTTTCATGGAAATAAATCACTCCTGCATCCCTTTGAGCTCTCTGGAGCATCAACTTCGTTCTTTTTATAATTCTATCAGCTGTCTGTGGGGCCCAGTCAAGGGCATCGATGTTCGAGATCCCCGACAGGCCCGTTTCTTTGGCCTGGGTTAACGCCAATGGGAGCGACTCACCGGAGCTTCGATAAATGCTGGCAGAGATTTCAAATCGTTTAAGGTAAGCGGTGATCTTCTGTGGCAAATGTTCTTTCCCCCTGACTGAGAAGGCGAGGGCCCAGACCTTGGCAGGCCATAGGACCCTCTGGGACATGCTGGCGGGTGCTCGATTTCTGGGTCCGACTTCCAGTACGTGAGAGAGATGATCAATGTTCTTTTCAAAGATTTGAAATTCTGGGGCCTTCACAAGCTGCCGGTACGCCGCATCGATCTCGACTTCGCCTGCATCGAATTCGGCCACGGACAACGAATACCCAAGTCTTTTTGCAAGATTATGAACTGAGAGGGCCTCAATTTGTCCCCGTTGGGAGAAAGACCGAATTTTCTCGAGGACTAGGGACCTACTAGTGCCCTGTTTACCCTGTGTGCTCTGATAGGCATCAATCAGATCCATCTCGAGCTCCTCGACCTGGGTCCTCAGGGCGAGAAGGGAATGGTAGGCGGGATCGGCAGAGACTGAACGCTGGAGTGAAGCTAGGTTTTGTTCCAACTTTAAAAGGTTCCTCTGAGTCAGGACATAATAGCGGTGAAGGGAGAGGAGACGCTCGTCGATATCTTCTTCGAAGCTCGCTTCCTCCGTCGAAATAAGGCGCTCAAGGGCCAGGGATGCCACCTTACGGTCCCTGGAGGACTCCTCGGGTTGCGTAAAATAGCTTAGACCTCCGCATGAAACTAGCAAAAGGGGTAGAATAATGGTCAGCGGCCTAAGCATCTAATCTCCTGGACTAAACCTGATAAAGACAGTTCGGTTAAATTAGAAGAAACTTGAGCTGAGTGGTCGGAAAAAGAGGGAAGGGGAGGGGCAATTACTTCCCGTCAATGAGATCTATTGTATTTCTTGTCACTTCACTACATACTATTTTTAGGAGGATTTATGGAAGACATCCGCTCTGTCCTAACTCAATTCAATTTTCGGAAGAAAAAGACCGATCAACTTCAAAAATCTAGTCTGGGTCCTAATGCTGTTGCCTCTGCTAGCGAGATTCCGGACCTTTTTTTTGACGTTGTTCTCCATGAGTACAAACTTAATAGGCATGAAATAACTCTCCTCATGTACCTTTACCGTCAAATCTGGTGCCGCCCCAACCTTTACAAGGCCCACGGTATAGGCCCTCTTAATTCCTACGCCGAGCTCTGTGTCCTTCTTGGGACGACGACGGATCAGCTTGGAAGCGACCTGAGATCTCTAGAAAATTACGGACTGATTGAGACTGTCCGCATGGGACAATACTTTATCAGAAAGTACTTTACTGAAGACCTCGACGGGAAGTTTGGCCAGCACTACGATGAGTTCTTCTAGACGAGAAGGAGAGCATCTTTCCGCTCGGCTCACTCGGTTACGGAGCTCTGGCGCGGGAGCTAGGCATATCTGGGATATTGGCTGTGATCACGGCCTACTTGGGCTATCTTTTTATGATGATCCAGTGAACTCAATCCATTTCGTAGATCCATCTTCGGCCGTTATCGAAAAGCTGACTCTTCAGTTAGCTAAGAATGCTTCGTATATTACGGAAGACCGTCTTTTTATTCATCATTGCGAAGGACAGAATCTAAAAATAAACACGAGAGAGAACAAAATCTTTATTGCTGGTATGGGTGGAGATGAAATTGGATCCATCATATCTGCGCTCCTCCCACAGCTCGAGGTAAGTTCCCACTTTGTCATTTCTCCCCATAGGAAGCTCCTCGAGCTACGAAACCTGCTTGTGACTTTGAAGGTGACCCTTCTGCACGAAGAGGTCATTTTCGAGGACGGACAGTTTTACCCGATCCTAGTCTTAGGCCCGGGTTCTGGCCCTCAAGTTCATCCTTATGGACAGAAAATCTGGGAAGGGGGGACCGGAGCTGCCTACTTGGAGCAGCAGATTCACCACTTCGGGATCCACAGAGACAAGGCATCCCAGGCCTATGTTGGTTATTTAAAAGAACTTAAGTCCTTGAAAAATTGATCTAGCTCCTAACCGTGCTATTATTTGTTTATGTCAAAGATGTTGTTCTTTTACCTCGGTGACGACGAAGCCTACTTTAAGGCCCTTCAAGGCGAGTTTTCTCAAAAGAGTGACCTTGAAATCGAATTCCGCCGGATGTTTGGAAAGAACGAGAGAGAAATCCAGTCACTCCTGATCCAAGTCTTCGAGGCACGTCCTGACTGCGTTTTTGTGGACCTGTCAAAATCAGTGGATGACTGTCTCCACCTTGCTCGCATCATTGTCAGAACGACAATGGAGCATAAGCTCGTGACGGTGGGACTGGTGGACTACCTGTCGGCACCAGAGGTCCTGGCCGAGACCATCGCCACTGGCGTGAACTTAGTCTACATCAAGAGCTCGGAAACTTTTGATGTCGTGTATGGGGTCTCAAGGATCCTAGCTTCCGAAAAGCCAGATAAAAAAGGCCACGACTTTGCGACCGCCACGCTTAATGACGAATTCGAGGCAGGACTTCCCGTCAAAATCGGCTACTTCCATTCGGATGGGGTCCACTTCGAGACAGATCAGCGTCTTGAGAAAGCCTCGAGAGTGAGACTTCTCCTCGCTCCGGCGCTCAGGGAACTCATTCCCTCCCAACATGTTTTTGTGAAATCAGTCTCACAGAGCAATATCTTTTATCAGTTCAACTATGCCGTCGATGCAGAATTTCTATTCGTCGACGAGTTCATTCCACCAGAGGGCATGTCCGATGGTGATGCTGAAGAGAAAAGTATTGAGCGCTTGCAGGAGATCGACCGGCGACGGACTGAACTTCGAACCTGGCTTCTGGACCGAGCGAGTAACTCGAAGGAGAAGCGGGCCAAAGTCCTCGTGGTCGACCGCTCCCACAGCTTCTATCGCGATCAACAGCGCTCGGATCGATTTCCTTATACCATCCGTTGCCTGCCATTTTTCCGTTCTATAGACGCAGAACTGCGTCGACACCGCCCAGATGTCATCGCCTTCGCCCTGGATTCCAACGAGACTCCCGAGGGTAAGAACCGCCGCAAAGAGCTCGTAGGCCTGATTGAGGTCATAAAGACTGGGCCATTGTCCTCACCTCCGTTTATTGTGGTGTTTAACTGTACCACTCCCTCTAAGGAGCTCCAGGCCGAGCTCCAGTATGATAAGGTCATGGCGATTGAGAATGAGATTTCGGTCCAACTCCTTTTGCGGATGGCCGATGCCTTCGAGAAAAAGCTTCTTCAAGCGCTGCCGAAAGAGGAGGCTCCAGAGATACTTTTTCTTGGAAAGAGTAATTCCGTTTCGCTGGCGCAGATTGTGTTCCCTATCACAATCCGGAAGATATCCGAATGCGACGTGATTTTTGCGACTGAAACTCCCCTTGCTCCTGGAACAATCCTCAGGCTTCAGACCCCGGTAGGTTTTTCGCTCCACGTCCTTCCGCTCAAGGCGTCTGGTAAGATTCCGGAGTACCTGGGGGTTATTCATGCTCTGGGAGAAGAAGATAAGCAGGAACTCCGCCGTTTCGTTAACTCTGTTTTCTTCCGTCAGCACGACGCAAAGGTTGTGGCCGAGACAGAGGAATTTAAAAAGCTCAACGAAGCCAAGCTCAATGAGCGACTTTCGGCGCTTCAAAGCACGGAAACTGAAACAAACTCAGCACCAGAAACTAGTGCGGAAGGCACCGGAAACAAATCACTTCGTGGAAGTGCTGAAGGCCCCGAAACTTAGCTGACTTGCCAATTTCAGTGAGGGTGGTTAAGGTTTCGGGATGAAAATCCTGAAACTCATTTTCGTTTTCCTAGTCTTTTATTTTATCCGCCGTTTCATCCAGATGTACCGTGTCATGAAAGCTATTCAGGAACGGCAGGTCAGCGAAGGTCGTTCAAGGGGGCCCAACCCACAACGGCAAGATAGCGGTGCTGCCAAAGTCGTTAACGCTGACTTCAAAATCATTGATTAAAGCCGCCTAATACGCCGTTCAAGATCCCGAAGTGAGCATCTGGCCTCTGCCCCAAAACTAAGGGCAACGAGTTCGTCCCACACGTGCAACAGATCAGTGTCCACCTGAGCAGAAAGAATGTCCCGACTGATTCCGAGACTGACCGAGGAAAGGCTTAATCCACGCTTGCGGGCCTTCTTAAAGAATAGTCTCCACAAATCTCGTTGGGGAGAGCGCTCTTCTGCGCGTTTCTGTCGGGAAAGAAAAAAGGTATAGCCCAACATAAAGCTCACCATGATCAAAGGGATGAGAGAAAAGAGCCACTGCCGACGGATTTTGAAGCGCTCAAGCCAGGACTGTTGAGCGTTGTAATCCATTTCCTCAAGCCACTGGTAAAAGAGGAAATCCCACTGATCGAACCAGAGCTTCATTTCGTTGACAAAGGACGGTATTCGAAGCCAGGTATTCCTCTTGAAGGCACCTCTCTGGACGCTTTCCATAAACGCCTCTCCCCCAAGGCGGACGCGCTCCGGAGCAATCCAACCCGTTGGATCGAGTCGCACCCACTTGCCTTGAATCGAGGCCTCAACCCAAACGTGGGCATCGTTCTGGGAAATCAGGTAAAAATTTGCAAATTTGTTATAGTTTCCTCCCATGAACCCGGAAACCAGCCGAGTCGGAATTCCTTTAAGGCGCAAAACGATGGCGGTCAGAGAGGCATAGTGAGAGCACAGGCCTACCTTCCGGTCCAGGAAAGCACGAAGGCTCTCGCTCTTTCCCGGAGCAAGTGAGTAAACAAACTTTTCCTGGACGAAGTGCTTCCGAAGAGAAGCGGTAAGTTCCTCTGCCGTATTCCCCGGAAAGAGCCTCAGAACCTCCGCTTTATCTTTACGCGACAGCGGTACTCGAAGGTAGTTCTGCCCCACCGTCTCCTCAGTGACCATGTTACCGGGAAGGGAGAACACCTTGTAACGTTGAACGGTCTCCCAACGCCGCTGAGGAAGTGTCTTGAGTTTGCCGCTTAGGCTTAAGAACTCCTTGCCATTAACAACGATCCGCGGAACATCGAGAGTGAAGAAGTATTCAGCGCGAGTGAAAACCCTAAAGGACTGCTCCACTTCTGCGGGCCCACGAGCGGCCCCAAGGACCGGTGTTGCTCCTTCCTTATCTTGAACCATCTCCTTCCAGTTCCATCCGTCGGTATAGGACAGCGTGTTCCCGCGCCAATAAAGCTCACTCTGAAACAGAGGACGGGAGGTGACGACTTGAAAAACCGGGGCTTTGTTGGCCTCAAGAGATTCAATCTGAGAAATATTCACATCCGGAGTGTAGCCGATCTCTCCGGGAGTACTGGTATTCTGTTGAAAAGGAATGGGACTTAAAAGCCGTGGGACGAGAAAGAACAGGAAAAAAGTGAAGGGGAGGACCCAGATCAAAGCAACGCCCAGGTCCTTAAGCTTCCAGCGCTGCCCGAGAAAGCTATAGAAGCCCCGGATAAGAACCAGGAAACTGATGGCAAAGAAAAAGACATAACCAAGACTTCGCTCAAACAGCGAGCCCGCGGAGATGATCAACAGGAGACCAAAAAAAATCATATATCGGTCACGGACAGTTTCTTTTTCCAGGATCTTTAAAACGATCACACTCGTGAGGAAGTTGAGCCCGACCTCCGGGTCAATAATCTTCCCATACTTTAGCCAATAGGAACCGAATACACCAAGGGCAATAACGTTGCGCAGATACCGATGGGTGGGAATCCCTGCAATTACGAGGGTTGCTCCGAGGGCGGCGAAGAGGAGGGTAGGAAGGGTCAAGATTTCCCGCAGGAGGAAACAGAAAACCAAAAGTATGACAACTTCCCGCCAGTCTTTTTTTAGCATACGGCGAGCTCCCGCAGGCACTCAGCGAGGTGCTTGGCACTTATTGCTGGGCCAAGGCGCCGGGCAGGAGTTTCGAGTCCAAAGGCGATCTCTCCTCGTGCGCAATAAACCATCTGAGTGGCGATGCGAGCGAGGAGGTGCTCCAAATCAACCTCGCGCTCACGGATTCGAAAACGCACGAGTCCCCGCTGGAGTTCTTCGCCCTCTTTGACCACCAATTCTCCTGAACGGGCATAATGCTTCCAGCTAATCCGACGGGCCTCCTCCCCCTGGTAGGGAGCGAGATTTCTGACGTCGTGAGGGCCAGTCCTAGACCCGGCCTGATCACCCTCCAAAAACGTAACTTCTTTTTCGATCGGTGGAACATCCCGTAGGCGGCGAGGGTAAGCGTAGGCCTCCACATCGATCCGAAGATAGATCCACGCGCGGTAGAGACCAAAGGGCTTCTCTGAGCGGATGCACAGCCGATTGAACTTCCAAAGGCCACGCTTGGGAAAAGTTAAATGCCCATCACTCTGTGTCGCGCTATGAGCGAGTGGCCGTAATTTTATCGTCTCCGGCAAGGGAGTGTGTAATGAAAGCTCCCAGTGGTGTGGCCCTTCGGGGGACTTCTTCCAGTTGATTCTAACTGAGAGGTCGTCACCAGCGTGTCCATCCTCGAATTGAATTCCCGCGAGCTTCAGAGCGTGGAGGTGGAAGTGAGTCTGAATCAACCAAAGAAGGTTGAGACCGAAGAGGAAGAGAGTAAAAATCAGGAGCAGGTTATTGCTGTAACCGATGGCCAGGAGAAACATCAAAAAAAGAAGAGCATTGAGATAGCCCCCCATACGGGTAGGCATAATATAGATCCGTTCCTTCCGCATCATCTGCCGCTGGACCCAATGTGGGAGCTTCATTTTTCTTTAACGAAGGGGATGGTCTCTACGAACTCTTTGGCACGGAGGTTCTCGAGGTTAGCCGGGAGTGCTAATTCGGAGAACATACGGTGACCAGCTACATAGGGGAATACGAGCTGGATGTCGTCAGGGATCACGTAATTGCGCTGCTCGAAGTAGGCCCAAGCTCGAGCGGCCAAAAGAAGGTCAAGCCCGGCCCGTGGAGAAAGACCAAAGGCTCCCTCTTTTTTTCGGGAGGCCTGAAGGATTTCGGCCAGGTACTCGAGAAGAAAAGGAGAGGCAGTGACAGTGCGGATTTCGGTCTCTGTCCTGGCGAGATCACCGGCATCAAAGAAAGGCTTCACTTCATCCAGCTTATCGAGACGAGACCCGGAGCCCAGGAGTTCAACCTCTTCTATTTTGGTAAGAGTCCCCATCGAGAATTTAAACAGGAACCGGTCAAGCTGAGATTCAGGTAGTGGATAGGTTCCGTACTGACCTCGAGGATTCTGGGTGGCAAAAAGACAGAAGCGATCGGGGAGGTCGTGGCGGATGCCGTCGACAGTGACGTGCTTTTCCTCCATCGCCTGCAGTAAAGCACTCTGAGTCTTGGGAGTTCCGCGGTTAAGCTCATCAGCGAGGATGAGTTCACCGAAGATAGGCCCGGGACGGAAGACGAATCGCTCAGATTCCTTTTGGAAGATTGAGACTCCGAGAATGTCAGAGGGCAAAAGATCACTCGTGAACTGGATACGACGGAAATCGAGACCCGTACTCTTGGCAAAAAACTTCACCAAAGTGGTCTTTCCCATGCCCGGCACATCCTCAATTAAGACGTTACGATTCAAAAGCAGGGCTATAAGGCCCATGCGCAACTGTGACCGGTTTCCAGGAAGAAAGGTTTCGCCTTGGGAGAGAAAGGAATTGAGGTTTTTCATGATGTTATCTATCCTAACATGCCTCGATTTTTTGTCATTTTTAATTAAAGGGGCCTTACTGATGGGAAGAGACTCATCTCAAAATGAGGGCAAGCCCTCAGAATCATATTCCAGACAAAAACTTTTCGCTCAGAAATCCGATTGGGTTTAAGATCAACAAAGTTACGAAAACTCACTTTGCTTGGTGTAACAATGGAGGCCTGTTTTGAGCGTAAGAAATATGGAGAACTTTAAGGATGCATTAGTCTGCCAATACCGGGATCTGATCCATGAGGCAGTCCTTGAATCTGAGACCGATCATAAAACACGGCTCGACCTAGGTAAGCTTAACTCAAAGCTCAGGGTCATTTGCAAGGCAGCTCATTACGATGGTCTCTCTGACGACGAGGTTTCACAGCTCATCGACGAAGCTGTGGCGGTCGCGCCGACGAAAGCCGCTTAGGCACACGTTGACGATTCTTATCCACCTAAAGCACCCGTCCTTATAGACGGGTGCTTTTTTTACTGGAGTTCCTATGGATCTAATTCAGGCCATCGAGATGCTAAAACGAACAGTCAAAGAGAACGGAACTCACCACATGAAACACATCGACCTGACCCTGGTGCCAGCAGATGAGAAAGGTCACTATGAGAGGGCCCTAGGCGTAGTTAAATTAGCGATTATGGAAGGTAAAATTTCTCAGGATGAATTCGCTGCAAGGGTGAATCTGAATTAAAAGCTGATAGAATTATAACATTTGGTTAATGACAGCAGCGAAGATCGAAGCATATCATTTGGGGATGTTCCTCTTTCTCCTGCTACTGACAGTTGTTTTTCCTAATGTTGTTGCGGGCATACTGCTGGCTCGACGGAACCGAAAAACTCTTTCTTCAGTGAAATTAGTTTTATTTGTTAAACTGATTATCGTCGCCGTTTACACTATCACTGCGATTGCTCTATCCATAGCGACAGGAATTGGACTCATTCTTTTATCTTCAAGTGCTTGCGTCGGTGTATATGGAAATTCGCAAAGCTGTAACTTCGGTCCAATACACTTTCTACTTGGAATTAGTTTCTATCTGCCGGTCATTACCCTGTTTCAACTTATTGCGAAAATCGCTTATCGAAGGTAGTGCCAACACCCTTTAATTGCTTTAGATTTCAAAACCAATGCCTTGGGGCCAATAAGTTGTACTATTTCTCAGATTCTAAAAAAGACAAGTCACTAATCCTAAAAGAACTCGGCTTGTTCACAGGATTCTTCAGAAAATACGCTACTCACATGAGCTCCAAAGGCCGGTTTGGATAAATCAGCTAAATATTTGTAGCAGTCAGATCGATTTGAAACAATTCGCTCTACAGAAGCAAGTCTTAGTAGATAAGATCGTCCAATACATTTTGAACGGACTGAATTGCGCCATCTCTAATAAACCGCTCGCAAAACGCAGCTGCGGTCAGCTCAATTCTATAAGTCGTTCGTCCATTTCCTGTAAGAACGACTCGATTTTCTACATCAGCTTGTTCCAACAGATCTGAAGCGAAGGTTCCAATCTGGCTGCCATCCACACCTTCCACAAAAAATTTGTCCATATTTAAACTGAGTATGGCCGGAAGGTTAACTGATATCGCGACGGTAGCCGCAGTTCTTCTAAGTTCCAAATTGACATCAACTTCGCGCATCATCTCTCTAGCTACTTCTAAATTTTTTCTATCCTGGGCCGACAAATTGGGCTCTTTTTCTCTCGCTTGAATAGTGCGCACAGTTTTTAGTGATGAGCAAGCAGAGACACTTCGTTCTGAAAAAGAAGAAAAAACGATTTCATAATTCCTAGCAAAAGCCGACTGGAAGATGACTGACACTGAAAAGATGACAAAAAATAACTTCAACATAATGCTCCTAGGAAAAATCTTCTGTACCAGCGTTTGCTACGTCCAGACAAGCAATTTAGATGTTCGATTTTTTTTCACATGCAGCTCTTCCATCATCCAAGCGTATTGGTGTGGGCAAGCCAGGTCTACGATTTTCCTGCATGTTGTACGCATCTGATGGAATTAGAACATTTGAAAGAAATTCTCAGTTAAGTGGTCTCTCTTGCATTAACCAAACACTACTGTTAATTGCACTTCATTACGTCAAGACCAATGTTTAAAGCAAAGGATAAATGATGAGAAATCTACTAATCCTAGTTCTAGCAATAGCTAGCGTATCAGCGAATGCAAGTATCATTCGTGGTCAGAAATTTCGCGGCCAATACAAAACTACTGGGACGGCTTGTTTTATTGAAGCTTCAGGTAATGGGGAAACATGGTTAAGAGGGAATAATTTTAATTGGATTTGGGCAAGGAGGGCCACGGAAGATATGTATGTAGCTATTGCCCATGGTGATCATGGTACCGTTGATAAGAAAGATACCGGGAAAGAAGTGAAAGCATATATAGACAGTGATGGAAGAGTTGTTCAATTCGACATTTTTGATAAGAATAAAGTCAAAACTTGTATTATTAGTCCCTAATTTCCTGAACAGTGATTGAGTTTAAAGGCAGTTATTTTGAGAGCCTTTAAAGATAGTGCGAATGGGGCGATTTCCGGAGAAGCTAAGTGACCGAACAGTCAGTGAAAAACAATTGATTGAATCGAGTCAGGTGGAACCCTCTGGCTGACGCAATGCACGATAATGTTTCTTATCGTGCGTGATATTTGTATGCTTTTTCAATAGCTTACATCCCGTTTTACATCAATCTTCTATCCAGATTTCTTCAGATATACCTATTCAGGCATGTTATTTCTTCTTACGGGAACGATGAAAATTCTGAAGTCCTTCATTTTGATGATCTGTGGCCTTGGTTTATTGGGATGTATTTCCTAAAGTAGAAAAAAAACCGCTCTCATGAAATGCAAGCTAATTTCAAACGACCCCGTGCTGAGTAAAATTCAGCGCTCACAAAAAAACGACGGAAGTTTGCCTGATCAAGACCTATTCCCAGCAACCATTAAAATAGCTCAGGCAAAATCTACCAGGCAATGGACACCGACCAGAAGCTCATCTTTGTTGGCTCATCACAAGATTTCAACTTACTTAAACGTACGGCACCTTCCCATGTGCCCCTATCTCTCACGCACATTCAATCTGTCCCGTATCACTGGTAACAAGATCTCTTCGAGGTCTATAAAACAGAAAATTACAATTATGTATTTAGGGTGCCTAAGGTGAATGCTAGGTCAGTGGCATCGCCTAAACAGTCCCCCATAATTTGGGCGCAATGATCACCGCGCTATTTCGAATGAAAAGCGCTGTGAATCATCGGGATCAGGATTTGAGTCTAATGGAATTCATGGGACAGTGGGTGAAGCGAGCGTGATAATAGCCCCCGCCGATTAAGCAAGGGCTTTGTGGTTGCACAGATTAATCTTGGGTGCCCTAAAATTTTGTTTGAACCATGACCAGTGGGCCAATTTTGTTGATGGAGAGATGTGTTTCAGATCGTTTGTCTGCATTGAAATAAAGCATTAAAACTTCAGATGAGCTATATTCTTTTAATAGATCCATTAATTCTTTAATAGTAAAACCGGCATCTTTAACAACGTCATTGGTAATCGTGTAAAATTCTTGATCAGTGGTTTTAATCCAAAGCACATTATCTTGAATCGTAAATGTTTCAATGCTTGAAACTCTAGTAGGTGGTGTAAGAAATCTTGTGTAAATTCTGATTTGGCCTAAGCACGGCCCTCTCCATAGAATTGGTTTGCTACAACTAATTTTCAAGGAGATAGACCATGCTACAGGTTGACGTGAAT
>JAIYDC010000110.1 GCA_027487685.1 Pseudomonadota bacterium | reverse complement strand
GCATCCCTGCACGGGACAAGAAAGTGCTCATCGCACTGGTGGCCCTGCTCGTGTCACCCTTTGACCTAATTCCGGACTGGATCCCGTTCTTTGGTCTCATGGATGATGTCGTTGTTTTGGCGATTATTCTGGATTATTTTTTCTCGGTGCTCGATTCGCGCATCCTGCTCTCTCACTTCCCGTGGGACATGAAGGCCTTTGCACGACTGCGGGGGATCGCTCGAGGTCTGCAATTTTTTGTTCCGAGATTCGTTAAGAGGAAGCTCTGGGCCTACGTAGGTGAGCCATTCTAAACTGGAACGGTGATGGCTAGTTTTGGTCCCGGAATTCCGGCACAATCTTTCTCATTTCGTTTTGAATCTCCTTAAACTGCTTACCATCCAGGTCCACCGAGTGGACCTCCTCAATCTTATTCTCTGATGGCGTTAGTGAGGCAGGGGACCTAGCTGCAACATCCGCTGCTTTCTTATTTATATCTTTCCATTGCTCTGTAGAGAGGCTTTTCATGCGAAGCCTCGCCTTCTCGGCCTCAGGAGCAGAGATCACGTTCTCACGGACCATTTGCTGGAGCATACTCTCAACCTGCTGTGGGGAAACTTCCGCAAAAGCGGCCGTGGCAAAACTCAATAGAAGAGCGGAGATCATTTTTTTCATGCAGGTTCACCTCTTCCGAATTATCGGAGAGTATGGCCTAGCACTTGAAGATTATTTCCTGACAATAAGAATCTGATACTTTAGCAGGCCCTAGGTCAGCTTTGCACATCTTCCATGACCAGAATTAGTGTCAGTTAAAAGCTATAACTTGATACTGTCGGGTTTCCTTAGGGGTCTCAACCTCAAACTCCTCCCCTGCTTTAAGACCCAGAAGAGCATCTCCAATAGGAGAGAAAACCGAAACCACCAGCACCGCTTCGGCATCCACTTTCAGGAGTGAGCCTCCTGCGGTGGGGATGAGAAAGTACTTCCTAACCTGATCGTGGTAGCGCAGGTCCACCAGGGCACCGATACTAATTTCGCCCAGCCGCCCCGAAGCTTCAAGATCAACCTCTTCCAAAATCTGGATCTCGAGTTTGAGCTCCTCAACCCGCTTGGCCTCAGCACTCGCAAGGTATGAAGCCTCCAGCGCCCGTGTGTCATATTTACTCTCGGCCTTAAATTCCTGATCCGTGGCGAAGTCCCGGTTGGCCTTGGCAGAGGCCTCGAGACCCGAGAGTTCATCCCGTGCCTGCTCCAGAAGCCGGTCGAGAAGATGGCGCTTCACTAAGCCCCGCAGCACTTTTTATATTTTTTACCAGAGCCACACGAGCAAGGATCGTTTCGACCGAGCTTAGGTTCAAGTCTACGCACCGGCTGGGCCCCATGGATCTGACCTTCTTTGAATTTCCATTCGCCGCTGGCACGAGAAAACAGAGAGGTTTCGTGGTGACGCAGTTCTGTGCCACTCGCCTTATCCTTGTAGTGAGCGATGAACTCAACCGTGCCAGTGGGGTCGGCGGCCCCTCCTTTCACAGTCTTCTTGATCTCTAGCCCCAACCAGTCGGAACTTTCGGCCCACTTGAGTGCCTCTTCCTTGTTAAATTCCTCGCCGTCAACCTTCACTTGGGTTGAGTCGATGTAAGAGATATTCCGGACAACGTAGGCAGTGTAGCGGGCACGCATCAGTGCCTCGGCAGTAGGCGCAGTTTTTTTCCCTTCGATGAATGGCCGGCAACAGGCATCGTAGCTGAGTTTGGTTTGGTCGAGGGATCGGCAAGGGCAGTCTGACATGGGTTCTCCTATGAATTCACTTATTATCAAGGTAAGATGCGAAAGATTCAATCAACAATTTGGTGCCGCATGAAGCAATTTCAGAAGATCGTCCTTCCGATCGATGCGCATATTCAGGATATCATAGACGCCATCTGTACCTCTTCAACAGTCATGATCAAGGCGTCTCCCGGATCGGGAAAGACCACCCGGCTCCCCTGGGCCCTGGTGGAGGGTCTTGGGAGTAACGTTGTCGTCCTGGAACCTCGACGGCTGGCGGCCAAACTCGCAGCGCAGCGGATCGCCGAGGAAGAAGAACTCAGTCTCGGTAAAGAAGTGGGTTACCACTTCCGCTTCGATAAGCATGTCTCCCGGGACACCCGGCTCACGTTCTACACTGAGGGGACGTTTTTAAAGCGCTTCCTTAACGACCCGAACCTCGATGGTGTGGACATCGTTATCCTGGATGAATTTCACGAACGCCACCTGGACACTGACCTCTCTTTGGCCCTGCTCCGCGGACTCCAGGAACGCCGACCGCTGAAGCTCGTCATCATGTCTGCTACCCTTGACCTAGAACTTGTGAGCTTTTTCCCAGAGGCAAGGGCCATCGAGATCATCGCCTCTCACTACCCAGTAACGGTTTCCTACCTTCCGAATGTGCCATCAGAACTCAACCGCTCTCTGGAAGCGAAGGTCCGCCGCGCCATCGACGAAAGCAGTGGGGATACGCTGGTTTTTCTCCCCGGCATGCGCGAGATGCTCCGAACTAGTGAATCCCTCAGAGGTGAGTATGATGTCTTCTTGCTCCATGCTGACCTTGAGCGCGAGGAGCAGACTCAAGCTCTGATCCCGGGCAAACGAAGGCGTGTCATTCTTTCGACGAACATCGCTGAGAGCTCGGTCACCATCCCAGGCATAACGACAGTCATTGACGCCGGCATTCAACGGGAGGCCCGGGTCTCACCATGGAATGGTTTGCGACTCATCCAGGACGTCCCCTGTACCCAGGCCTCGGCCATTCAGCGCGCTGGCCGGGCCGGCCGGACAGGCCCGGGCAAATGCCTGCGCCTCTATAGCGAGCAGGATTTTAACGATCGGCCGGCCCACACGATTCCGGAGCTTGAACGGGCCGATCTCACCGACACTTATCTCCTGGTTTCGGCGACGGGACTGCCGCTGCGGTGGTTTCATCACCCGCCTGCGGCCAAGTGGGAAAAAGCCCGGCAACTTCTGCATCAACTCGGCGCCCTGCGGGATGATCAACTGACTCAAACTGGCCAGAAGATGTTGGCGTACCCTGTGGGAGCGCGACTGGCACGAATCCTCGTGGCCGGCGAGGGACTCGTCCCCAAGGATAAAGAGGCCCTGGTGCGCTACATCGCCGAGGAAATCGAAGGGGATCGCACCGGTGCCCTTCGGCGACGACTTGGGTCCTATCAAAAACTCCCAGGCAGTGCCAAAACAGGACATTGGGAGCAATGCCTCCTGACTGGCTTTGTGGACCAACTCGCTCGCTACCGCAGAGGGCCCAGGGACTTCATTCACTTTTCGGGCAAGGTCCTTAAGGCCAATCCCCATCTGCATGACATGATCGATGGACTCTACATCGTCTTTGACGTGACCCAAAGGCAAGAGGCCATGAAAGTCCTGGAGATATCTGAGGACTGGCCGTGGGAGCTTGAGCCATTTCCCTTCCGTGAAGAGGATGAGTTCGTGGTTGGAGACCGGATTAGTATTGTCCGCAAGACCAAGCTTGGCAGTATCGTTGTCGATGAGGCGCCGGTGAAAGTCACATGGGATTCATTATCCGCAACATCGAGGGATAAGCTCCTGGAGCTCTCCATGACTCGCTCCCAGACTCTTATCTCAAAGTGGAAGGAGACCCAGACCTACGGCCGTCTCGCCTTTTGGGCCCGCCATAAAGGCCTCTCTTTAGATGAACTCCTGGAGCGGATTTCTCTGGCAGACTACTTTAACGAAGCCGGTCTGAGCTTCGACGCATTTACGGAGTTTCTCGAACGGAGGGCCGAGAAAGAACTTGAAGTGACAGATCTGGCCCGTCACCTTCCTTTAAGTCTCAATCTTGGAGGCAGGAGAGAGCTTATCGTCCATTATCCAGCAAATCATGACCCGTTCCTCGAAGCACCGATCCAGGATTTCTACGGTATCACCGAATCACCACGGATCTTAAAAGGTGCAGTCCCGCTTCAGCTAAAACTCTTAGGCCCCCATAGGCGACCAATTCAAGTCACCAAAGACCTGAAAAACTTCTGGGCCAAGACCTACCCTGAAATGAAGCGGGAGTATGGCCGGGATTATCCTCGGCACTACTGGCCTGACGATCCTGCAACGGCGAAGCCTTTTCTCTTAAAATCCCATCTCCCAAAAAGCTAGGCCTCTACCAGGTGATATGCTCTAGGAACAGCGAGGGCATCAGACCAATCATTAAGAGCAGAAGAAAGCCCAGAAGATAAGGGAGCATTTGTCCTTGTGACATGTCGTGGTCGCCAGGGGCGTTCTGGTAGGGTGAAGGTCCCAGAAAAATTTTCGTAAAAATCAGGAAAAAAAGGATCCCATTAAGTGCGGTAGCAAAGATATGGCCCAGACCCAGGTAGGGCCAGTACTCAAGAAGACCTGTGATCACGACATCCTCGACAATGTGTGAGGCACCGAGAGGAACACCAATGACACAGAAGCCGAAAAGGCAAAAGAGTGTGGCGAGCTTCGGGTAATAGGTGGCCATGCCATAAAACTGAGAGCGCCGCTTCAGGCTGAAGGTGTGGTTCACGTAGCCCAGGATCGAAAACAAAGACGTCCCGGCGATGGAGATCACCATCATGTGCAAATAGGACCCCTTGGCGGCCGTCAGATTCGCTTGCATTCCAGTCAAAAGGAGTGAGGCCTGGGCAATGTATAAGTAGGTGGTCTTTTTTGCGAAATTCTCTTCAAGGATACCCCTGAGCGACCAGTACAACGAGGAGAAGATCGAGAGTGAAAGAAGCAGGATCTGAAAAACATCGGGATCAAATTTGAGCGTAGGCAGCAAGAGCTGAACGAAGAGAAGAATTCCGGCCCGGGTGAGGAAAATGGCCGAGAACTCATACCAGGGAAGGCGACCCACAACATCGTGAACCCAGGAGTGGAAAGGAAAGATCCCATGGGCCTCATACACGATCACAAATGTGAGAAGCAACACCGGCCAGGTGAAAAACGATGCCGGCATCTGTGTCATCGGCACTAACAGAAGCCCCTCGTTCCACGCAAACCCCATGAGAATGAGAAAGCAGATAAAGGTCATGAGGTGTTGGAAAATGTAGGTTCCGCCGGTCCCCTCCTTCAGGAAGGCACGCATCGGAATGGCCCGCTGAAATGTCCAAAAGAGTAAAAAAGTCGGAAGGTTGTTGGCGAGAATGATACCGAGACCACCTGCCACATAGAAGAGGAACTCGGGAGAGAGATTGATCGTCCTTCTGACGGGGTAGAGGCCTGTGAAAAGGGATCCGCAGTAAAGAAGCCCGATGAAGACACTAATCTTGTTGTAGCGGACGTCAAAGAGAGAATGGGAGTGGGAACTAGCATAAAAATCATTGGTAAAAAAGATGAGGGCAAAAAATAGGAACAAAACCCCAAGGAGACCAAGCACAGACTCCTGCCAACGCTTTCCAACTTGATAAAAGGAGGAGATGATGGCCGGTCCAAAGGTCGAGACGAGCGGAACAATTTCCATTAAGGGGGCCGATAACTTCATTATTTCTTCCTCAGGAGGAACTTCAGGAGACGAGTGTCAAACTCCATCCAGCGGGCCTCCCATTTCAAGTAGACCCGCATAGGGAAGAGAAAACCTGCAATGATTCGACCTGTAAAATAGTCGAGGTGAAAACCGTGGAGGGCATGAACGTAAACCCTTTGCCGTACAGACACCGAGAAGAGCCGCTCAAAGAATAGTTTACGCTGAATAGTCTTATTGTGTTCGACCACCGGATTTTCATAGAAATCCTGAATCAGGGAACTGGACCGCAGGAACTGATAGGTTCGAAGGCTGGCGTGAGTGACCATATGAAACAGAGCAAGGCCCGTAAACCCGAGAGCGATTTCAATATAAATGAGCCCCACCTGAGAGATCGTGGCATAGGCCAGCATCGTCTTGGCATCAGAGCGTGTCCGACCAACCAGGGTAGCGTAAATGGCCGAGAGACCACCGATCAATCCTACCAGGACGAGGAGGATGGGAAAGTGAGCAAAATAATCGTAGAAGCGAAGAAGGAGGAAAGGCCCCAGGTGAACGGAGAGAGCGCCGTAAAAGATCGCACTCGAGGGGGTGGGACCTTCCATTGCAGCAGGAAGCCAGGAACACATCGGCAGCTGGCCCGCCTTCGCTAGACTTGCCCAGGTGATGAAAAGACCGATGAACACTAATCCCACTCCACCATGCCCGTGATCCAGGAGAGTGGGAATTATCACGAAATCCGTCGTGTGCAGGTAGTGATGGGACCAGGCGGCCCCAGCGAGGATTCCCATGTCACAAATCCGGTAAGAGATGATGGCCCTGGTGGCGTGAACGACTGGCTGAGACTTGTCGTAGAAATAGCTGATAAGGAGAACAGAAGCTGTGCCCACAAGTTCCCAACCGATAAAGAGAAGATCTATGGAGCGGGAAAAAGAAACAACAATGAGACCAAAGAGGAGCGTTGAGAGAAGGAAGACGAACCGAAAATAGCCCGGCTCCCGGTGAAGGTAATTACGGGAAAAGCGAAAGATCACCCCAATGAGGGCGGTAGCAAGGAGCGCATAGGTCGCCCCAAGGAGGTCGACAATAAAACGGAGCTTGAACTCATAATCTCCGACTTGAAACCAGTCGGGAAAATCGACTAAGAGAAAGGACGGACGGTGGAGGAAGGTCACGACGGCCAGACTGAGCGCCAGAAATACCATATAGAGCGAGTAATATTTAAGAGCATTGGAGAGGCGCTCTTCCGCAAGCTTCATCTGGGAGAAAAATAGAAGCGCAAGCACTCCCATCCAAAGAAGTGGTGAGAAAATCATCAGAGTAAAAAGGCTATTCGCCATGATTGATCTCCGCGAAGTCTGAGGCTTCATGACGCTTCAATAGGTCCAGAGACGAGGTGAACCCCTTCAAGACTGGCCCTTCAAAGCTGATTTCCTGGAAATCAGATTGAGAGAACATCCACCATTTTTGAGACTCGGGATCAATCACTGCCAGGCGCATCCAATGATGATACAGCAGGTTTTTTAACCGCGGGTGTCCATCGAAGAGTGCCTGAACCCGGGCCAGAGGCGCCTCAATAACGGTCAAGTTCCGGATGGGGTCATGGATCTCCACCATTTGTCGGGCCAAACCAATCCGCAGATCGCTCTGTGAACCAGTCATGACTCCCAGGAGCGAGGTCATGTTTAACGGGAGCTTCGAGCCACAGCCAAAGTTATCGTTATCAACGGCGGAGAAGTAGTAATCCATATTGATGTTGACCGCCACGGGGATACCCCCGAGAACGACCTGCCGGAGTACGGAGGAATCCGGATCCGTGGTCCAGTCATAACTTAAAAGAAACGAGCGGCGGTTCATAAAGAGCCCTCGAGTCAGCCTGCGGCGACCTACAATAGCAAGGGCGTTGGAGGAGTGGCCATATTCTGGACGAGGCTGGGCAATGTCGTGGGCCCGTTCTCGCACGTGGCCGATCGCACCGGCAAGACCAGTGGTTTGATCAAAGGAGGAGAAACGCTGGCAACGCTCAAAAGCGTTACGTTGTGCCGCTTCTTTGAGGTGGTGTTTAAGTCGGTCGAAGTCCTCACGGTGGGTGGCAGGAACTTCCTTTTGGTTCATATAAAGGATCTCATCGGTGCAGGTATCATGAAAGCCTGCAACGAAAAAAGTCTCCTCCGGGATCCGGTAACCGAGCTTCTCGACCTCCGCCCGGACGATGGGATCATTGGCCATTTTAGCAAAGGCGCGGGAATTAGGAATGCCAGCGTTCCCGCCGCAAGCACCACAACCGTAGGCCTGGCGGAAAGGATTGTTATTGCTCGACGAGCCGTGTGCCAAGAGCAGCACAAGCCGAGCGAGTTCCCTGGGGCCGCACATGCGGATCACCGCCAGAACGATCTGCGCCTGTTCAACGTGCGAATAACCAACTCCCGGATCAGTGCCTAAAACCTGAAGCTCGGTTTCTGGCTCCCGCCCGAATAAGTCGCGAAGCTTGCGCCGCAAGAATCTGTTGTGCCGAGGGAAGAAGACCTGGATAGTCATCGGGATCAGACTCGCGACCCCGAGGGTAAGAGTCGCAAGAAATCCTCGGAAGAGAGTTCGCGTATTATAATAGAGGCCTAAGTCACTGGTGCCACGGAGTAAGTTCCACCGCTGGAATGCCTTAGCGTCGCTGACTGGAACCTCGTGAATAATCCGGGACGGCGTTATGACCGGAGGACACTGAGCAATAGGCCGTTTGTTTTTAACACTCACAAAGTTCATGTCGATGCCGAAGAAACCGACCACACCAAAGGTCTCAACTTCCCCGTCGACCTCTTCTGTGTGCCGCCGGAGAGACTCCTCTCGATCATCGATACAAAACATGATTTGAGCATAAGGGCGATGAGCGAAGGTGAGCTGACCAACTTGGTGTCCTTTCAGGGCCTCGAGCGCTTCGCGGTGGAAGTGGTGTTCATAGGCCTCGTGCCAAAGCCGTGCACGGTCCCGGTGCTCGGAGCCGTCAACCTCGTCAATGATGGAGATGAGTTGGCGTGAAGAAAGGTCTCTCATCCAGCGGGACGGGAGCTTAAAAGTAAGAGTCACCTGATAAAGAGCAAGGGCGAGCTGGTAGCTCCGAAGCTCAAGAGGCTCACGGCGTCCATAGAGAAGTGACAGATCAAGAGAGTGTGCCTGAGCATGAAATTCATCCATCGCCCGGTCCATCATCACGAGGGCCGCGAGGTAATCAACAAGTCTGATTTCCGGTGCCTTAACCGGGGCCTGCCACGGCTCGGTCTCAAGCTTATTAACCATGCCGGACCAACCCTTCAAATCGAAGAGAATCTCTAAGAGATAGTCCTCCCATTGGGACTCCGGGAGGCCCGTAAGGCGAAGCTCGGCTTCGATCACCTGTTCTGGGGTTTGCCCACGGTAGGTCTGCCCTTTCTGGGTGAGTGTCTGAAGCCAGCCATTAGCATAGGGAGTCTGAACCTCAAGGTCGTAGAGGAAAAAGCTCCAAAAGCCCTGGCCTCGGAAGGGATTTGCCCAGAAACTCTGGCCCTGATCGAGGTAACTTGAGATTAATCTGATAGCAAGTGGTTGGAGGGCCGTTGAGTAGCTCTCATTGTAGTATTTTTCCCAATACTCTTTTCCTCGCAGAAAGGTTCTGGAGCGGGAGAGCACGAGGGCCTCGCCCTGAACTTTTTCCTGGCAGTGCTCCCAAAGCGATTGATCGGTGATCTTCGGCTGAACCTCATCGTCGTTAAAAGAAAGCTCTGAGAACATCAGCCGGTAAAAGTATTCCTTGGGGGTAAGACCCAGGACTGAGAGCGACGGCACGGGAGCGTAGCGACCCAAGTAGTGATCGACCGCGCGGAAAATGTCAGCGTCAGTCATCTTCTCGTCGGCGTAGAGTTGAGTGTAGCGGTAGGTCTCCCAGTAGGGTCGGCCACGGTAGAGCTTGCCCGCCTGGGCCACCGCCTCGTGGAAATCCAGATGCTCGAAGGTCTGAAGAATATTATTGTGGACGAAAGCATGCAGTGGGTTCTGGATCGGCAGCTTAGGTCGAATAGATTTAAGTAAGTCTTGTAACATAGAGGCATTCTACTCCCCACGCCCCCTATAAACCAATGTGCATGAAAGAAAATTAATCATAACTATATTTAATCTCGACGCTCATCATCTTTTTGCGGGAATCGAGAAGGTTAGACAGACCTCGGTAGCTCAGTAGCCGGCGCAGTTTCCGGTCATAAATGAGTTCAAGTTTAGGAGCAAAGAGCTTTAGGATCCAGTTGTCGATCTCAATCTCAATGTTAACTCGCTCCGGCGTTGCCCCGACAACTCGGAGATAAAAGTCGTAAACGTCCTGTCGCCCCGGAATAACGAACTTAAGGGGAAGCTTGCCCTTCTTGATGACCTCCTCAAGATTCACGACAAGGTAGTAGTGAAGTCCCTGGCCTCCGACCAAAAGCCTGCCCTTGTATTCTCCTGGTTCGAGGGTTGTCTTCTCTTCTTTCTCCCCCTCCCGGTTAAACATCTGGGGTTTTTGTTCCCGGTAACGCACTCCGTGGACATTCTTGGCACGCTTGTCTTCCATCTCATGGGCGGGGAGCGCCAGCGATGGCCCGTAGTCATTAACCAGGCGTCCGACTTCAGCTCCCTTGGCGTCAGTATAGACGGTTTCAGACCGAAGAGGCTTTTCCCCATCGAAGGTGACGGTATGGAGTTCCCGGTAGACGAGTTCTCCTTCTAACGTTGCCTCACCTCGGTAGGTCTGGGTAGCGGCACTTGCCGCAGTAAGGAGAAGGCCAAGGAATAAAAGATTCATGCATCACCTCTTTAAAGATCATTATCCTATCAGGTAGAATGAATGACACCCCAAAAAGTTTGGACAACGATGGAAAAAACAAAACCACAGATCCTTTTCCTCCATGGAGCTCTTGGAACCAGTGCCGATCTCGAGCCGCTGATGGCCGTCTTCCGGGAACGAGGCTTTGACCCACTGAGCTTTAACTTCTCAGGCCATGGGATCGATTCACCGCTTGCGGTAGAGTTCCGTATTGACCATTTCGCTCGTGACCTCGAGGCGTTCCTGAAAGCGAATAGTCTCACCGATGTCCCAGTCTTCGGCTACTCGATGGGTGGCTATGTCGCCCTTTACCATAGCGCGAACTATGAGGACTCCCCTTTTCGACAGATTTTTACTTACGGAACCAAATTTAACTGGTCACCTAAAACCGTACAAAAAGAACTTCCCATGCTGGTTCCTGAGCATCTCGAGGAGAAGTTCCCGCACTTTGCGGAGGCCTTGCAGACCAAGCACGGTGAAAACTGGCGTCAAATCCTCTTTGCCACTGCGCACATGATGCAAAACCTTGAACGGCTCGATGGGCTCACCAAAGAAGACGTCTCAGACATCGAGTTACCGGTCACACTGATTCTCGGGGATCAGGATCGGATGGTGACAACCGAAGAGACTCAACTCACCGCTTCTTGGCTGCGCCACAGCTCAGTGAAGATCATCTCTCATTCAAAGCACGAGCTTGAGCGCTCCAACCTACGAGAAATCGCAGAGACCGTGATCGCAGACTTGGATTAGCTCTCATCCTACTCTGTGAAACGCGCAGGACTAGAGAACCCGGAGACCTGGAAAGACCCCCGGGAGAGTTCAATTTAGAGTATGCCTTCTTCTTTCATCGCCCGAACAACGCTCGGACGCTCACCAATCCGGGTCATATAAGCGGTGATGTTGGTGTGGGCCGAGAGGTCAACACCAACGTACTTACTCCAGCTCAGAACTGTGAAGAGATAAGCATCGGCAATGGAGAACGTTGTCCCGAGGACAAAATCCCGGTTACCAAGCCGCTCAGCCGCCACCGCCACCTTATTCCGAAGCATCTCGACGTAGTATGATTTAAGCTCTGCCTGGCCCTCAACATTCTTAACGATCATGCCAGCAAAAAAGAGCGGGCTGTAGTTTTTATGGAGGTCTGTGGCAATGAAATTGAGCCACTCAAGACAACGGTAGCGGTCGGCCGTTCCTGTCTTGGGCATCATGTTCGCCTCAGGCTTAAGATCAGAGAGATACTGCATGATCACGGTACCCTCAGTCAGGATCTCGCCGGACTCCATCCGAAGTGCTGGCACTGAACCGTTCGGATTAATCTTCCGGAAATCTCCGGATGCACAGGTCTTTGTCTTAAGATCGACCGCCTCGAGTTCATAAACCATGTTGAGTTCGGCCATGACGATGTGGGGCGCTAGAGAGCATGCAGCAGACTTGTAGAAAAGTTTCATTTATCCTCCAGTGATTTTTAAAGTGACATAATGCCTCACCGCGCGAGAATTCGCTAGTGGCGACGCTCCGATCCTGAGTAAAACTCTTTTAGGATAACTTTAGGTGGTCCCCACCGTCATTCACGATAGAAGGAAGCCTCAATAAGAGGTGACCGTGATCAAGACCCTGGCCATCGTAGACGACGAGCTTGAACTAGAGGAAATCTTTTCTCTCATATTTGAGGACCTGATCTCTCAAGGGCTTCTTCGCGTTGCGTTCTTCTCCGAAGCTCAAACTTTATGGGACTGGCTTGAGACATCGACACCTGACCTCGTCATCACTGACATTGGACTGAATGGAATCTACGGCACTGAACTGGTCGCTCGCCTGCGCATGAAGGCGCCCTCCATTCCTGTTTATTTTATGAGTGCCCATGGGGAAGATCGCTACCACGCGGTAATGAGGGAGCTTGGTGTCTCACGCTATGTCACCAAGCCGTTCAACGCTGAAGATCTTCTCGGGCTGGTGGAGCAAGATCTTCAACTCAGGCCCATGGACTCTCAAGAGTTGGCCCCTCGCTTCCCGTAAAAGCCGAGCGGCAATCGGTTAGAATAGCATGAGGAATCTCTCCTGGATCGCACAGATCGCACTCGAGTCAAAGGATTGCTCCGATTCCCTCAGTGCGTACTTTGGAAAGGCTTTCGCCAAGGTCACTTTCGACCCAGTTCTAGACCGGGAGAAAAAGCGTGCTTGGTTAACACTCACCCGAGATCTCATGCACGCAGGTCTTGAGTCGAACTCCCCTTGTGCGACTAATCTCAAGGCGGCCATCGACGCCGCTAAGCTCATTGGCATCGATCAGTTTAACCAGGCCCATCTGGATGAGGCAAATCTGGTGCCGGTTCTAAAGACCCTATTCGAGGTGGCGTTCGAGACGCTGGAACAGAATCCGAAAATCATCGAGTGCCTAGAAGACGCAGATCTTATGGGAGACATCGCCGCCACTCTGGCCCACCGGTTGATTCCCTTCGTCCGCTATTTCCCTGCCTTCTCCGCTGAGGCACGAGGCCTTCTCCCCCATTTGCGTGAGCCCTTGTTTACGGCGCTGTATGAGCTTCCGGGACTTGAACACGACCAGCTCACCAAATTAACCGAGAAGATCCTGAGGTGTTACTACGCTCACGAGGTCAGGCCCTCTCTCGCGGAACTTCTGCAAAACAAGGTCCAGGGTCAGAACCTCCTTCTGCCTCTCATCGACGAGGCGATCAATCACCTTCCCGCAGACCGCTGCATGACTTCACTGATAGCGATTTTTTGTACCCCAAAGGAGGAACTAAGTCAGGGCCGGATTATTTCCATCGTTCTCCAGGAACTCGGGGGTCTGTACGTCAAACTCGCTCAGGTGATGGCCGAGCTTGCTCCCCCGTCCCTGGCCCGGGAACTGAGGCAGCAACAGGACAAGCTCGGCGGTATCTTCGGGTCTAAGAGTAAGTCGTGGGCATATGTGCTTGAGGTCTTCGAGCGACCGGCCTGGGAGCGGCTCCGCCACTACCTCCACATCCCCGAGGAACCCCAGAGTGTCTACGCCGGTGCCTCCGTCGGTGCGATCTACGAATTCCAGTTAACGGAACTGGGGCAGCGCAGACTTCAGACGAAGAGCTCAGTGCTCTTAAAGATTCAGCGGCCGGGTCTCGCCGACCTCTTCGAGGAACAAAAAGAAACTCTGTTGGCGATTTTGGCCAACCTCGAAGGAGCGCTTAAAGTCACGCCACTGACCTCTGAGGAACAGCTCGAGGCCCAAGGCTTAGTCATGGCCTTGAAGCGCACAATCGTCAACTATGCCCTCCAGAGTGAAAGTGAACTCGATTTTCGAATCGAGAAGCGCAACGCTGAACTTGTGCGCACGGCCCTACGGGGTAGATTCGATCTTTCAATCCCTCAGTACTACCACGTAGAAATCGACGTATCGATGATGGAAAAGCTCGACGGTGAAAAGATCACATCGGTGGTTAACTCCCGTTACCTAGAGCGGATGAGTATCGCCGATACGGTGAGTGATGCCTACCTCTTCCTGATGTTCCAGAAGGGGATCATCTGGGCCGACCCTCACGCTGGAAACATCCTCTACGATCCCGACTGCCATCAGCTCAAGCTCATCGACCTGAATCCATGCTTTAGTTGGGATGGAAGAACGATAAAGCTCTTCATCGGATTTCTTTACCGGCTCATCCTGAGTGATCAGCAAGGAATCTTCAACGGCCTGGAGGAGCTCGTCACGAATCCGGCCGAGCTTCGGACACCTCGCACCCAAAAGCTAATCCGGAGCTTTGTCTCGGCTGGAAACCAAGGGGCCTTTATCCGCTACCTCTCGGATTTCGTCCGGCTCCTAGGAGAAGCAAACATAAACCTCAAGATCGAAGTCCATGCGGCACTCCGAGGCATCACTCAGGTCTATCTTACATCGAGTGCCATCAGCTCCCGGCATAACTTCGGACAGATCTTCCAGCGCCAGTTTGGCTGGCGCATGCTCTTGCGCCACATCCTCTTGATCGGTCCATTCAAAGTGATGCGGGTCCTGCTCCCGATGGCCTTGGATCTGCTGAAAAACTCTCCGGAGCAGGAAGTGGGACCCACACTGGATGAACGCGATATCACGGCGATCGAGGAGGCCCTCGCAATCCTGAACCATGAGAATGTCTGCAGCATCGAACTCCAGCGGATGAGCCCGGAGGACAACACTCACCTGGCCCTCTCGACCGACGGCTCCCAGCTCATCCGGAGTGCTAACTTAACGATTGAAATTCTGACCGAGACCAAGCCGGCGTCGGTGAGCTACGTCCTGGAACTCCCGACCAAGGAATGGCTTAGGGAGCGGCAGGAGTACGTGAAGCTTCAAGGCATGGGTTTCGCACTCTGTACCGTTGAATGCCTCGAGCAGCTGCGCCGGCACTCACTGGAAAACTACTGGCACGTCGTTGAGGGTTGGAATAAGTCACCGCGGGATAGGGGCCACAAGGAGAGTAGGCTCATTGGAGACGTTCGCCTGGCCGCTCGAACCCTCTTCGCCCAGCGCTTTGCTGGCATCTGGGAGTCGGAGTTCATGACCGCATCCCGCTGGCACCGGCTGCTCTGGAAGCTTCTGATCCGCTTCGAGAAGCGCTTTGAAAAGCACGAAACCGGTTATTTCTTCATTCTTAGTAAGAAACTTGGTAACGGCAAAGAACTGGCCTCTACTTTTGGTCCCCTCCACCGGATAACACTCATCACTGATCGCCTGCTAATACAGGGTATCAAAACCCTGATCCGTCGCTCACGCTTCGAGATGAACCTCCTCCCCTTAACAACTGATCAGCTGATCGACCGCATGATCCACGGACTCCTGCGGCGGGGCCCTCCCCGTCGGAAGGAATAGGACCAGAGGCCGTAGAAATTTCAGACCATGCCCACAAGAAGAAAGGTGATAAGCACAACCAAGACGCTCATGACGCGCCAAGCAAATACACCCCACGTTTCTGCAGGCAAAAATAGTACATGCTTAAATTTATACTATTGCTCGCCCTGGCGAGCTCATTCGCATTGGCCGCGCCTCACGACCGGGACTCTAGAAAAGAAGCGGCCGCACTTCTTGAGCGCGGAGAATCTGAAACTGACCTCTTCCGGCGCCTGGATTTTTTTTCGCGCTCATTTCTTGGACTTCCCTATGGAAAAAATGGTCCACTCGGCGAAGGGCCAGACGGCCGTTACGACCAAGACCCTCTGTACCGCTTCGATACATTTGACTGCACAACTTTCATTGAAACGGTCTTAGCATTGGTTCGTGCTCGCACGGTCGAAGAATTTGAAACCAACCTGGACCTGATCCGCTACGAAAATGGTGATGTGGACTACCTGAAGCGGAACCATTTCACAGACCTGCAGTGGATCCCAGAAACGATTCGGCAGGGCCACCTGCAGGAGAGCACCCACCTCATCGCTCCCTCCGGAGAACTTAAACTCGCCCAGGCCCTGATCAATTTCCCCGGCTGGCTGCGTGCCCACGTCCTGAGTCAGATTATCGTCCCCGAGGCCCCCACCGCCGAGCGCCAAGCGCTCTTGGATGAACTCCATGAGAGGGCGAACGATTTCAGCATACAAATGGCACAGGTCCCCTATGTCTCGATCAAGACCCTCTTGAATAATCCGGAGATCCTGGACCGGCTTCCGGCCGTGATGGTGGTCAACTTCGTCAGACCGAATTGGGACCTCACCGCCAGTGCTGGGACTCACTTGAATATCTCGCACCAGGGTTTTGTGTTTCGGAAAGGAAAGAAATTGGTCCTTCGTCACGCCAGTACCCAAGGAACGGTCGAAGACGTTTCCTTCCAGGACTACCTGGAAATTTTCCGCAATCACGCCACCCTAAAAGGCGTCCACTTTATGTCAATCCTTTAACTGCCCTTCTAAAATGGTGTTGGGGTTAGTTCCAAAGATTACAGAAGCGAAATCGTGAAGAGAAACTTCACTCGATACGCCCATCTGGAATGAATACCCACTAGAGACGCCCCATTAATCAGAGAATAAGTTCTCGGAATCTATGGTCTTTTCTGGATCCTATCACCAATCAAGTGGGGCAGTTCAGATCACTTCAATGACGAGATGATGAATCTGGTAATTTGCCTGAACCAAATCACGGTAGTAAGCCGAGCGCTGCTCCAGATTCCGGCGGATTACAAGCTCACACCCAACCTGCCCCGGAGCCAATTTCCACAGATGTATATCCACCACTTTCGAACCATCAAGCTCGAGCTTCTGCACCAGATTTTCCCGGTCTACGGACATGTCGTGAGCGTCCAGAAGGTCCATGCCACTCTGGCGGATGAGCCCCACGGACCAGCGGAGAACCACGACGCCACCCAGGACTCCTACTAGCGGGTCAAGCCAGCTCCATCCTTGCCAGCGTCCCAGCAGCAAAGCGACGATGGCCAGGACCGAGGTCAGAGCATCGGTAAGAATATGGACGTAGGCACTCTCATGGTTATGGTCATGGGCGTGACTATGACTTTGGCTATGGCCATGAGAGTGATGATGGTCATGGTGCCCGTGAGAAGCACTCTTCGGTGCCAGTTTATTCGTAGGGTGCTTGCAGTCAGGGCCATGCTCGTGGCCTTTTAGAGAAGGCGCCTCAGGAGCATGGGACTCGTCCTTATGCAGAATCACTGCACAGATGAGGTTCACGATGAGGCCCAGCACGGCCACCGTCAAGGCCTCATCGTAGCGGATGACCTTGACCAGGAAGAAGTACTGAAACGACTCATAGATCATCGAGAGAGCAATCAAAATAAGGAAAAGGGCACTAGTGTAACCGCCGAGAGAGAGAATCTTACCACCACCGAAAGTAAAGCTCGCCCGAAACCGCGGGTGACGGTAGAGGTAGTACACCACCAGCGACAAAAAAAGTGCCAGGGTATGAGAGGCCATATGCCAGCCATCCGCCAGAAGCGCCATGGACCCCGACCAGTAGCCAACTGCGACTTCTACGACCATGGTGACGAGAGTGATGAGGGTTACCCACTTCGTCTTCTTCTCGTTAGCGAGAAAAACGCCAGTATCTTTTTGCTCGATCGTACAATGCTGCATGGAAATCTCCCTGGGCCAGTCTATCGGTTCCGGGGAAAAAAGTCCAAGAGTCCGGCACTCGCACCTAAGACAATGAGGGCCATGGCGACCAGAACCTCTTGACTCAACTCCTGTCCTCCGAAAATCACCAGCCCAAGGGTTGACAAAACCGGAGTGAGGTATGCAAGTGCACCGAGGACTCGAGCGTCCCCACGGGCGAGGGCCCCGTCCCAGCAGTAAAACGCCAGACCAAATGGCCCTGCACCCATGAACAGGATTTTCAGGGCATCTGCGGATTGAAGCACCACACGGGGCTCAATCCAGGCGTGAGTCAGGAGGCACAGAATACCCGCGCCGAAACAGAAACTACCAATCGCCCACACCGAGGTCGGAGGGAATCGCTTTTTTCCAATCGAATACACCGGCCAGGTGATGGCGGCCCCCAGTGCGAGGAGATAGCCCACTAAATTCTCTGTTTTAGGTAAGTCTCCCTTCCCCATGACTAGCACCATGCAACCCAGAACAGACAGCAGCCCACCTACCACGTGATAGCTGCGCAGCTTTTCCTTAGGAAAGGCAACCGGTGCCAGGAGCACCAGAATCACAGGCCACAGGTAATTGATGAGGTTGGCCTCGACGGATGGTGCAAAACGAAAAGCGTAAAAGAGAAAAAAATGATAACCGAAATAACCGCCAACTCCCCAAAGGAAGACCGGCAAAGGCGGAAACATCTCCCGGAAACGAAAGAGCGCGGGAAGTGAGCCAATCATAAAGGCCACACCCAGCACGTAGAAGGGTGGCAAGTGGACAGTAAGGCTCCCGAAAGTTGCGAGGCTGCCCCAAAGAAGTATGGTTATGATTCCTAGGAAGAGCGAGAGAGTTTTCTGAGTCATCGGAAAACTCTAGCCCGAAACAAGGAATCGCGCTAGTCTGGATGACCCCGACTGTTCGTCACGAACGTCCCTTTGAAAGGCCCCTGCGCTCATGAGACATCTCCTCGCTTTCCTCCTCCTCGCCGTGGTGAAAACCGGCAGCGCCGTTTTTTTTCGCTGCACCTACCGATGGCTGACTGATCGTCCGGCCAATCCTTGGACCGCAAACGTTCGACTTATCGTTTTTCTTAATCACACTTCACTCTACGAGCCGATCTTTCTTCAGATCCTCCCCTACCGCTACCTTTGGCACCTCTCCGCCCACGCTAACGTTCCGGCAGCGGACGTCACCTTGAATCGGCCCATGGTAGGACGGTTTTGGAAACTCCTCATCCCGAACATCGTCGGAGTGAGCCGGAAGAACGACGGATCTTGGGAGACCTACCTTAGTTCAATTAAATCAGAGGCGGTGGTACTAATGGCCCCGGAGGGCCGGATGAAGCGCGTCAATGGCCTGGATAAACAAGGTCGTCCTATGACTGTTCGGGGAGGAGTTGCAGATATCATTCAGCGCATCGACTCGGGAGCAATGGTGATCTGCCTCTCAGGGGGCCTCCATCACGTCCAGGCACCCGGCCAACACTTTCCCAAACTTTTCCGAGGGATCTCCGCACACCTTCAATACCTTGACCTTCCCACCTACCGCGCCGGTCTTGCCGGGGATTTCCGCGAACAAAAGCTTGCGATCGTCCAGGACCTTCAACGGCGGCTAGAGAAGGATTGTCCTCAGAAGGTATAGACCGAGTAGTTTTGCTCAACTTGATCTTGGGCGCATGAGAGCCAGGGATGCTCGAGGTCGATGATACTTCTCGACCCCTTTCCCCGGGCAATAACGGTGAACCGGGAATGATCGGCGATGGCAGCTAACTGCTTTAAGGTTCGCCGGATATGCTCCACCTTCCCGTAGTCGTAAAGGAAGTAGAACTGGGCGACCGGTGGCAAGAATTCCAGAGATGTGAGATCCTGAACCATTAGCTCGGCATTCGTGCAGCCATGGAGGCGCAAGACCCGGTTACCTTCGTCGACTCGCTCGCGGACAAGCTCATGACCCAGGAAGCGCACCCGGGGATGGAGAGCGTGAAGGACAAACCCCAAACGGCCATAGCCCGCGCCGAGATCGATCACCAGGTCATCAGGCCTAAGTGCTAGGCCTGCTACCAGCTCAAGAAGCTCATGGTACGGAGTATTCAGGACCTGAGGATCGAGGCCCACCCAGGTCTGATGGCCTGCGTGTAGAACTTCGCCAAAACTTGCCATCGTCCCCGAAGGCCTCAGGGCGCGGGCCCGGGCCAGAAGCATCTCTTCGATCGGACCGATCTCAAGCCCAAGCCTGCGATCCACCTCATCCGAGGTAGGAGACTCAAGGGCTTCGAGAAGGTAATCACTCATTGTCTAACGCTACCAGAGAATAATTTACAAAACCACGGTTGCCGGTAATTATTCTCTCTTATACTCTCCAGCGTAAGAGGAAGTGTGCCCATGAAAACTACCTACGTCTCCAAGCAACCAAACGCCGCGGGTGTCATCGACTGGACCAGCGCAGAGAATCGAACCTGGAACACTCTCTTGACCAGACAGACGGAAGCCGTGAAGACCCGGGCCTCTGCTGAATTCCTCGAAGGACTTGAGCGCATCAAGTTCTCTTCAGACCGGGTACCCCAGCATAAAGAAATCAATGCTCGGCTGCGGGACTTTACCGGATGGGAGGTGGAAATTGTTCCTGCACTCATCCCCGCCAAAGAGTTCTTCACACTCCTCGCCAACAAGAAGTTTCCCGCCGCGAGCTTCATCCGCACGCCTGAGGAGCTCGACTACATTCAGGAGCCGGATATCTTCCATGAATTCTACGGGCATGTGCCCCTCCTGACCTTCCCCGAGTACGCAAATTTCATGGAAGAGTTTGGAAAAATCGCTCTCTCCATTCCCCCGAAAGACCGCCGCCGTCTGTTCCGGCTCTTCTGGTTTACCATCGAATTCGGCCTCTTAAAGACCGAGTCCGGCGTCCGGGCCTACGGTGGAGGGATGCTCTCCTCGATCCACGAGACCGTTTGGTCAGTCGAATCCAGTGGACCCCAGCGCGAGGCCTTCGATCCTTTAAAGGCCCTTCGTACCCCTTATAGAATCGATATCCCACAACCCCTTTATTACGTCCTCGACAGCTTCTCCGAACTCTACCGGATCCTGGACCGGGACCTGGTCCAGCTCCTGCAGGAGTCAAAAGAGCTGGGGGATTTCGAGCCACTGTTCACGCCCGCTGGGGAAGAGCTTTAGGGGGAATCGTTGCTCTCCCAGAACATCGTCCTCTTGGCCCTTGCGAGCCTTGTTGCGACCAACCTGTTAGTGGTTCTGATGCTCCTCAGAAGGAGACGTCAGAGTGAAAGGGAGCTCCGGAAAACTCAAGGGGAGCTCCGCCAGGAACGAGAGCTCTCACAAGTGCTCCGGAGAACCCTCTCCCATGACCTGGCCAATCCGCTGATGGCCATTCGCTCCTACCTGACCCTGTTGGAAGACGGAAAAATCAAAGATGAGCACCTGCCTCGCACCTTGGAGAAGGTTAACGCCAACGTCACGGCGGCCTTTAAATTCATCCAGCGCGCCCGCTCCATAGGCCTCGCTCAGCGGGAAGCTTCGGCCATGGTTTCGGAGCTCATCCCAGTGGCGGAGATACTGGCCGAGATTGAGTCTCAAAGCGCGGTGCTTTTCCGAGGTAAGGAACTTCAATTAGAGGTGAAGAGTGAGCTTCCTCTGGAATTCCAGGTCCGGGCCCATCGCATCGCACTTCGGGAGCATATCCTTCCCGTGGCACTCTCAAATGCCGCCAAGTACTCCCAGCGGGGAGGAGTGGTCAAAGTTGTGGCGAGCCTCGTGAATCAATCCAGCACTGTTGCCATCACCGTAACAGATAACGGAGTGGGCATCTCCAAGGAAGAGTTCGAGAGAAAGCTCTCCTCCCCTCGTCCGGGAACTGAAGACGAGTTTGGGGAAGGCATGGGCCTCATCCTCATGGGCCTATTTCTCAGGAAGTTTGGCGCCGACTATCAACTCACCAGTGAAGGATCAGGGCAGGGCTCCACTCTCAAGCTTGAGCTTCGCCGAGTCATTGGCAAATTCTAAAAAAGGCTTACACCAAAAGACATGCCCTCCTGGATTTGATACGAATTCAACATCTTAAAAATCCAGAGGAGGATCTTTTGAAAACTCTCGTCTCCCTTATCGTTGCCTTTGCAACGACCGGCGCCCTGGCCTTTCCCGTGGCACCTTTCAATGCTCTCGAGCGCACCAACACCAAAGCACTTACCGCTCTCGATGCCGACTATGACTTCGAAGGTATCGTTAAGCTCTCTAACTGCTCCGGCTCCCTCGTCGCCTTCAATGGCCAGCCACTCACGAACAAGGCCATCGTCATGACCAATGGCCACTGTATTTCAAAGCCAGGCGGCGGTTTCCTCGAGCCGGGCGAAGCATGGGTTAACCGTACCATAAGCCGCTCAATGCGGATCTACGACCGAAATATGCGCCTCACCACCGTACAGGCCACGAAGATCCTCTACGCCACCATGACTGGAACGGACGTCGCCTTCTATGAGCTCTCCGAGAGCTACAACCAGATCCTCGCCAAGGCGAACATTCGTCCTCTCCTCCTGGATACGGCCCGTCCACTCCCAGGCATTCAGATCGACATCATCTCTGGCTACTGGGACAAAGGCTACAGCTGTGATATCGACGGCTTCGTCTTTAAGATTCGGGAGGCCAGCTGGACTTTCACCGATTCAGTCCGCTACACACCAGGCTGCGACACCATCGGAGGAACTTCTGGATCGCCGATCATCGCTCGGGGCGAGCGTCGGGTTGTCGCCATCAACAACACTTCCAACGAATCAGGTGAACGCTGTACCATGAATAACCCATGCGAAGTTGATGAGGCCAATCAGGTCACCGTCCGTCGTGGCGCCCGCTACGGTCAGCAGACGTACCAGACTTATTCTTGCCTCACCCCTGACTTCCAGATCGACGTCAATCGTCCAGGCTGCGAGCTTCAGCGCTAGTTTTATGATCAACGGGGACCGAGATATCGGTCCCCTTTTTTTTGGGACCTACAAGATGAAAGGCACCTTCTTTAATAAACCCCTTGAGTGGAACATAGAAACCGTTGGGGAAGCCTGGCAGCAAGGGGACGTCTTGTGTGGAACCCTTCGAGTGAAAAATCATGGAGCCGAAGCCGCCGAACTCGCGGGCTCCGGAGTAGCACTCGGGGTGGCAGACATAAAAAAAATTCATTCTCGGGCCGAAGGGGCACTTAAACCAGAGCAGACTCTGACCTTCCCTTCTCAAGTGCTGAATCCCGGAGCGACGACGGAGCTTGAGTTTAAGTTTCCGATTGGTGCCAACTCTCCGGTAACAGACAAAAGGGCGAGTTATTACCTCTCTTTTGGTAAGGATTGCAGAGACGCTCAGCTCCAGGTTCGCATTGATCCGAATCACCTCTACACCAAAGTTCTGGGACTGATGGATACGTTCCACCGCTTTAAGATCAAAGACTATAAGGCCGGCAAGAAAGGTGTGGAGTACAAACTCCTCCCCCCGACTTCAAGAGAAATGGCCAACGTCGAAACTCTTCTTCTGACCTTTTCCATGGCGGGAGAAAATCTACGGCTTAAGTTTGATTTCCAAGTCAAAAAAATCGATACCTCTTCAATCACAACGAAGGTCAATAAAGAGTCCGTTGGAATTGAAAGAGAACTGACTCCTCGGGAGCATTCCCTTGGTAAAGGGATGATCAATCAAGACCAGCTCCTGAAAAACATCGAAGCAGTGTTGTCAGAAGTTAAACTTAAAAATGTCTTCTGATCTTCTAGTTAAAAATGTCCATCACGATGTTTGATCCCCTCAGCTGATGGGGTGCCAGCCAGGTCATTCGTAGCGAGTCAAAGAAGCTTTGATGTCTACTTACCCAATCGGCGTCGACACCCTTGCGAATGAGCTCGTTCTGCGCCATCCAAGGAATTCGGACAGCACCGGGTACAACGGCCGCCGAGTGAAGACCGAAGCGAGCATCGCGACCGGCGCGGCGGACGTCTCCCACCATGAATAAGGGCACGCAGGCAGAAGCACATTTATTATGAGAGTAAACAATAGAGGTTATGCGACAGTTCGAGGTCCCAGAATCACAGCTCCTCTTTAGAGCGCGGAAAAAGCGATTGAATTGGACGTTATAGCCTCCACCGCTGTTTAAGACCAGTTTGATATCGACGTTAGGTCTTAGAAGTTTTTTAACCTGCTTCAGACCTTCAAGGTTTTCCACCAACCCACTCAAGACTTCACCACCGAGGTTCACTTCCTGATACCTCTCGTAGAGTTGATAGCTGATAACATAGCGCTGCCCTCGGAACATGTAACTTGAATCCAAGTCTTGTGCATGCACGAGACCTGAAAGAGCTATCAAAATTAGACCGAAGCTAAAAACTTTCATGAGCAGTCTCCTTCAGGGATCCGACCTGTTGATTATTTTGCACTTTTATTCCAATAACAAAATGCATTCCAAAAGATTTTCTAGTGGCAGAAGATATCGTCGATGGGACGTGCCCACCCACCGGATCCCTCACGGTATCACCTAGTGGAACCATTCAGGTCCTCTTGCCACTGACCTCGGAGCTGAGCGGATGCGAGAGTCGTGGCGCCAAGTGCCAGGACAATGGAAAGTACTTTTAAATTTTGCATAAAAAGCTTTCCTTTAAATTGAAATCTTGTCTGAACGTTGAGGCTTTAGTTCCACACTGTAAGCAGACTGTTTTGTTAATGCCCAAATTCTACAAAACACTTGGATGGCATCATAGGGTCAGTGAAAAAAATGTTTCGCTTTACAGTAACTGTATAGAAGTTAGACGATTCTTACAGGTTTAAGAGCACTGTCTAACGTCTATACAGGTCAATGTAAAATTGGAACCTACGACTCTTCCGACATTTTGTGATGATAGACTGGGGTCATCACAAAAAAAGGGAGATCAAATGAAAATTTCAATTCGTAACCTTGCCATGACTTTTACCTTTGTCCTGTTTGGAGGATTAAGCCTCCAAGTAAGTGCTGCTACTTACTATGAAGAACTCCGTGATCTCTTTGATCAGGGCCGAAAACCAGATATCACAAAAGTCATTGATAAGGTTTTGACGGGCCGATGCTTTACAAGGCGAGCTCCAAACACTCCCTTAGGTACAGTGATGTATCTTAGCAAGCAAGATGGACAAGAAGCTGGGAGCCTCTCACAGCGCCGTCAACAATATCAGCACGTGGGAATAGAGCACAATCGCCCAACAGCTTTCGATAACATAACTAAAGCATCTCTTGATAGAAGAATTGCTAGATCTGGCGTGGGTCCTGGTTATGTGAATACTTCCGATGAAAGGCAATTGATGCTCGCAAATCTCAGAGGGGCTTATCTGTTTCATGTGCGGCAGTCAGATGAGTATTTGGTGCTATTCAACAGTTACACTGACAGCTTTTGTTACTATGATTTCAAAGAGAATTAAGAATTGATCTTTTAAGCTATCGTTATTTTTACTGCAAAAGAGGGGGCCGTCTAAAACAACGGCCCCTGAAAATGACCTCTGTTAATGAATGACCGCTTTATAAATCCGGTTAAGCCCGGAAAGCGGCAGTTTCGAATCATTGAAGCGAACATCAGGCTTCTTAAGCCAGAGCATGTCCGGCCGAGTCTCGGAAATCCATTCACCACCGATGATTTTTCCACTCCGGTCGAGTTCAAGAACGTACTCGTAGTTCTTCGAACGGAAGGCCTGGCGGGGGGTTCCAGTGACAGGGTCCTTAGATACGAAACTCAGGATTCCCTCGGCCTCCGACTCTGGGGAGTAAAACTCAAGCTCGTCGCCATAAGTCATCACCGTCTTCAGGTGAATTTTACTGTCTACACCACTGCGAAGATCCGCCGGAGTGAGAGATACTTCTCCAACCACAGTCGATTCATATGATGTCACCGGCTGGTTCCAAACATCATTGAAGCGGTCAACGTCTGCGACGAAACCGTGGGAGTTGACGCCAATCATAGAGGCCAGGACAATGTGAAAGGCCCCAGCGTTCACGTCGCTGCACTCAGGTCTTTCAGCATCACGCCGATTGGGGAAAGTGACTGGCCCGTCTTCTTCCGAAGCCTCGCCATTGACTTTGCCGTTCACAGCACAGCGCTCTCCAACGCGGACGTAGAGACCTTTCGAGTTATAAGCGTCATGCATAGAGAGTAGGCCCTTCACATCAGAGGCACCAAACGGGACGCGGATGCCGTCCTTATTAGTCACCACAGTTCTATCGGGCTCAGGATAATTAGACGCGGCCAGGGCCCAGCCATGGCAAATGCCTTCCCACCACAGGTCATTGGGAGAATAGAGCCTTAAGACGCGCTTGGTGAGTGAGTAAGTATAATCTCCCATCGAAATGTCATAGAGTTCGGCCGGGGAGAGCTCAGAGAGCTGCCCCTCAGTCATCCCACGGAGCTCTTCCCGGGTGAAGAGCTTGTATTTAAAAGGCTGAGGGTTTGGGTGATTCCAGCGGTAAGCAATGCCGCCGAGGTTTGAGGGCCAATATGATTCTGACCAGCCATAGCGGTCATCCCGAATCTGGCCTGAGAGCGGAAGGTCTCTAAAATCCGCAACCATCTTTTCCTTGGCCAAGGCATTGAAGAGGTTGGGGTTGTTGGCGCGGTCCCACCGCGCCGCTTGAGCTTCGGAGATGAGGGCCATTGTTGCCAAGACCGCGAGTTTCATCATAAAAATCAATCCTTGGTATAAGAATAATACGGGGCCTTATAGCACGTATGCCCATACCAAAGAAGCGGTGCGGAAAATTTTATCCTGCCGATGATCTTATTTTAATGAGAATTTATAGCCCACCTGATGAACAGTCTTAATGAGCCCACCACGGTCCTGGAGCTTCTTCCTAAGGGAGCTCACATGCATATCGATGGTCCGAAAGGTGGAATTAGAATCGTTATCCCAGACCTGGGAGAAAAGGTCTTCTCGAGAAAAGGTCTTATCTGGGTTAGTGACGAATTTCGTGAGGAGCTTTAATTCTTTCACCGTCAGCTGCAACTCCGTGCGCTTACCACTGAGCTCGACGAAGGCCTGATAATTACCGGGCATGATAGTGAAAGGACCGTACTCAACCACCTCCGGGGCATCCACTCTAAGGAGCTTAAGGTTCTTCCGCACAATCGCTTTAAGAACCTCCCGGTCCACAGGCTTTTTGATATACTCATCGACCCCGTAGTTGTGCCCAAGGGCCTCATCCACCGCACTCTCTTTCCCCGTCAAAATAAAAAAGCGACTCAACTGGTTAATACCCGGAGTCGCCTTGAATTCTTTTAAAAGGTCCATGCCATTTGATTGATCCAGCATCAGGTCGATGATGACGATCTCGAAAGACCGTTCTTCAAAACACCGACGTCCCTCTGAGAAGTTTAAGGCCGGAGTGACATCACACAATTCGAAAAGGGTTTTTTGAACCATGAGCTGAATATCTTCACTGTCATCAATTAGTAAGCAGCGTGCCTTAGACATAACAGCTATTTTAGTTTTACTTTAAGGGTAATGAAACTAGAAAAGCTCTGCGCTACTGAAAAGCTAAAAATTTACACCGCGTTCAGTAAAGCCTTCCTTAATTACTTTTATCCTCTCATCTTGGACGCGGATGAAACCTTTGATCAATGGCTCACTCTGGGCGTTGACCTGGATTGTTCTTATGGCGCCTTCGACGGCGATAAGCTGGTGGCCTTCGCCCTCCATGCGCGTCGAGGGGATGAGCTCTACAACTTCGCAACCGGTGTCATTCCTGAGTACCGCGGGAAGGGCCTGGTCACAAGATTGTACGACCAGATCACGGCGCCGGTGAAACTAGAAGTCCTGAGGGCCAACGACATCGCCAAACGCGCCTACGCAAAGGCCGGCTTCCGGCAGACCCGGGAACTCGTGACACTTACCGGAACCTTCGGGAGAGGAGCATTACTCACGCGGGGCCTGGACTACCAGATCAAGCCCTACACCTCTGAAACTTACCTGGCCCTTCCTCCGCTGTGGATTCCAGCTTTTGAGCATGACCGCCATACACTCTCCCGGCAAAGGACCCAGCACGAGATCCACGAGCTCTATGACGGCAAGCAACTTGTTGCCTACTCAATCTACACGCCCGGTGAGGGCCTAGTTAGAGAGCTCGGCGCCAGCACCACTTCTCAACTGGACCAGCTCTTTGAATGCATGCGCTTCCCTGGCGAAACCGTTGTCATAGGTGCCGTTGATACGCAGGCGCAAAATCTCTTACAATATCTGAAGTCTCGCAACCTTCGAATCTACGCTGAACAGTGCGAACTTCGCAGAGATGGAACTACTTCTTAGGAATACGGTTAGGATAATCCGTGATCATACCGTCGACACCGAGTTTTAATAATTCTGTCATCTCTCGAGTATCATTGACTGTCCAAGGGATAACTTTGACTCCCTGACGGTGGAAAGCGTCCACGTGAGCGCGAGTGAGGTCCTTGTAGTAGGGTGAAAATACTGCTGGAGAAAATCCCAAATCCTTGAGTACTGCCTCGGGGTTGATGGGCCCTTCTAAGAGGGCGACCAAGCGAACATCCGGGTACGTTGACCGCAGGTACCGGAGCACACGCCAGTCAAAGCTCTGCAAGGTGAAGCGTCCCACAGGAAGCCGACGCTTGACCCCAGCGACGACAAGGTCCACAAAGGATTTCACGTCAGGCTGGTAACCATCTCGTTCATCTTCAAGCGTAGATTTAATTTCTATATTGAAGGCGATGTTCTTGTTTGGAATCCGCGCCAAAAGATCGTCGAGGAGCGGCTTGTGCGCCCTCACCTTCTTCTGCTCGGGAAAGCGAGGATGTGGAATCGTGCCACAGTCAAACTCTGCAATCTGGGCCGCGGTCATTCGGTAAAGGTTCTGAGCACGGCCTTTGGCGCGCGCACCACCCTTATCCGTACAGATTTCCTCACTCATCCACGGCTCGTGGCTCACGACGACCTTCTGGTCTTTCGAAATAACTACGTCAAGTTCGAGCGTCGTTACCGCCTTATACTTCAGGGCCTCTTCCATCCCACCAATGGTATTTTCCGGATAGAGCCCACGGGCCCCTCGATGCCCCTGCCAGTCAACGGCGAAAGCAGCGAAAGAAAAAATCGTTAGAGCCGCGGCGATGCCAGTCATAAGAGAATTCCCGTTGTGAAGAGAAGCGCCAGCATCGCTGGTAGCGCCTGAACGAAGAAGATGTTCCTTGATGCCGTTAGGGCACCTACGATCCCGGCGACGGTGACACAACTCAGAAAAAAACTTGCAATGATAATATTCCCGGCCATGGCCGACCAAAACAGCCCGGCCGCGAGGAAGCCGTTGTAGAGGCCCATGTTAAGCGCCAGGACGCGAGTGAGCGCTGCAGTTTCAGGAGACTGCCTGAAGATCTTTAGGCCAAGAGGCTTCGTCCAAAGAAAGCTTTCCAGGATCATAAAGCCGATGTGAATAAATCCAACAAGAATAATGAGCCAGATGCAGATGGTGGCCATACTACACCAACCCCAGGAATTCATCATAGCTGCACTCTTCGTCCCTCACGCCCCGTTCTTCAACGGCAATCACACGCGTGGCGACAGTCTGGATGAATTCGTGATCATGAGACGTAAAGAGGATAGTGCCCTTAAAATCGATCAGACCTTCGTTGACCGCCGTAATCGTCTCCAGATCCAGGTGGTTCGTAGGGTTATCCAGGATCAGAACGTTTGAACCAGAGAGCATCATTTTAGAAAGCATACACCGGACTTTTTCGCCACCAGAGAGGACGTTACATTTCTTGAGTGCCTCTTCGCCAGAAAAGAGCATCCGACCAAGGAAGCCCCGGAGAAAAGTCTCTGTCTGATCTTTCGAATACTGCCTGAGCCAATTGATGAGATCAAGCGAGGCGTCTTTAAAGTAGGAAGAGTTGTCATTCGGAAGGTAAGCTCGGGTGGTGGTAATTCCCCACTCCACTTTGCCTGAATCCGGTACCTGCTCGCCTGCAAGAATCCTGAACAGCGCGCTGGTCACGACCTCAGACTTGGCGAGGAAGACCACCTTCTGGCCCTTTTTGATCGTGAAGGAAACATTATTTAAGATTTTCTCTCCCTCAAATAAGACGGTTAAGTTATCCACTCGCACCAGCTGATCACCGGCCTCGCGGTCGGCCTTGAAACCGACATAAGGATACTTGCGGGAGGAGGGCCGGATGTCCTCAAGGGTCAGCTTATCCAAAAGCTTCTTCCGGGATGTCGCCTGGCTTGACTTCGAGGCGTTGGCCGAGAAGCGCTGGATAAACTCTTTGAGTTCCTTCATCTTGTCTTCGACCTTCTTATTCTGGTCCGAGAGCATCCGCTGCGCGAGCTGTGCAGACTTATACCAGAAGTCGTAGTTGCCAACAAAGATCGTGATCTTACCGAAGTCAATATCACAGATGTGAGTGCAGACTTTATTTAAAAAATGTCGGTCATGGGAGACTACCAGGACCGTGGTGTCTTGCTGGTCCATAATGAAATTGTCCAGCCACTGGATCGCCTTAATGTCGAGATCGTTGGTCGGCTCATCTAAAAGAAGAATTTCCGGCTTACCGAAAAGCGCCTGGGCCAGGAGAACCTTCACCTTCTCACCGCCGGTTAATTCCTTCATTTTCTTCTGGTGAAGATCATCCTTAATTCCCAGACCGGCCAAGAGGGCCGCAGCGTTAGCCTCGGCTTCCCAACCGTTCATCTCGGCGAAGAGGCTTTCGAGTTCGGCCGTCCGCTCACCATCCTTGTCAGAAAAATCTTCTTTAGCATAAAGGGCGTCCTTCTCCTTCATGATCTCAACCAGTTTCCCGTGTCCCAGGATAACTGTGGTTAAAACTTCTTCCTCTTCGAAGGCGAAGTGGTTTTGTTTAAGCACCGCCATCCGTTCACCCGGTGTCACCTCAACCCGGCCTCCAGTGGGAGAGATCTCGCCGGAGAGGATCTTCAAGAACGTCGACTTGCCAGCGCCATTGGCGCCAATGATACCGTAGCAGTTCCCCGGTATGAACTTTAGGTTCACGTCATCAAAGAGGGTTCTGCCCCCGAACTGGATGCGGATATCGTGACAAGCGAGCATGAGATTTCCTTGGATATTTTCGGACTACCTTAGCACATTCAACACTTTTTCCCTAGAGTCCATCCGGGCTAAAATGCATGAAATCCTTTTGCTTTCCCTTGATCTCCCCACCCCACTCCAGGCCCCGATCGCGCAGGGCGCGCACGAGAGGCGAGCGAGGGGTAAAGGAGCGCGGCTGGCCGGGAGAATAGCGGCCGCCTTTGATCAGCCGGCAAGAGGGCGACCAGGAGACGCAAAAATCGTAAAGACCATTGTGGGCCTCGTTTACATCCAGCGCCGCACCATAGGCATGGTTAGAGAACTCCGTCCGCCGACCCTGGCCATCCAGATTCCCTCGGGACTTTGAGGGCCTGTGCCCTACTACGCTCTCCACCACCTCACCTTCCAGGATGGCGGCCTCAAGACCGCTCCGAAAGGCTTCTACAAAGGCGGCGCAGACCTTAAAGGACACTCCGTTGGAAAGACGAACGGCGACTTGCTCCTCGTCACAGACGCTACAGCCGCGGGGACCACGCTCATAAGGCTCAAGCTCAGTGTAAAGTTTTGTCACCCGGAAGGGGCCCTCGGAACGACGCTCTCGGGCATTCCACACGCTGTAGGAGTAGGAGCAAAACTTAGGCTGCGCCTGTGCCAGGGAACTTGCAAGTAACAGGTTTAAGAGAATCATAGCACCCGCACCTCTACGGACGGCGTTCGAGCGCGGCCCCCATCGGAGAAGTGAACTTCGGCGTCAAAGGAGTGCTGACCCCGCTCCAGGGGCCAGTCCATTGCCGCTGGCCCCTCGCCCAGGACGGAGCCGTTGCGCCGCCAAATGACCTTCCGAACCGCACGGAAGCGGTTAAGCTCGAGCTTCAGTCGCTGAAGTCTACGAGGTAAATTCGGGTCGACGGCAAAGGTGCTGCCAGAGAGTGGCCGGGCGATCAGCGGCCCGTTATCTTCCCGTAAATAAAGTTCGTCAAATTTGTGGTCAGAGAACGGGCAGCGCGCGCGGACCTGGCCCTCTACACTCCAGTCAGGCCTTTTTCCCACGAACGCCTGATAGGCGTCCGGCAGAAGGGCCACAGTCACGCGCTCATGGGCAGCGGGACCTCGGCAGTCGCGTACAAAGAGTTCTCGGTGCCACGGGCAAGTCCCTCGAGCTTGAGATTGGGCGCCGAAGAGTTCAAGTTTCCGGTGGGTGCAGTGGGGTCCCGGCAGGTGTCCCGAGAGAGAGCACACTTCTTGCCGAACAATCCCTACTGGGGCCTCGGTAGGTCTCATAGGCCAGCGCCCGGCCAGGTAGCGGGCCACATCCCGCAGGACCGGTCCAGCTCCGGTGATTCCACTCACCCGCTTCATGGGTTTTTGATCCGTGTTCCCGACCCAAACGAGGATGGTGAAGTCTTGGTTGTAGCCGACGGCCCAGTTGTCCCGGAAATCGGTGGAGGTTCCTGTTTTAACCGAAAGGGCAAAAGGAAGGTCAAAGGGGTTCCTCTCACCGAATTCTTCACGGCGGGCAACGGGATCAGCGAGGACGTCGCTCACCAAGTACGCCGCCTCGGCGGTAAGAGGTGTTGGCCTCTCTTGAACATCAGCGCCAGCAAAAAATCGCGATACAATACCCAGACCCCCACGGGGGAAAGCGGTGTAGACGCCAGCGAGTTCAAAAGGAGTGACCTCAACGTTACCCAAAGTAAGACCCACACCGTAGTGGAGCGCAGGTTTCGGCAATACCAGACCCAGTGAACGGTAGAAGGCATAGAGCTCATCCACCCCGAGCTTTTCCGCCAAGGCCACGGCCGGAAGATTCAAAGAGTTGGCAAGGGCCTCACGCATGAGCCGTGGCCCTGAGAAGTCCTGCCCATAGTTTCGGGGGAGGTATTGGCCCAGTCCAGTTTTGTAATAGGAAGGAATGTCCGGGAGAGGATCGGCCAGAGTGTGGCCCTGCTGGAGGGCGAGGGCATAGGTCAATGGCTTAAGCGTCGACCCCGGTTGCCGCTTGATCCGAAGAGCGTCGATCTGGCCTGCGGGAAGGTTCGCAAGGTCCGGGGAGCCCACGTAGGCCAGGACATCCCCCGTCGAGTTATGGATCACTACCAAGGCACCATGATGGACGTCAAATTTTTTGAGTTCCCTGACTTGGGAGCGCAGAATCGCGTGGGCCTCGCGCTGCAGGTACAAGTCGAGTGTCGTTCGGATCACACCTCCAGGCAAAATGTGACGGTGAAGATCAGGATCCCGCAAGAGAGTCATCACATAGTGGTAGTTGTCCCAGCCGGCGCTATCAACAGCTAATTCCAACGGGGCGTCAAGATTCAGATTCAGTTCAGCTCGCGAGAGCCCTCTCTCTTGGGCGTAAACCCGAAGGAGTGCATTCCGACGCCTCAGGAGTTCAGGCCTGTTGGTGCGAAGAAAAGAGGGTGAGCGTGGAAGTACAGCGAGGGTTGCGAACTCCGCAAGATTCAAGAGTGCCAGCTCCTTACCAAAGAAGACTTCTCCGGCACGCTTGACTCCGGCCAGCCCCGCACCAAAGGGGACCTGATTCAGGTAACCTTCAAGGATCCGCCGCTTGTCGTAGTTGCGCTCAAGCTTGAGTGCGCCGATCATCGTGATCAATTTCCCTCGGAGATTCCGTGGAGTTCCGTGGCCCAGGCGGTAGACTTGCTGAGTGATGGTACTGGCCCCCGAAATCACCTCGCCCGCTGCAAGATTCTGAGTCAGGGAACGTAGCATGGCCCCAGCGTCAATCCCTAGGTGCTGATAAAAATGTTGATCTTCGGCCAAGACCACCAGGTCCGAAAGCTCACTCGGAACGTCAGAGAGCGGCAGCCAATCGTAGGTCTCTCCTGGCCGGTAAGAGCGGATCGGAAGACCAGCTCGGTCAATGAAGGTGAGCTTCTGCGTGAGGCGTGGCCGCTCAAGGATGTGGCCCGGAACGAAGGACCAGGTCAGAACCAAAGGAACCAGAGCGGCCAGAGGAAGAAGAAGAAGAAGAAAAAGAAGCTTACTCCGTAACGACAATCGTTCTTCCTTTTTCCGTTCCGCGAATATCCGGGTAATACATCTCCTCGATCACGGCCTCTGGCATGGTGAACCTTCCAGTCGCTATGGTCTGAACCAGGTACTCGACCCGGAAAGATCCCTTGGGCAGCCTACGGGAGTAGAACTGTGCGGCCGTGAGGCGCAGGTCAAGGTATTCAAAACCATTTCCGCGGTAATAAGGACTCTCCCATTGAAAGCGAGTGCCATCGGTCAGGAGATTCCCCAGGGCGAGAGACGTCGTCGCCAGTTGCGTATTCACGGGCTCGAAGCATCCGGCGAGAGGATCGTTGAGCATAACGTGGTAGCGGTCTCCCGGGGCCGTAACGTCGAGAACGACCTTCAGCACATCACCGCGCTTGAGGGTGAGTTCAGTTCCCGGGAGTTCATCCCACTTGGTCTTAGCACCACTCCGGTCCGACCGGTAGAAGCGCTTACGAAGACTCAGACCCTGCTGAAGATTCTCCCGCGGCTTAAATGGGGTCTCATAGCGAAGGAGTGTGGAGTAGTAAACATCACCCTTGCCGTTTCGAAGGGCGAGTTCCCGATCACCGGGAGGTAGCTCTGAAGGGCCAAGATTAAGGGAGTGGAGACTGGATCCTGTGCTGGCCTTCGCCGTGTACTCTTTCCCAGCGAGGGATAATGACAGAGACGGCAGCGCTGGGACCACCTCAAACTTCTGAGCGTAACGCCGGAGTGCTTCAAAGCAGAAGATATTTTCCTGAGTATTGTACCAACGGCCCTCCCGCATTTCTTCCAGGACACCTCGAACCACGGCAGCAGCGTGGGCCTTATCATCCGAGTAACGTGAAAGGTTCAAGAGAACAGCGCAGACGCTCCGGGTGTCGGTAGAATTCCAGAATTTATACAAGGTATCGGCGGCCACGGTTGGCACCCGATAAGTCGCGCGCCCAGAGGCCTCTGTCGACCGGAGTGATTCCAGGCGACCAACAAGGACCTGAGACTCTTTAGAGTAGAGCTTATCCGAGGCCATGAAACCCGTCAGATAGGCCAGGCCGAAGAGATCGAGCTGATCGCGGTCAGCAAAAATTTTAGGCACAAAGGCCTCAAGCTTTTTCTCCCCAAGGTCTGAGAGCGTTGACAGGAGAAAGGCCTTGAGCGAGAGCTTAGCACTCCGGTAGTACCAAGGACTCCAGTTGATCTCAGTGGTCAGAAGACCCCTAAGGTAGGCGCGGAGGTTCTTCTCGATCTTCGGATCGATCCGGTACCCCTGGGCCTTCATGAGGGCGAAGGCGTGACCCGTATAGATCGAGAGGTAGACATCAGCTTCCTCACTGCCACCAGGATAGTAGCGCATGCCTCCGCTGGGAGTTTGATAGTCGGCCGCGAGGTCTAGGAGCTTTTGCACAGATGCTTTCGGTGTGCCCTCAGTCTCAGGAAAACGATAAGTGAGTAGATCCTTGAAGGCCTCATACTGCACCAGGAAATACGCCTTCGTAAGCCTCTGCTCCCAGCACCCATAAGGGTAGCCTAGGACGTAACGGAAAACCTCGTCCAGGCCTTGAAGTGCGGTGGTGCTGTACTGAACACTCAAGCGTTGGTCGCGAGCATCTTTCGGGATGGCAAGTGGGATTGTGACCGATGCCTCTCCCACAATCCCTCTCACAGCGAAGATGTTGGGAAGAGCACTCGAAAGCACTGGTAACCGATGAACCACTCCATCCCGAACGCCACTTCCCTGCGCTGTTGCGGTTAGCTGAGCTTCCCCAGGGGCCCGGGCACGGGCCTCAAAAGCAGCGGCCCCTCTCCCATCATCAGCGAGACTTAGTGAGATTTGCGGCTTTAGTAACTCAAGCTCTTGCGATGACGCCTTCACGTTGAGTTCCTGTTTTTTCCCGGATCGATTTGTGACCATGAACTTCGCTGCAAAAAGATCGCCCTCCACGAGGAAGTTAGGGAGGGCCGGCTCGATCATCAGAGACTTTGTGGCAAGAAACGACGTTTCCCCAAAACCAAAACGGTGCTTTTGGTCGACGGCCACGGCGATGACTTTCCAGGTGGTGAGATTTTGCGGAAGTTTAAACTTAAAAGTATGCTCTCCATCCCCGTCGGTTTCGACCTGGGCGACCCAGTAGGCGGTATTCTTGAAGTCTGACCGAAGCTCAAAGCCTCCCCCACCACCGGCGTTTGCCCCCTTCTTTCCGAAAGTCCGGCGCCCAATCAGCTGAGTCAGTGTTTGGTAGTTCTCAACTCCCAGAGAAAGGAGTGTGTAGAAGGTATCGAGCACGTCATAATTGGTGCGGTAGACCCCTGAAACACTCAGGAGGGCATCGTCTACGACAGCGATCGCAAGTTCAGACTGGGTCCCCTTACCCTTGGAGTCAGTCACCTTAACGGTGGCCTCCACTTCACCCCCGGGCTCAAATCGTGGGCGGGCCGTCTTAACCACGGCCGTGAGACGCTTCTCGGTATTCGCGACCTCGATGCGTTTATAACCGATCTTGAATTGAGGTCGCCCCAGATCGACTGTGCCGTTAATCTTCTCACTTGTGCGTCCCTTGACGATGACCACCGAAACATAGAAGCCGGGAATATACTTTTCGTCATTGATCGGAAGCTCGTAAAGGAGAACGTTTCCAGAAAAACGCACTGTCTCGCGGTGAAGGATACCGTCGCGCTCAATTGTCACCAAGGCCTCGGCATCGGAGAGGGGAGAAATCGCCATGACCTTGAGCTTATCCCCGATCCGGAGTTCGGTCTTTTCTACCTGCAGATTCATCCGGTCATGGTTGGCAGCTTCGAATCCCAGGAAGGCCCCTTTCCCGTACACATAGGTTCCCGTGACACTGGGGGCGGAGCGGAGCTTGGGATCAGTCACTTGAACGGCAAACTCATAGTAGCCGGCCTCTTTAACAGGTAAAGCACAGGCCTTAAGATCTCGGGTCGTGCGAAACTCACAAGTGCCGAGCTTCGTCTCTTCCCGGCGAGAATCATAATAAAAGTAATTCCCGGACCCGAGACGGCGCTCATAGATGTAGTCCACTCGGGTCAGTGTCAGTGTCATGGGAACGCCGTCAACATGAGTGCCGGTACGATCGAGTGCCACCACCTCAGGTGAGATCGACTCACCGACCGTGTAGAGCCACTTGGAAAGATCAATCCCAGGGAGAACATCATAAGGGTTATGAAGATAGTCACGCCGGCCAGAGATAGTGCCTCCGTTTTCGTCTTTAAAGTTTCCCTCAAGGATCACGACCCCATAGTCACTCACGGCAACAGGCCGCTTGACGGCAAAGATACCTCCCGCGTCCGTTGTGACAGGATTTCGGGAGAGGACCTTCAGTGCCTCTCCCCCATCCGTGAGAGCGACTGCACCCGGGTAACTGAAGCGTTCATATTCTGACGTCTTAGGGGTGAAAGGAATTTTACGAAGAAGGACTGCGACCTCACCGACAAGGTCACGAACGGGCCCTCCCTTAAAGTAAGTGACCTGGCCTCGAAAGCCGTCGCTCACCTCATCGAGGGTCACCTTAAACTCAGGCTTTCGAAACTCTTCCACCGCGAAGGCCGCTTCTTGACTTACAGTCGAGGCCCCGTCCTGGAGAAAGACCGAGTAGCGGCCGGTGGGCGCCTTCTTCCCTAGGTCAAAAGAGAGGACTCCGGTTCCGTAGGCATTGAGCTCAACCTGAGCAACCGCCGCCTCTTCGCCTCTTGAATCCAGCACACTGACCTTGACTCTTTTTCCTGCCTCAGTTAGCTCTAAAGAATCCGGCACGAAGCGCCTAACAAAGAGCTTCAGGTTGACTCGCTCGCCTGGGAGATAAAGCGGTCTCTCACTAACGACGTCCATCAAAAGTTCCTGAGGATCCTGCCAGTAGTTTCCGCCAAAGTTAAAATCCCAACGAGAAATGCCAGAGCTCCAGGCACCGTATCCACTGGTGACAAAGGAGACATCATCCCCGGCGGTGGCAACCACTGAGAGTTGTTCTTCCCGCTTCGGGAGGTAATCCGGGAAGAAGGCCATCCCGGATTTATCCGTTACGAGCTGGTCCACGGAAACCCCATCCCGGAAGACACGGACATCGACTCCGGCGCGAGGCTTGCCTTCTTTTAAACTAAAGACCCAGACGAGGATACCGCGACGGCCGCGCTTGACATGAAGGCCCAGGTCCGTGAAGAGGTAACCAAAGTTGAACTCACGCCGCTCTTTAACCTCAGCGTCAGGGATGATAAGCGCCTCTGCATCCTGAAACTTACCCGCTACCTCCTTAGTACGGAGAAACCCCGAAAAAAGCCCGGCCCGCGCGCCACTCTTCTCGGCCAATGGTTTCACGTTCAGCGGAAGAAGATGATTCTCATTTTCAGGGAGCTTAAGAGGAATGATTTTTTTCTCGGTCAAATACTGCGCTGGAGCAGCGAGGTCCCGAAGAGTCCCGAGATCGGAAGGCTTTGTTATAAAACCATAGACGAGCTCCGCACTCGTGATGTTGAGTGCCGAATAGGCCACCTGCCAAGGACCATCTTTTTCAAGAACGCCAGTCGCTTTGTGAGGAGCAAGAAGTGGAGGATTATTCAGGGTTTCGATCTGAAGCTGAACGTCGGCATCAAAAGGACGATTGTTCCCTGTGGGTACCAAACGAGAGATCTTCACCAAGTATGTTCGCCCAGGACCTCGGAAGTTTGAGAGGGTTATGCCCTCATGGGTATAACTAACTTTCACTTCATCTTGAGGCGTCACAGTGACAAATTTAGTAATATCGATCTTTCGGTTCGATGCCAGGGGAAGCAAGACGTTCACTCCTTCATTGAACTCGCAGTGAAGGTACGGCAAGGTGTAAGAAAACAGGTCGACGTTCAGGAGTGAATTACCCGCGCACTGTGCGGTGGCCCCACCTTGGCCGGCATTGCGTCCTGCACTCGCGACACTCGGATCAAGCACAAGCTTTTGCCGGGGGATCGAACTGCCGGGTGTATTCAGGTAAAACAGAGGCCTGTCAAAATAGAAAACACAGTTCTCGCCAGGATTAAGTGAGGCCGCCGCTCGCAGTCTGATCTGGGCCTCACCCTTGGGATCCCGCGGAGGTTCAAACTGGACAGGGATGGCGCGACCGTCGCACTGGATTGTCCCCGAAAGATCCACCGCTTTGACCTTATAGTTGAGATCAATCGTCACGATGGGGATGGCCTTCGCCCAATTAACGCTATAGCCGGTAATAGCTAGTTCGCTAGTTTGGAAAACATGGGATTGCTCGTAGGCGAGACGTGCTTCTGGCGTCAAACCTGAGAACCCGGGTTTAACTTTAATCTGATATTTAACACCTGGAGAGAGGCGTTTTTTGAGCTTACACACGATGGCGTTCATCCCGTCATAGGACAAATCGCATTCAATCCCCGGACTGAACTCAAGGTGCGCTCGGTGCTCTTCCTTAACGGGCCTCTTACCCAAAGCTGTAATGTTCTCACCGAAGGTGATCCGAATCTCCGGCACGTCGGGACTCACCTCGGTTCCACGTGGAGTTGAATCTTGTACGTAGAGTGCTCGAACAGGCAGGGAGAAGAGCACAAAAAAAGTGAGCGCAATCGCCTTCATAGGAGATGATCCTTGGGGAAGTGTAGGTGTTTCTGGGAGAAATTGTAGACCTATTGCCTAGAGAAAGGCGACGGGAAATCGAGGGGTATGAGGCCTAAGCTCTTGGTGCGGCGGGGCAGATTTTTACTCAGCGGCTTCCAGGTAGTCCTGGTACTGATCTCTAACAGCTTCGTAGTGAGGGCCCAGAATCCCCTTGAGGCGCTCCTGGTGCTTACCTTCGAGCTGAGAAATGAGCTGATCCACCTCGCTTGCCGCGAGGTCTGAAGTCTTCTGTTCTTTTTCAGTCTTGAGAGCATCCAACTCGGCCTGGTAGATCTTCTGCTCGTTGGCATAGGAATTAAAGATCGCCTCGCCCTCAGCGGGCTCCAGACGTCCGAGTGTGCTCTTCAATTCATCGTTCCAGCTGCTTGCCGGTTCGGCGGCAATCACCTCTGGAACCTCACCCTCTTCTTCTGCAGAAGCTTCCTCAGGATCCTCGACATCTGCTGGTGCACGGGAATTGGACTCCTCCACCGGCGCCACAACCGGGGCGCTGACCGGAGTCTCGACATCAGGAATAGGCGTAGGAGGGACAGCACGATCGGGAGCACCCATTTTCAACTTAATGGCATCAATTGCAGGCCCTTCAGGTTTTTCCGATTCTCTTGTGAAGAGGTAGACCGGGGCAGCGAAAAGAATAGTCAGAAGAAGTATTCTCATACTTTAATTATAAACTTTCCTCGACCGGAGACAACCACTGCTTCTTAAGGGTTCGCCCCAAGAGGGACCGACAGAATCAGTCGGAAAAGATTCGACCGCTAGATCTTTAGATTGTGGTTCACTCACCGCCAAGTATTCACCTAGGACTGAGAAGAAGTTGGTTATTGGTGAGTCAAAACTCAAGTCCAGCAGAGAGGAAAAAAATGCCGGAAGGGCCAGGAGAAGAATAGAAATGAACTTTAATGGCCTTTCGCTTCAAGTATCGCCCACTCTTCAATAAGCCCCTCGAGCTTTCCTTCATACTTCTTCAGGTCGGTCTCAAGGCGAGCGAGCTTATCCTTCTTCTCCTTATCTAAGACGGAGAAATCAATGGATGAAATGTCGCTTCTGAGAGTTGTCAGACGGAGTTCAACTTTATCTATTTCCCCGGGAAGTTCGGCAAAGCGATTCTTCTCCTTGTTTGAAAGCTTAGAAACGGTTGAAACCGCTGTTGGCCCTTCCTGCTTCTGCACCAGTGCTGGAGCCTTTTTCTTCAGCTCCTCTTCCAAATGAATCGCCTCAAGGAAAAGCTCAGCATGGGCAAAGCCCGCCTCGAAATTTTCAAGCGTCCCCTCATGAAGTACCCAGCATTTATCCGTGACGTTATTGATAAACGAACGGTCGTGGCCCACGACGATGAGCGCTCCTTCGTAGGTCCGGAGTTCCTCCTCGAGGATCCCGATAGTTTCGAGGTCAAGGTCGTTGGTTGGCTCATCAAAGATCCAGATATCTCGAGCATGTTTCATAAATTGTGCCAGCTGGAGGCGGTTTTTCTCGCCGCCGGAGAAAGTATGAATCGGCCGCTTAATTTCATCTGAACTAAAGAGGAAATTCTCGAGATAACTTGCGACATGCCGTTTGTCACCCGTGTTCGTGATAACGAAGTCGATCCCCTCCCCGATCATTTTCCAAGGAGTCTCGTCGTCTTTCAGGGCCTCTCTTTTCTGGGAGAAATAACCCACATCAAGCCCATGAGCGCGGGTGACCGTTCCGGCAGTAGGATCAAGCTCTCCAAGAAGAATCTTCAGGAGTGAGCTCTTGCCGGCTCCGTTACGTCCCAAAAGAGCGATCTTATCGCCCTTAGCGACGGAGAAGTTAAGTTTCTCAAACAGCGTCCGCTCACCGAAGCTCAGGGTGAGGTCTTCGGCCGCGAGAAGGATCTTAGTCTTTCGGCCTGAGGCCTGAAGATTCAAGCTCACTGACTTGTGGGCCTGGGACTTAAGCTCCTGGATCGTTTTATTCAGGGAGCCATAGTCTTCGATGCGCTTTTTACTCTTAGTTCGCCGCGCCTGCACACCCCGGCGGATCCAAGCGGTTTCCCGGCGCTGCTGGTTACTGAGCTTATCTAGTTCTTTCTCCCGACGCTTCTGATCATCGATGAGGAACTGAAGGTAGGCCTCGTAGGTTCCGCTAAAGGAGCGCAACTTCCCCTGCTGGATGTGAAGGATCCGATCGACCACGTTATTTAAGAGGCTCCGGTCGTGGGAGATGATCATAAAGGTCTTCTTACTGGCCTGGAGCTCGTCCTCGAAGTCCTTGATGGTTTCCAGATCGAGGTGGTTGGTAGGCTCATCCCAAAGGATCAGTTCCTGGGGTGCCGAGAGACCAAGGCTCAGGGCCACCTTACGCTGCTCACCTCCCGAGAGACCTTGCATCGGTCGCTCAAGGCCCTCAAGGCCGAAGAACTTGAGGTAGGACACGAACTGCGCATGAACCCTGTCTTCTCCTAGACCTGCAAGAGCGGAATAAATCCGCTCTTGCTCATTGATAAGCTTATCGAAGTCACCGGTACCTGCGCCGAGGTCATGGTTAACGACGTCGAGGCGCCGCTTGAGCTTGGCCATCTCCGGGTGGAATTCAAAGAAATAATTCTCTACAGTCCAGTCGCCGAGGTTAGGGAGTTCCTGAGGCACGTAGAAGAATGTAAAGTCCTTACTCCGGTCGTAAATGAAAGGCGGAACCGTCGTGTCAGGGATGACTTGTCCGGCAATGACTTTAAACAGACTCGATTTGCCGTGACCATTAAGGCCCAGGACACCGATCTTGTCCCCTTGATTCAGGGTAAAGGTCACGTCTTTGAAGATGACTTTATGGGGATAGTGGAGACTCAGATTCTGAAGTGTAAGGAGTGTAGACATGAGGGCATTCTACTCAACTTGTGTGCCCTAGGCAAACTGACTTCGAGAACCTTCTCACCCTACCCGAAGAGCTCTTTCATGGTGTCAAACATCTTTACTTTTGAAAGGTAGTTCTTGATGAAAGTCCGATTCTCCGGTTTGTACCAAAAAAAGAAAGTCCTCTGTTTAGTTTTCTCATCGAGACTAATCGCGGTCTGGACCTTTTTCAGTGTATAGGGATGATGTCCTGAGTAATAAATCTCCGTAGCGACGGTCATGGGAGTCGGCGTGAAGTCCTGAACCTGTTCGAGCTTATAGCCAAGGGCCTTGGTCTTCGCCGCGAGCTTGGCCATGTCCTCGGGGGTGCAGCCGGGGTGCGATGAGATGAAGTACGGGATGATTTCCTGCTTAATACCTTTTTTACGCGAGACTTCCTCGAAACGTTCCTTAAACTTGTGGAAGTAAGAGAAGCTCGGCTTGCGCATGAGCTTTAGGACTTCATCCTCCGTATGCTCCGGCGCCACCTTAAGCCGGCCCGAAACGTGATGAGTTATCAGCTGTTCTACGTAGGTTTCGTCGGCCTTCGGATGACTCGAGCGCGGGTCAAACATGAGGTCATAGCGCAACCCCGAACTCACGAAGGCTTTCTTCACGTCTTTGTGAGCGGAGATTTCCCGGTAGAGTTCGGTCATCTTAGTTGGATCCGTGTCGAGGTTCTTACAAATCTGGGGGAAGACGCAGGACGGGGCCGCGCACCTGTCGCACATCTCCTGATCGATCCCCTTCATCTGGTACATGTTGGCCGAGGGGCCTCCGATATCAGAAAGGTAACCCTTGAAGTCCGGCATCCGCGCCACCTGTTCCACTTCCTTCATGATCGAGGCCTTGGAGCGGCTGGCGATCATTTTTCCCTGGTGCGCCGAGATGGTGCAGAAAGAGCAGCCGCCGAAACAGCCGCGGTGGGTATTGATGGAAAACTTGATCATCTCAAAAGCACCGATGGGACCGCGGTCCTTGTACTTCGGGTGCGGGAGTCTCGTGTAGGGGAGATCAAAGCTAGCGTCGATCTCTTTTTCCGTCATCGTTTGATACGGGGGATTGATGACGATCATCTTGTCCCCTACCCGCTGGGTAAGGCGTTTGGCAAACTGCTTGTTGCTCTCAACCTCGACGTGCATAAAGTTCTTCGCGTAGGCGAGCTTGTCTTTGAGGCAATCTTCATGGGAGGTGAGCTCAAAAGTTTCCCACTGCTTGTTTTTAGGAAGCTCCTCATCTGAGCGCTGCAGGAAGGCGGTCTGGGGTACGGTTTTAAGTGACTCAAAAGGAGAGCCTCGGAGAAGATACTTCACGATGTCCCGGATTGGTTGCTCTCCCATGCCGTAGACTAAAAGATCTGCTCCCGCCCAGCTGAGGATATTAGGCATGAGCTTGTCTTCCCAAAAGTCATAATGGGTCACACGACGGAGCGAGGCTTCGATGCCACCCACGATGACGGGAGTGTCGGGGTAGAGCTGCTTCAAGATTTGGGTGTAGACAGTGGTGGCGTAATCGGGTCTAAAGTCCGGGGACCCACCCGGGGTGTAGGCGTCAGTGGATCGAAGCCGCTTCCCGGCCGTATATTTATTGACCATGGAATCCATGTTCCCGCTGGTCACGCCGAAGAAATACTTTGGTTTGCCAAACTTCTTGAAGTCCCTGAGGTCGTCACGCCAATTGGGTTGAGCGATAATGGCCACCCGAAGACCGAGAGACTCGAGAATTCGTCCCATGACCGCGGCCCCGAAGGCCGGATGGTCGACGTAAGCATCCCCTGTCACCAGTACCACGTCGAGTTCGTCCCAGCCGCGCTTCTTAGACTCTTTAACGGTGGTGGGGAGCCACGCTGTAATGGGGAGGTCATTCGGATCAATCTTTTCCATAGGCCGGCACTCTACCGGGGGCGGGCCCGTCTGACAAATCTCGTGAAGACTTTACAGATCAACTTAGGCAGCGCTTGGCCTTGAGAGAAGACTGGATTCCAGGCACTTAACGAACTCTGCAAGACCCTTCGCTTTGTTATTTCGAAGAAAGCTTTTAAGGATTTCAAGGGCTGGAGTATCCCCATTCGTGAGAATCGTATGGGAGAGGTCCTGGGCGACGTAGAGAATTTTAGACAGCGCCAGGAGATCGCTGGGCTTATCTCCCGGGAAACCAATCCCACTGAAGCTCCCGTGGTGCTGGCGGATGATGAGCCCAACATCTGCCGGAAGATCTCGATAGTTGGTCACCAGTTCCGAAGCCTTGAGAGCATGAAAATTCAGCTCCTTCTGCTCCTCTTCAGTGAGCCCCAGCAACTCTTCTGGACGGCGGTAATGGATGAAGATCGGGTTCTTGATGGCCATGTCCGAAAAATACGATGCGAAGACTAGCTTTTTGACCTGCTCATCTTCTTGGGGAAGACCCATGTCGAGGATGAGCTGTGAGCCGATGTAGTTTGTCAAGTTGATGAGCTTAAACTGAAACTCGAGGGATTGATCGCCCTTGAGAGATTCGAGGTAGGCGGTGAATTCATTAGGCGCCTTCAGCACGTCGAGGCACATGGCATCCACAGCAGCGTCACACACGTCAACCACTCGTCCAGAAACGCCAAGGCTTTGGATGATCTCTCTGGTAGTCTCGAAGACTTCGCTCTTCGCATGGATCTCCTCAGTGATTGTCTCATAGGGCCGATCCACCCGGTTGATCATGTTGTTAATCAGCATCATCGAGAAGTCGCGGTTATACTTTTTCTCGCAGTATAAATCCTGCACCCCCTTTTCTTGCAGGGCCTTCAGAAGGTCTTTGCCGATCTCGTCGTGCTTGTTGATTCGCTTCACAAACTTTTGGTCCGACAGTTTAATAAAAAGATCAAAGGGGACACTTGTGAAGTGCACAAGTGCGGCGAGTGGCACAGAAGTCCATGCCAAAGGAGCTCCGGCGACTCGAGGGCCAATGCTTCTTCGTGTCTCCTCAAAGAGATTTGTCATTTCCGTACGAGAAAAAAACCTGATATGATTATGAGTTCCACTCTCACCGCCAACGACAAAGACCTGCTTTAATTTACTTCCCGCATTTGCGAGAAAGAGTTTAAGGTCCCGGATACGGGCCGCCTCTTCCGGAAGGTCAACAATCAGAAATTCGAAGTTTTGAAGGACGTTTAAAAGATCACTCAACTCCTCTGGAGTTTGGGTGATGTGGGGTTTTTGCCCAGTGATCTCGGTGCATTCCACTTCGAGGAGCGCCTTAAAATCTGAAAACTCAGTGTAAGCGATGATCTGCATGGACAGCCAATCGGCTACTCTTAAGGGAAACCTTACTCGAGAATAGCAGGAAAAGTATTAAGAAAAAACGAATTATGAGTACCGCTGATCCACCTGAAAATTCTGTGGCCACTTGGGTGTTACCGAGCAGTAGAAGTTCATGATTGTCCGCATATCCTTATCAAAATCTGTCGGGTAAATAACCAGACCAGTTCCCGCTTCCTTCTTGGCGAAGTCCGCGTAGCCAAGGACGATCGGCACTGCTGCCTTTTTTGCGATGTAGTAAAAGCCTGTTTTCCACTCTTTCGTCGGGCCACGAGTCCCCTCGGGAGCAATCATAAGCACAAGCTCCGGATGCTGCCGGAAAAGATCGGCCATCAGATCCGTGTTACTGCCGCTCCCCTCCTCCCGAATCCGGCGACGATCGATGCCGATGGCCCCCATCCGCTTCATCAGAGTCCCCATAGGAAACTTTAACCAGTCATCTTTGATAACGAATTTCGCGTTTCGCCGCAAATGATGGGCAACTGCCATCGCAGGTATAAAGTCATGATTGGAGGTGTGGGGAGCGCCGAGAAAAATGAATGACCTGAGCTCAGCGGGGAGTGCTGAGCGCATGGTCCAACCGGAGGCCCGAAAGATCAGGGCACAGGAAAGTGTTAACATGCCGTTCTCCTATCGTTGATGAGCCCCTCTTTTTGGGCCCGGGTCAAACACTTCACGTAGCACTCGAACTTAGTGGCCTCAGAGCGATTCGGGAACTCCCGCTGCCAGACGACCTCAACTGGAGCTCCCGACCGAAAAAACTTAGCACCGGCCTTGGTGCCGGAGTGTTCGCGGAAACGGCGCTTAAGATCAGTCGTAATGCCCGTGTAGTAGTGCCCGCGCTCGTTCCTGATGATATATACAATCCAAGGAGGCGCCATCATGGTATCATCTTAACTCTTATGGACAGGATTATAATACCTTTTTCAGAGCTCACTTTTTCGTTCTCCCGAAGCGGCGGCGCTGGGGGTCAGAACGTGAATAAGGTCAATTCGAAGGTCACCCTCTCCTGGGATCCGTCAACCACCAGCGCCTGCTCTCCTGGGGTGATCGACCGTCTGCGTGAGCGCTTTAGTCAAATTTTTCTGGATAATGGCCTGATCCAGATCGTGGGCCAGAGGCACCGCTCACAAAAGGCCAACATGGACGACTGCATCGAGAAACTCCATGAGATGCTCGAGGAGGTCCGAAGGCCCCCGAAGCTTAGAAAAAAAACGAAGCCGAAACGCAGTGCGGTTTTGAAACGATTGGATTCAAAAAAGCGCGACGGTGATAAAAAAAGACAGCGACGCGGAGACTACTAATAGCACAGCCCGCAGTCCGGGCACTCGCTCATTGAAGGTGAGAACTTCGCACCGCAGGCCTGGCACGTGACCTCGGCCAGGGAGGGATCGAAGACCGCAGAGAGGTGCTCGAAATTGGGCTCGTGCCCCATGACATGTTTCTTGTAATCACTCTGAAAGTGGTTCACTAGAACTTCCCGGTCCCCTTCTCTCCCCCAGACTTCTACTGTAACTTTACAGCCACCCGTCGAGCAGGTCTTATCGTTAGTCCTGAGCTCAATCGCCACACCTAGACCTTTAAGTTTAAACTGGTGGTTCTTCGCTTCCTGAAGATCCATCACTCCGAGGAACAACTCTTCCATGTTTCTAGCTCCTGAACTTTTCTTTGAGATAACTAAGATAATCCTTAACGTCGATTTTTCCAACTAAATCGACCGCGGTCACACTCCGGCCCTTTTCATGAACATGTGTCTTCAGAAACGCTCCAATTCGCTGGAGTTCACCAGAGCGGAGGTCTTTCCGGAAGCCGCGCAATTCACGCTTCATCCGCTGGTAAAGACTCCCTGAAATGAGATTACCGAGCGCGTACGTCGGAAAATAACCGAAGGCGGCCCCCGCCCAGTGGGAATCCTGAAGGACGCCATGGGCGTAGTCCGTTGGAACAAGACCGAGGTAATCACGGTACTTCTGGTTCCAAAGTTCGGGAAGATCGGCAGCGTTTAGCTTATGATTGAAGATCTGTTCCTCGAGCTCAAAGCGGATGATGACGTGAAGATTATAATACAGCTCTGAGGACTCTACTCGGATGAGGTTGGGGACGGACTTGTTCATAACGAGGAAGAGCTCCTCGGGACTCACGCGCTTCATCGCCTTCGGAAAGAGCCGCTCGACCTCAGGGTGAAGATACTCACAGAACTCGCGGGAGCGGCCTACCACATTTTCCCAGAAGCGGGATTGTGATTCATGCACCGACAGCGAGACTGCCTCCTGGAACGGGGTTCCCTCCCATTCTGCTGGAAGGTTCAGCTCATAGAGGGCGTGGCCCACCTCATGCATCGTGCTTGAGAGCGAATCGAGATCTAGCAAGGAGTAACGTGTCGTGATGCGCTGGTCTTTGGGAGAGAGGTTGATGCTAAAAGGATGAGTAGAAACGTCGAGCCTTGAATTCGCCTCTGGAAGTCCAAAAATCCGGGCCACGCGGAGTGAAAGTTCCCGCTGTTTATCAATCGCGAAGGGCCCCTTAAGATCCTTGACGGCGACGTACCGCTGATCGGCCTGTACCTCCCGCGTAAGCTTTAAGAGCCCGAGCTTAAGTTCGTTAAAAAGGCCATTGATCTGTGCCGAATTGAACTCTTTGTCGTGCAAACTCAGGAGCGAGTCATAGGGATTGGTCCCGCCATAAAAAGTGGTCTCCCGGCGCTTCAAATCGATAAGTTTTTGGAGGTGAGGCCTAAAGCCCATCCAGTCGTTCTTCTTTCGCGCCTGGGCCCACGCGTGGGTGGCGATCGCCTGGGCATGAGTGAGTTCCTTCACGTGCCGTGGGGGAAGGGCCTTAAACAGGTTAAAATCCCAACGTAACTCACGAGCAAGAGAGTGTTCGTGGCGTGAGAGCTTGCCGGACTCAAAGGCCTCGAGGAGTGCTTGGTACTTGCGTGATGACATGTGCGCATGGATCTTTCCTTGCACGTAGGCGAGTCGCTCAGCGCGGTCATCAATCGCCCCTGAGGGCATATAAGTCTCTGAATCCCACTCAAGAAGAGACTTAAGACTTTTTAGGTAGGAGTACTCTTTGAGGTACTCGCGAATTTTATCGAGGCCCACAGAACAAGTCTCCATAAGTAGCTTCGTCAAATCCGAAAGTGACTGGTACCCCATCACACTCGACGACGGGACGCTTAATGAGTGAGGGATTGGCCGCTACAAACATTCTCCGCTCACTTTCAGCCAATGCTTCGTAGGCATCTTTACATTTTCGATAGGTAGTACCCCGAGTATTCACGGGCGGCCCCCCGTAGGCCTTCTCCCAACGCTCAAGCTCAGCATCCGTTGGAGGAGTTTTTTTAAAGTCCGTGAATTCGTATTCCATATCCCGAGACTCAAAGAAAGCTCGAGCTTTTTTAACGGTATCGCAATTAGGTATTCCAAAGAGTCGTATCATGAAGTGGGCCTCGCAGAGCACCCGTTCAGGAGAAGCGGGCGACGGTTTTTAGAATCGTATCGAGTTCCACGGGCTTACTGAGAAACGCCGTGATGTTGAAATTTTTCATCTTCTCTTTAGCGTTGGCCTCGGCCGACATGACGACGGTCGGGATTCTGGACCAGCTTGCATTCTTCAACTGCTCCGTGCGAAATGAATAACCGTCCATGACTGGCATCATAAGATCAATTAAGATGAGATCCGGCAGCGGGCCCGATTCCAGGCACTTCAAAGCTTCAAGACCATTCACTGCTGAAACCACGCCGTAGCCCTCGCTTTCGAGGAGTTCAACAAGGAGCTCTCTTATGGAGGTATCATCTTCTACAACAAGGATCAGCTTTCTCATTTCTTGGGAGTTGCCCTAATAGGTAAAGAGGTCGATCTTAACTCCGGAATTTCCGAGTGCTGGCGATTATGCCACAAAATTGGGTTTCTGTTGATATCTAAAAATAAACTATTATTAAAGGCGATCCTTGGCCAAGGGTCCGTACCTATTGGCCAACGGGAAGCGTCTGAACTTTTTTCGCTCTGAGAAGGCCCTTCATAACTCGACCTCAAGGAGCTCGCTCCACTCCGTGGTGTACTGCCGGGAGATATGCGCCCGGATAGTCTTCCACTCCTGCTCAATTCCGCAGGCGGCACTTTTGATCGTGTGGGGACCAAACTTCTTATTGATGATGTCAACCACATGGTTCAAAGACCCATTATCCGAAGGGTCCTTGTTAAAAAGATCCATCTGACACTCCTTTTTGGGGACGATATGATTCAAAAGCACACCACCCTTTTTATACCCAAGCCCCGGCCTATAAATCTCCTCGAGGATCTCATGAGCACCGGCAATAAGCTTCAGAGTATCGCTGGTTCCCGAGGTGAACCGTACTCCTGCTTCACCAAAATACTGTGGCCCGTTTTTGAAGGGGTTAGTGCAGATAAAAGCACTCATGCTAAAGCACACACTCTGCTGATTCCTGAGCTTCTGAGCGGCATTACTGGCGAACTGGGCCAGGGCCTCACGAAGCTCTCTTTTAGTGTAAAGGTCGTGCCCGAAGCTGCGCGAGTTTCCTGTGTTCTTCTTATCCTCCGGCGCTTCGAGGGAGAGGCAGTTGATGCCTCGGAGCTCGTCCTGAATCTCACGTCCTACCTTCGTGAGAAGCTTCTGGATCATCGCCGTGTTCTCGAAGACCCTAAACTCATAGGCAGTTTTGATATCAAGCATGTTGAGTTTAACTGCCGAGCGCGCCCCAATTCCCCAAATGTCTCTTACCGGAAAGTCTCGCAGCGTACGCTCGATCTGCGGCCCATCGACGAGGACACAGACTCCCGTATGCTTTTTTGAAAGCTTATTGGCGATCTTAGCGAGCACCTTCGTGTGGGAGATCCCCACTCCCACCGGAATCCCCACTTTGCGAAAAATCTCCATCCGCATCTTTTGTCCCAGGGCCTCAAGATCAATTGCTGAGGCTGCCTCAATTTCCACGAAGGCTTCGTCGACGGAGTAAACCTCGACGCGCGGAGAGAACTCGCGCAGGACGTTCATCACTCGCTTCGAGATGTCGTCGTAGAGAGTATAGTTGGAGGAAAAGACCGCGATGTCATGCTTCTTCACCAAATCCCGAAGCTTGAAGAAGGCCTCGCACATCTGCCCCAGGCCAAGTGCCTTCGCCTCCTTCGTAAAGGCGATCGCAGCACCGTCGTTATTTGATAGGACGATGACCGGCCGGTTCCGTAGCTCGGGACGGAAGATCTTCTCACACGAACAGTAGAAAGAATTGCAATCAACTAAGGCAACATACTTCATTTTAATTCCCTCACGACTGTTCTCACCATGCCCCAGATAAAGTCACCGCTCTGAGGCTCGTGGCAGCGCAGAAGCTCCTCGGAAACAAGGTCAATGCGAAATTTCCCCTTCACCACCAGCAACGCCAGCTTATCTTTCTTAAGGGGGAGGTTCTTATCCACTACCAGGAAGTCTCCGGGCAGAAGATTAAGGCGATGGCGCTTACCCGTGACCCGTACGAGGTAAGTGCTTTGACGATCGGCGAGAATCAGTTCATCCAGAGAAAAGGAATCCTGCATAAAAGTCAGTATACGTAACCTTTACGTACAAGCAAGAGGTATTTCTTGCTATTCCGTATATTTTCCGTAATTGTAGTCATATGAGAATTTATGAATCTGCCACGATTAAAGAAGAACTCCTGACAGGCTTCCAAAGCCCCTGCTCGGAGTTTGCGCAAAAGCCCCTTTCTTTTGACGAACGCTACGGAGTAGGAAACCCAAGTCTGAAGCTTATAACGGTGCAAAGTGACTTCCCGCATTTGGGGGTCTTTCGCCAGGACAAGCTCCTGATAGACCTCTCGGCAAGACCTGGGCCTAGCGGACTTGTAGTCACCTTCCTCGATGAGGAGGTGAGGCCATTCCGGGTGGATAAGCGCAAGAACATCGATGACCTCATTTGCGGGGTCGTGAAGGTAATTGTCCGTGAGGTGAACTCGTGAGAGGAGGAGGCAAAAGAGCTAGCGGCACTCGCCTTTGAGCACACGCCCCTCTTGTTCAAGCTCCGCAAGGACCTCAACCTTCGACTGAAGGTAAAGGATGAGCTCGAGCCCAGTGGTCTTAAAAACTAATGGCACGGGCCCCGACTCCACCTCCATATGGTAGGCAGAGGAGACACGGCCTTGATTCAGGAAGTATGTTCCCTGCTGACAAGAGAGCCTGATTTGGATTGTTTTAAAAACACAGGTGAGCTTCTGGGGACTGTCAGATATGCCGAAAACTACACATGGCTTGGCCCAGGCACTCGGCATAAGGAAAACTAAAAAAATCAAATAGAAGAGCTTCATTCAACACCCTTTCATGACCTTGGCCCACTAGACCATGGATTATACTGGGTTTTCAAGTCAGAATGGGTCATAGACTCAAAACAGGTGTTTTTTTCACAGGCCATGGGCAATGGGACAGTGCCCTCAGTAAACTGCGCCCCTATGAAAAAATATGCAGCCCCTTTCCTCGTCGCTTTCTCGACCTCGGTTCTCGCTGAACTTCCGTCAGCTTACAAGGAACTCCTCCCTTACGTCATGGCCGCACCAGATCAGGGTGAAACCAACACCTGCCTCTTCATGGCCTCAACAGGAGCGATGGAGCTCTTACTAAACCAGAAAGATGGCATCAAGAATCCAAGGCCGGGATCTAAAAACGACCTCGCCGAATCCTTCCTCATCTGGCAGCGGGACTGGCGCGACCGTCGGTCCCCGACCTACCATTTCATCGAGGACGCAGTCCGGAGATTCAATTACGGAGAGGGCGTTCACATTTCACAGTGGCCGTTCTCCGCGAAAAACAGTGATGGAACAGATAACTTTTCAGTCTGGGACCGGCACCCGAACTTCCCAAATCTTCCCCGATTGAGCATTCCCCAGGTTAAAACAGAACTCCTGTTTGCCAAGGGCAAGAAGTACGCCACCAGAGTCCTTTCCCAGGTGGACATTGATCTGGTCAAAAAAACACTCCGGGAAAGACGTTCACCAGTTATCGTGAATTATAATGACGACGACTACTGGCACGTGGTCTTGATCGTTGGGTATGATGACAGGGTGAAGGGACAGTGCTACCAAATCGAAAAAGAAGAATGCAATGAGCGCGGGGCTTTTTATGTCCGTGACTCAAACGGACTTCGATTTGAGGCCCGGGCCTTTAACTGGTTCCTCTACAACGGCAACGCTGCTGCAGTTGTAGATTTAAAGTAGCCGGTTACTATTGGATGAGTGACAAAAACTCGGCCCGCACCTTCGGGTCTTCCTTGAACTTACCATCCACTGCCGAGGTCATCATCGTGGCATTGGCCTTCTTGGCCCCGCGGCATGTGAGACAGCCATGGGAACCTTCGATCACCACCATCACACCGGCAGGTTTGAGCTCATCCTTGATGGAGTTCATGATACCGTAACACATCCTTTCCTGAAGCTGGGGACGCTGAGCATGCATATCCACGATGTGGGCAAGCTTAGAGAGTCCAACAACCCGAGAGTCCTCGCCGTGGCTCGTGTCCGGAAGGTAGCCCACGTGGGCCTTGCCGATGAAGGGAAAGAAATGGTGGCTGCAAAGAGACGTGTAGTCTATGTCCTTCAGAATGATCACTTCGTTGTAGTTCTCTGCAGGAAACGTCGTAGAGAAGATCTCTTTCTGATTAGTTCCTAGACCTGAGCAGACTTCTAGCAAAGACCGCGCCATCCGGTTCGGTGAGCCGACGAGGTTTTTATCATCGAGATCAAGCTGAGGGAAAGCAAGCTTCAAACCCTTCAGGACTTTATCGTAACCTTCGGCCATGAGTTCCCTAGCAGCATTAAGCTCCAGGGCCCGCGCCTTATACGCAGCAAGCTCTTGATCCAGAGTTGCCCCCGGGTTCTTGGAAGACGCAAGCTTGCGTGCTAGATCCTTATTAAAAGACGTTTCGTATGCCATCGTAAACCTCGTGGGTAAAAATATGCTCTACACTACACCAACCGAAAGCATTTTTCTAACCCTCTAGGCACATTTTCCTTGGCCCATGAGAGGGACGTCTAAGTTATTTCCTAGTGTTGGCCCACCGCTTTCTTCAGATGAAGACAGTTGGGATACCATGGGCCTTATCGGCCCCTCCCAAATTGCAATCGGAGAATCATATGACGATGTTCAGATTTCTACTCTACCTAGGCCTTGTCATTATCGCCGTTACCTCCGGCGAAAATTTCTTTGCCGTCGATGAGGCGGGTGGAAAGCAGGAGCAGGAGCAAGAGGAAGAAGATGAAGAACTTACTGCCTAGATAATTCAGGCTTGAAGCAGGGCCAAGATTCGGTGCTGACTAAAAGATATAACCGGACTGAAAAGCTTATGTTCTTAAGGCACTTTCTTTTATCGCCCGGGAGTCACCGCGCCCTTTCGGCGGCCATCTTCATTTTGCGCCAATAGCAATTGAATATTACAAAACTTAAACTTCGAATGCCAAGCATGACCTTCCCCACCACTTAAAACCTGATCTTAAGTTAGTCCAAGAGTTAAGACGCTAACGGGTTGATGATGCCAAAACTCTATGACTAACATGGGTCCATCTCAAGACGAAGGAAGGTACATCATGACACGAACGTTCTACTCTCTCTTCATAATCTTATTCCTTGCTGCCTGCGGAAAGAGCGGGGGGGTCTCTAGTGCTCGCTCTGAAAAAAGCAGGGCAGAGGTGAAGGAAGCCGAAATATCCATGGAGAGACCGGCCCCTATTCAAGCGCAGACCTTTGAGATCAACGCTGACCTCTCAGGTCTTGAGCAGGACCAGGAAGATAAAATCAGGAGGGCCTTCGACCTCATCAAGCGCGTCGTCGCATCCGATGATTTTAAGCGTAAAATCCTGCAAAAAAGTTACCGTGGGGAGAAAAAATTTGTAGATAACCAGGGCCTATCGAACGTACAGATTTACAAGAAACTTCTCGATGGCGCCGAGGAACTCAATGGAAAGAAAAATAATGCCATGGACCTCGTGCTTAAAGCCTATGATGAGCCTGCTCGGGTTATTGGATACACGAAACCCAGAATCTTGACGATTTTCATGAACACACGCTATCTGAACGACCAGGATTTTAGCGAGCCTGAGGTCGCTATGAACCTCACCCATGAGTGGCTTCACAAGTTGGGTTTCAAACATTCCGCTCAAAGCACTCCCGAGCGACCTCACTCAGTACCCTATGCAATCGGTTACATTATGCGCGAGCTTGCTAAAGAAATCAGCGAGGACAGTTAATCCTGCACTGCCGAGGCAACGGCGGTCGGACGGGACACCGACAGGACGTCAGTGCGGGGTTCTCCGAGTGGAGGGCCCCTTTTTTACCAGGAGTCGTATGACACGGATGTTACCTCTCTTTCTTTGTTTCTTTCCTCTTCTAGCAGCAGGGAGTTCATTTGCTCCCTTTAACGAACGCGATGTCCATCCCTTGGCCGAATCGTGGGCAGCGAGAGTGCGGTTGGTGAACTTCGACCGCTCTCAAAAGGAAAAACTCTGGCATGCGGTTACACTTATTCAAAGGGTCATTCGAAGCACTGAGTTTCGAACCCGAGTCCTGAATTACGAGTACCAAGGAAAGAGGAGATTTATCGATAGTGGAGGTCTCTCCAACGATGCCATCTACAATAAGATTTTCGATGGTGCTGAAACCATCGGTGGACTCCCAGGAGATAACGGCATGGACGTTGAGCTTGAACTCTACCACCAGGCCACGAATACGATCGGTTATACTTACCCGACTGTCCAGCGCATCTGGATCAATAAGAAGTACTTTGCCAAGTACACCCCCGTTAAAGTCGCCGACAATCTCATGCATGAATGGATGCATAAACTGGGCTTCACCCACGAAACGAGCTGGTCACACGACCGGGATCACAGCGTTCCCTACGCCGTCGGTTATATCGTCGAAGAACTTGCTCAAAAATTCCAGCTCTAGCGACGCGCCTGTGCTCGCGCCTCAAGGCCTTAGAGAAATTATATGTAATCCCACTACTCTCCATGAGAAAATCAGGGCGATCAACCGGGAGGTTTTGATGCAAGTTTCAGAAGTCATGCATAAGGGTGTGAGTATGGTACAGATCCACGACACGATTAAGAAGGTCGCAGCGCTGATGAAGCGTGAAGATATCGGCGCAGTTCCCGTCTACAAAAATGACAAAGCTGTGGGCTTTGTCACCGACCGGGACATCGTCATCAGTTGCATCGCCGAGGGCCAGGCTTCAGACGGACCTATTTCAGAAGCCATGGGTCATAAAATCATCTCCGTCAAGGAGAGCGACGACATTCTCCTTGCCTCAAAGATCATGCGTGTAAATCAGGTTTCAAGGCTGCTGGTTGTGGATAGTGGCAAGCGCCCCGTGGGAATGATCTCGCTCCACGACTTAGCACGAAGGACTGACGATAACGAACTCAAGGCGTCTTTGATCAGTGAGATCAAGCGCTAAGTCGAAAATGGAGGTACTATGAAAAAGCTAATTGTTGTTTCTCTTGCGCTGCTTTCTACTCTTGGCGCTGTGGAGGCGGTCCAGAGGACTACGACTCGAACCTATGAGGAGTCCAATGCCTCACCGCTCTTAGGCTCTCAGATGGGTCAGGATACGCAGATGCTCGACGCCCATGAAGCAGAAATCTACAGTCGTCCCCTTACGACTAGCGAAATTGAGGATAACAGACGACTTCAAAAGCAGGAGATGGAGGAGCGAAACAATAGTAGCTCAACCATTGTCAGGCAAGAAGAAGCGGTCAACTACAAAAACCGCACTCGAACGGATCGCGAGCGAAAAGCAATCCATACTGGTGGCAATGCCTCCGACGATCAGTAGCGCCTAAGAAACGACTTTGATCACGTGCTGGCCATAGGACACGACCTGCCCGTTGGTGATCTTACAGCGTTTTCTGGTCTCCTGGTGACCGTCGACAGTGACTGTCCCCGCAGCAATAAGGTGTTTGGCCTCGGCCCCGGAGCTCGTGATGTCCACGAGCTTCAAAAGGTCGCAAAGGGCAACGAAGGGGGTGCCGTTGAGTTTAAATTCTTTCATGGATATCCTTTTTTTGACTCTATACCCCAAAAAACTCTGATACGCCACCTCCTGGCATTCTTTAGACTATAATCTCGAGGTATCACTTTTCGCACTCTCAGGAATCACTTCCCAAAGACAAACAACACAAGAAATAGGCTTTCCGGTAAAGCGTTTTTGTTTCGTAGAAAAACTGAATCTGTTGCCCCCTATTCGTCGCAAACGTGGATGAACGTCAAGACTTGTTATACGAGCATCAGTTAAGCACTCATCTGAAAAAGCATCTACAAGTGCACAGAAAACACGAGTAATTTCCATTCCTTTAACATCCTCTGTCCTTAGAGCCAAAAGCTTATTCACATCACGAAGATATGCGTCTTTTTTGTCACGTAGCTTGAACTCGATAGCAATAAGTCTATTTTCTTTGTGAAGCTTAAATACTAAGTCTGTTGGACCGCCGTTTTTGAGATTAAGTTCTCTCTCCCAGATTACATCAAGATCTCCAAAAATATCTCCACGCTTTAGCATAATCGCTTTGCCACAATCATAGGCAAAGGCCAACTCTGGCATACCAAAAATACCTTCACCTGCTCCAGTAAAAGCTAGCTCGGCTTGTTCATCCCTAGCAACTCTCTCTATGACTTGAAGAATTTTAGTTAAAATCTCATTCATAAAATCTCCATCCTATTCAGTCTTTTAACTTAGCAGCAAATTTCATAACCTCTCCTAATGAATGTCTAATAGAAGGAGGAAGATTGGATCGATTTTTATATCGTCGAATCTTTTTCATATCAAACACAAAGACTTCATCCTCAGCGAACAAGGTTGCGATATGAATTCCCAGTATCTCCGAAATCTTTTTGAGATTTCCAACAGTACACATCAATTGGCTCTTCTCTAAGAGAGCAATCGATGTTTGAGATAAATCACACCTTTTCGCCAACTCTGTTTGAGTAAGTCCTGCTTCCTTTCGGTAATATCTAACTCTTTCACCTAAAGGATACTCCGAAATCAGTCCATCAAATTTACCCATAATATTACTTATAGTAATAATGCTATTTGAGCAGGTCAACAATTCTCTTGCCTCATCTATGCTCCTTTTCAAACAAGGAGAGCACATGATTACGAATAATTATTGTTTTAACGACTTAGAAGAGGCCTGCAGAATCAGCAAAAGAATTACTGCGAAGATTAAAGAAACTTTCCCTGAATTTAATGGATACCTTGTGTTTTCATCACGATTTGGGCAGTCACCGATCACTGAAGCAAAAGAAGTTTTAAAAGAGTTTCCAGAGATGTTTGGGCCTTTCCATCTAGCGACAGATTTACTCTTTCTTCTTGCAGAGATTGCTGACGTAAAGGATGAAAAGAAACGTATCGGCCTTGAAACTCAGAGCAAGAAGCTTAAAGATAAGCTTGCGGTCAGCAATGATGTGTTTTTAGAAATTCGATTCAATCAACTTAACTATGAACTCATAAGGAAACTCAAGAATTCAATCTTTGCTGACAGAACTCACACAGCGTCAGACGAATACAGCATCCGTATCGTGATTTGCAAAGTAAACGAATTGAATAAATTCATTCTCACATTAGGATCGTGAGTCATGACCTAAGTCGAATACATGTACTCGAGTCGAATACAGCAAAAAAGTACAAGCTAACTACGACTACAATCATACAACGTGATTTCAAATGATTGTGTTTTTGAAAAAGTGTTTGTCCCAAAATTTAACTTCTTGTTTTCATTGCTGAATTAAGAGGTCAGTGATTTTGGGACACACCCTTTAAAGGATGGTTGAGGTGATGCCGTGCCCCGGTTCTGTCGACGATCTACTTCTTCCGGCGCGCGGTTTTTATCACCACCGAATCCATAGGCACATCACCATGTCCGTGGACGTTTCCAGTCTTCACCATCTTGATTCGATTGACCACGTGCATACCACTCGTCACTTTTCCGAAGACGGCATAGCCATGGCCATCCGGAGACGGGTGGTTCAAGCTGGAGTTATCATTAACGTTGATGAAAAACTGCGCTGTCGCGGAACTTGGATCTGCGGTTCGGGCCATGGCAATGGTACCCGTATCGTTGGTCAGACCGTTCTTGGCCTCATTGGCGATCGGGGCGCGGGTCTTTTTCTCTTGCATCTTTTCATCGAAGCCTCCGCCCTGGATCATGAAGCCATTGATGACCCGATGGAAGATGAGGCCGTCATAAAACTTATCGTCTACATAGGAGAGAAAATTCTTAACCGTCACAGGTGCTTTCGCCTGGTCAAGCTCAAGCTCAATCGTTCCCATATTCGTTTCCAGCGTTACCACAGGGTTCTTGGCGTAGAGCGGGAAGGCAACAAACAGGGAGAGGAGAAGGGTCATAAACTTCATAGAGATTCCTTGAATAGTGTTATGACTATTCTACGGGCCCTCTCTTAAAGATGTCTACCCCATGGGATGCCTATGGCAGCTACTGAATCGGGGTAGAGCTCGGCGATCCATCCCATCACATCCCGAGAGAGCTTTAGTGATAGGACCAGAAGAACGACGCCGGCACAGGTCATGATGAGACGGAGTTTTCGCTCACTGTTAAAGAGAGGGACCATAATCGACGCCCCGATGGAAAGGAGAAGGAACCAAAGGAGTGAAAAGGAAGCGGCACCCCACCCTAGCATCAGCCGCTGATAAAGATCACTGTACTTAGAAGAAAAGCCTCCAATTAAGACTATACCGTCCAGGTAGGCGTGAGGGTTTACGACACTGAAGATCACTGCACTATAGATGGCAGCTCGGTAACAGGAACGTTTTCCGTTGGCCTCGAGGGCCAGATGCTTCTGATCTCGGTGCCGGATTTTGCCTATTCCGTAAAGAATAAGGAATCCTACCCCCACCAAACCGACCAGGATTTTGATTTGCGGAAAGCGATTGAAAAATGTCGCCGCTCCAGCGGTTCCCAGCATGATCAACACCAGATCACAGAAAAAGCATACCAGACTCACAGTGACATGGTAGTGCCGCTTAAGGCCTGATTCGAGAACAAAAATGTTCTGGGGCCCCAAGGCAAAGATAAGCCCTGCCTGAAGAATCATACCTTCGAGAAAGATCTTGCCCATGGGTCCTCCGATGAGTGGCAACGAGAACCCCGGCTTAGGGATTTTCGTCGGTAATGCGGACTAGAGAACCACAAGCAATCGGGGTCATGAGTTCGGGCGACTCCTCAAGATAACCGGCCACCGTTGATGGAAGGTTTTCACCAACGCTAACTCCAAACACAATCACAACGCGACCATCCAGGGAGAGCGGCGCACTCAGGGAAAGTTTTCCTACGGCGTCGGTTCGGTCCGGATCCGGCTGAGAGAGATCGTCCAGGAGGAGACTTAAGTTTGTACTCCGTCGGTAAATATAGGCGCCGGTAGTATTAGCAATCGGGCCGAAGTCCATTCCCAGAAGCTGATTAGAAAGATCACTATCGATAGGAATCAGGAAGGGGCCTGCAGCGGATAGAGTTTCATTAATATCCAGGATGCCATCACGATTTGAATCTGAATCAGGGCAGGTCTTTCCCCGCATGAGGTGTTGGTAATGCTTCACAAACGGCGGCGCACCTGTGACGCTACTTCTGATGCTTAGGTCGTCTCCCACAATCTCAATGTCCAAGAGGCCCGTGGTTTGATGACCCAGGCCAGTGTTTAGCGGCATGAGCACGGCCCGATAAAGGCCTTCGTCCTTAAGTTCCTGGGCGGAAACGAGGGAGGTGATGCGGGCCTTCTCATCCGATTTTCCACAGGAGGCGAAGAGAGTGAAGAGTAAGAGACAAGGGATGATTTGGGGGCAACTCTTCATAGATAAAAGACTCCTTTATAGAGACCAGGGCGATACCTTTAGCAAAGACACGGCCAGGCCTTGAGGGTCGAATACAAGCTTGCGCGAAGGTCACAGAGCGATACGGTGGGGTAAAAGACCACAGAATTCTGAGGCACGTTTACCCCTCATCCCGGAACTCAGTGGTGTAGGTAGTCCTCAGCGCAGGGCCGAATCGCCGCCGATGTTACGCAATTTGTCGGAAAGCCGTGGCGGGAGCATACTCAGGACCATATCCACGGTATTGTTAACCAGACCCTCCTCAGCAATCTTAGGCTTTAACTGTTTAAAGGCGTTGCCCATCGCTTCTGCCTCAGAAGCCGTGAAGACTCTACGGGCCTCAGTAAAAATCTCCGATTCCTCGTGCTCCACGTGGTCAAGAACCGCTTCCCGAAGCTTTTCGGCCACAGGCCTCCACCCCAGATTGACACGATCCATTGCCTGGAGACTACGGAGCAACGCCTCGGCCTCAAGATGCTCTTTGTACCCGTGAAACACAAGTCTCTTGTCAGTGTCTAGGGCACGCAGAGAATTATAAAAGACTGACTCTTCAGCGCGCGAATGAGGAACGAGAAGGTTGTGGATCTCTTGAATCAAGACATACCGGTACTCATCACTCTCCCCAAGCCCTACGAGTTCATCCAAAAGGGTTTTGACTTGCTCATGATCTTTTTTAAGTGCTTCATAGATTTCCATTTTCCTACCCTTGGTTTGAAGTATTCCCGCAAACAATCTGCAATCTGCAAACCAATGAGGAACCTGAGTAAAACGAATCTCTAAGGAAAGATCTTGAAGGACTCTTTAGTCGTCAACTCCGGGGAGAACGTGATCCACTTCATTTGTACCGTAACCTGGAGGTGACTAGATGAACGCAACTAAAACTCTCACAATCATTGGGGGCATCGCCCGTGATTCTCTGAATCGACGCTTCTTTGAGGCCATCCAGTCGCTGAGAATAGATGATTTTCAGTTCGAGGTCTTCGATGTCGCCGCCCTTCCTTTCTACAATCAGGACCTCGAGCTCGAACCTCCGGATACTGTCACACAGTTTAAAGACAAGATCCGCCAGGCCGAAGCTATTCTCGTGATCACACCAGAATATAACCGTTCGTATCCAGGGGTATTAAAGAACGCCATCGACTGGGGCTCACGTCCCTATGGTGAGAATCTTTGGGATAAGAAGGCCACGGCCCTCATGGGAGCATCCATAGGAAGCATTGGCACCTTCGGGGCCCAACAACACCTCCGTCAGGTCTTTGCTTACCTCAATGCCTATGTGATGGGGCAGCCAGAATTTTATTTCAACGCCTCAGGTGCATTCTCAGAAGGGGGTAGTTTTGTATCACCCCAAACCCGGGAATTCGTCCAGAAGTTCTTCCTGGCCTTTAAAGGACACGTCGAACTCCTCACTGGGGCTTCCGCAGAAAGAAAATTCCGTGCCTTGGGTCTAGACCGTTCTTCCGAGGCACCAACGCACCAAAGCTCATGACTCTTCCTCCTTGTAAGATTTACCGGACACTTCATGGCGGGCGCTAACTCAAAGTATAATAAAGAGATGAGTCTCATCATCTGGATCCTTCTCCTCTCAACCATGGCCTCTTCAGGAACCTTTGAGGACCTCGACCGAGAACAGCGGTATCTGGCGGAAAACTATTCTGCAGTGGTCCGTATCCTTCCCTCAGATAGTGATTTTAAAACCGCCATTAAAGACGGAGACCGAGATCAGGTAAACACCACCATTAATGCCATCAAGGTTTTTTTCTCCGCTTACGATGGGTTTAATCTCAGAAAGATCGACGCCGTCTACGAACAAGTTATCTTGCGAGCACGGGCCGAGGCGCTACGGGAGGAACAGATCTCAGGACAACTATCTCAGTCCACTCGTAAGGAGCTCAAGAAACTTGAAGACTACGTCCGCAGGTACAACGACTTGAAGATTCACTTTGGTACCAACCGAGATACCGAGCGCCTAGATGTGGGTCATGATGTACTCCATATCTATGGCAGTTTTGCGAACGCTATCAGACGCAAGCTCGGAGACCAACCGACCCGGGCCTACGGTCCCGGGAAGCTAGTAGCTTTTGTCGACAAACCCAGAGACTTACTGAGGGTTTCGAGAGATCTGACCAGGCTGCTTTATAACTCCTATGTCGAAGCTAATAGCGGACAACCGGACAGAGCACCGATCCCTGAGGCACTGGCCGCGACTCAAAGAAAACTAGTCGCACTACGGAACATCCAGATTAAGTGGGAAGGCCTTGAGAACATTGGGAGCGTAGAGCACGACGGTAAGACCCTTAACATGTTTCTTATCAACCACGCCAACTCCTTTTTTGATAGCTCCGCTCAACAGGCCTTTCCGGTGAAGGGCATGAGTTCCATCGGAAACGTTGATATTTTCTTTCCCAAATTTCTTGCACGGCAGATGGTGAAAAGCGACCACATGATCACTGTTGGCCACGGGGATACGACACAGAAAACCATAGACCTCGTCAGAAGAAAACAACTTAACCGCTTCTTCCTGGCGGCCGAAGGGATCACTGGAACAGGGCTCTACGAGATGAGACCGGTCATGCCTCTGTTTAGCTTTGGACTGTATGATTCGATCGATCGCGGTCTCGAGGTCAAACTTTACCCCGTCGCCTTCCCAGATAACTTCCGGCTCCTCAATGACTGGCGCGATCCGATTGAGGGCGCGAAGCTTGTGAGGGGGGTCGTGCTGCCACCCATTACGACCCAACTCTGCCTGGCCCTAAGGGAACTGACTGGCACTCAGCACGCAATTTCCCTCCTTCTGCGCTGGAACTGGTTCAGCACTCTCTCCCATTCTGAACGGGAAGTTCTTTCGATGCCCTACCCTACGGAAATACTTCGTCGACTTGAGGAAATGATCTGGGGAACTCAGTGGAACCCAGCACTGAATCCATCCTCAATCTAATTACCTAGGACCATCGTGGATCGACACTTGAGCTTGAGTTCATGCCCGTAATCTTATCGATGAGGCCCTTTGGGTTTGGTCCTGAGGGATCACAGTTGCGGGCCAGAATTTCATTGCTTATTTCCCGAATTCCCGGGACCCTCTCGATCGTCTCCTGCGCTATCAGGATCTCTTCCTGCGAGTTCACCTTACCCAGGAGGGTCACGACCCCACTTTCGACCAAGACTTCGATGAAAGAAGCTTCGATGACCGTACTACGGTAAAGAGTGGCATTGACATCGGTCTTGATGGTCTTATCGGACCTTTGGGCCCTCGCCGGCGATTCACCTTCAGAAATAGGGACGGACCGCGGTTCACGGGCCCGTAGGTGCCGTGAACCAAGCTTGTCGAGGGCATCGAAGGTATAGTGGCGCTCGGAGAGGACCTCATTTTCGTCGGTGGGGAACGTGTTCTCTCGAGAGTATTCGGACTCCCCAGTTGATGCATACTTATCATCGGGGTTTGAGATCTCCTGAGAATCCTTTTCTTGGGAATAGTTTTTTTTCTTATCATCTTAGTTCTACCTTTAGTTTATCGGCGTTTAGATTCTGGCAGGGCCCTTTCTACTGATTGACTCCAAGGTCTTTGTTGATAGGCGCTACATGCCCATGCGGGGTTTCATTGGCAGAGATCACCACGAGTTGGTTCCAGACATCTTTAACACCGAACATTTTATCTCCTGTGACTTCGGAGACTTTTTCATCCGGCGAGAAGGAACTGTACCTGTGAGATAAACAACTCCGTATTCGACCTTCACGGCAATGTTGGTCGCAGCTAATTCGCGATGGCCCCTAAGTGCGTAGCAAGCTCCTTCAATGATTTTTTCATCAGATCCCATATGGTTAATGGGGACGTGGTCAGTACCGTCCACACGAGAGAAGCGGGAGAGGTCATCGCTATCGTTGCGGTCGTGAAACTTCTCTATAAGCCGAAGGTGTCGCTTCCCATTGTCCATATTAACCCCCCAGCGTGTCGTCGATTCTACCGAGTCCAGGAATCCATCCCTCCACCGGCGCCCGCTTCACTCGTAACTGGTTCTGAACATCTTCAACTCCAGGAACATCTGCAACAAGGTCCTCAGCACGCCGCTTATCTCTACGGGAATCGACCTCACCCTTTAAAATAAGTACGTGATCATCGAGCTCAACCTCCAGACCAGAGGCATCCAAGAAAAAATCCTGTGCTAGAATCTGGCAAACTTCGTCCCTGATCCGCTCTTGGGATCGCCGGTACCCGCGAGGTCCTTTGCCAAAGTGATTCTCATGCAGAGGCCAGAAGCGCAGATTCTGCGCCCAGTGGTTTTGTGAATCGAAGGAGTGGGTCTCACGAGGGTGACTCGAGGCCCGGAAAGCTTTATTGAAATGGTTCATGTGCCCCTCCTTCTGGGAGTGATGAAGCACACTCTTGAATGCAAGCTGGCCGCCGCTTAGAACGGGCCCTGCATTTAAGAGCCTTTAGGGGTATTCATGGGAACTCTGGAGAGGCAATGCCAAAAATAAGACTCAAATCAGGATTTCAGAGCAGTTTGGTGAGTGCGAGGCAAAAGCTAAGCATCAGATTAAGCGTCATTGTGTAACGGTCGGGATTTTCCTCGTATAATGGCTTCAGACCGATGAGTTCAACCAGGATAAGGAGGTACGTTTATGACAAAATTATCCGATCTTTTGGAGCACTGGCACTGGAAGAGGTTAATTCAGAATTTCAGCCCGGGCCTCACAACATAGATTTTCATAACATTAAAACATTTAATAACCCGAAGCCGCTCAAAGAGCGGTTTCGGTCGTTTCATGAGTCTGATGCAACAACTCCTCGAACAATATCTAAAAACTCACGCTCGTCAAATGGCTTCAGAAGGCACCACTCTCCAATAACTGGCCCATGTCCTGTCAAAAAGAGAACCGGTATCCCCGCGAGTTCAGCAATTCGAAGTTGCTCCCGCCGGAACTCAAGACCTGATTTGATGGGCATCATCACATCTACCAAGATAAGATCCGGCCTCTCAACCTGGTGGATAAGATTGTTAAGGCCTGCCTCCCCATCCTTTGCCGTCATGACCAGGTACCCCTGTTCAACGAGAAGTTCACAAACAGAGAGCCGGAAGTCTGTGTCGTCGTCGATCACCATGATTCGTTTACGGCGCTCCGAAAAAAAACGCAGATAAAATCGTTCGTTATTTATCGTCTCGAGCTCTTGATGAATTGGGTTTTTCAACATACGTCCTCCATAGTCAATCAACATTTGTAGATCAGGCACTCTTGCACCGTACACTCAATTTCCTCCGAATCCTAAGAAGCACAAGGCCAGACTCCATGAGCTTTGGCCATGCTTTAGGTGACAAGGCCCCGTTGCTTCAGACAAGATCGCTAGGCCTTACTCCTACAATCGAGGGCCATTTCATGCGACACCTACTGCCCATCATTTTTGCGCTGATCGCTGCAGTTCCAATGCCTAGTAAAGGCGATGTGGTTACAAGAATTCACGACATCGACCTGGGTTCACCCGGAGATAGCGCACTGATCTTTCTCGCCAGTGGGCAGGTCGTGAGCTACCCACGAGCAACGGGAGTGCGGATGGAAGAGCTTCGACTTGGCATGCTTGCCCACCGCTGGTACCGAATTGAACTCAACTCTAGGCACGAAATCCTCTCAGCATTAGACATAGCGTCTCCGCTTCCGCCTCTCTCACCCACTAGCTTCCAGATAACACCACCCGAAATCTATGTCCCCTCGATCCTTCCGGATTCAGAAGTCACACGTCAACATTTCTCCGAAGCTCGCCGCAGTTTTACGCCGGACTCTCAATGCTACGACCGCGCCCACGCCTGGGCGTATGATTGGCGCCGCCAAGGAATCTACTCTTCGAAGACTTGGCTCTTCTTCACCCGACGCTACATCCGTTTGCATAACTTCGGCTGGTGGTTTCACGTCGCCCCTTCGGTTCACGTGGTCATCGATGGCAAGGTCCGCGAACGAGTGATGGATGTTAAATACGCTCGGGGGCCCATTGCAGTTAAGGAGTGGACCGATATCTTCATCCGGGATAACACTCCCTGCCCCGTCGTAGAACGCTACCGGGATCATGCAGATTTTCCAGAATCGGGCCCATGCTTTGTTATGAAGTCGAGCATGTATTACTACCAACCAGTAGATCTTGAGCTCTTAGATCTCACTGCCACGCCTCGGGACCGCTGGCAACCGGAGGAGGTCAGAAGTGCCTTCCGCGAAGCTTTCGGAGAAACTCTTTAAGGATTACACTATGCACGTATCACGAGTCCTTTTCCCTCTTTTGATCCTGACCTGTGCCTGCGACGGTGAACCTCAAAACCATCGCAAGCGTATGGAGAAAGAGATCGAAGCACTTGGGCTTCTTTTACCGGGTCTCTACCAGGCGATTCTGAAGCCGCTGTCTCCTCAGTTCGCACCCAGCATTAATGGCTCCCTCACCTTGGTTCGCGAAGACGATGAGTTCATTGCGGGGCTTCGCTACTCGGCCGGCGTTCCTGAAACACTCGTCTCACAGAACCTTCATCGAGGGTCACGCTGCCCTGATCTTCAGCGTGACGACGCCAATAGGGATGGCCACATCGACGCTCCCGAGGGAGCGGCAGTGTATGGCCCCATCCTCATCCCTTTAGATGACGACCTCTCTGCTCAGCACCTGGGTGGCGGAATTTTCCCTTTCAGCGATAAATACGGTCAGTATTTTTGGTCACGCTCTGTCGCCTTCTCTCGGCTCCTGAAGGATCTGCGGGAAGAAGACCTCAATCCGCTAGACGATCTGGTAAAACTCTCCCACGGGGAGGTTATCTCGGCGGAAAATCTTGTGGTAGTGGTCTCCGGGATTCCTGCCCAGACACCGCTCCCAGATACTGTGCTCGGCAAGGGCATAAACTCGCCTCATCTGTCCTATCCCGTTGCCTGCGGCGTACTCTTCAGGCCAGAACGAATCCCAGGGAAGATCATACCCGATGAGACCGGAATCCCTGTTCCGTCCGCCGGAGGCGTGGGCGGTTCGGG
>JAIYDC010000101.1 GCA_027487685.1 Pseudomonadota bacterium | reverse complement strand
CGTCAACTACCCAACCCTTTTTATTTTTTGTTAATTGAGCGTTAACCTTCAGTGCGATTATACCAACCTTATGAATGGTACCTCTTCCGCTGCCCCTGTCACGGCAGGAGTCGTAGCACTTATGCTAGAGGCAAGACCCGCGCTCACCTGGCGGGACGTGAAGCATATCCTGGCCATAACGGCGGAGAAGATTGACAACGATCCGATCCTCAACACACTTGATCACCCGCGTGATAAAGATGTCTCTGGCCACGTCTATGACTACAAATGGATCACCAACGGAGCTGGTCATCTTTTCTCAAATTGGTACGGTTTTGGACGTGTCAACGCCGCCAACGCTGTGGTCACCGCTCAATTCTACGAACTCGGATCCCTCGGGACGTTTGAGCAAACACTGAATTCGGTTGGAACTTGGTACTATAATTCGGGAACTATTAACCTTCCTGTCATTGAGCAAGATGGCTCAACCGGAGCAGAAGTCTCCGAGTCTCGTATATGGGTTGGGCATAACTATAAAGTTGAATACGCGCAGATTGAGCTCGTGACCAACCATCCGTTTCCAGGGGACCTCGCCGTCATGCTCGAGTCTCCTTCGGGAACCGAATCCCGCCTTCTTACCGCAAATAGTATGCTCTTGTTATGGAACGCATCTAGCTCAACTTTGACCATTCCTCTCGGCTCCAGCGCCTTCTTCGAAGAGCTCTCAGAAGGGTACTGGACCCTCAGAGTTCTAGATGGAAACGTCTCACGGGGTGTTGGGAACATTATCTCGTGGAAGCTTCTCGTAAGCGGTCACCGACCTGTAGCGGAACGGGCCTATCCCTACCCACCTACTAGCATTACACTCTCAGCGGTTCCGGCCGCAGACCTAACCGTCACGCCCGTGTTCACTTTCACAGCTTCAACCACAAGTGGTGTGACCTACCAGGCCTCCGTGACAACTATGAGCGGACTCACTGAAGTCGAAGAGAGTCCCTGGACCTCCATTGGTACCAGCACGGTAAGCCGGCAAATCTCAGGTCTGACCCTCTCCGGAGATACAGTCTATTACCTAAAGCTCCGCGCCGTGGACAGTCAGGGAAGGATTTCGAGCACACAGCTCGTTGAGTGGAGGACTCCGAACATATGAACTGGCGCAAGAGTTTTTACCTCTCGTTTATTCCACTCTTTCTATTTCTCGCATTTCTCCTCTACGAGAAGCCCCAAGGACCGGAAAGCACTGGACTTAGAACACTCGCCTCTCTACCTAAACAAAAGCGCACTGTAGCCCGTAAAAAAATCGCGCCCAAAGTCGCCGCGGCGGTCAGAGGTCGAGGGGATCAAGATCCCTATCTCCGGAATCGGATTCCTCAGAGCGTAGAGGTGGGCCTCATCCGTGACACCTCCGTCAATGTGACCAAAGGTCATGAGCTACTGCGAGATGTGGCAGCGATTCCCAGGAAGGATTATCGTCCTGAGCTTGGAGAGATCCTGAAGGAAAGTGACGGTATGGTCTACTTCCGGACTCAAGCAGAGCACCGTTACACACCCGTCGCAATCTCTCGTAGGACCGGAGCCCTATTCCCTGTATCTCAGGTGCTGCATGTGAGAGGAGTGACCCCCGTCGTTAGAGATTCTCTTCTAGGACAAGGTTACACCCAATACTATTACCAGGCGCCACTCAAGTTCCTATCGATCAAGTCAAAGGACGGCCATCTCATATCCGCCTACAAAGATCTTGTCCAAAAGGGCTACAAAGTTGAACTCGAGGTTTTACGACCCACCGATCGAAACTTTTAGCTCGAACTCGCACCGCATTCTCTCGACAAATCCGGCCTTTTTACCCACAATAAGATCACCTTCCTTCAACTACTCCTTTGGAGAACTCTATGGCAAAAATTAAAGTTCAAAACCCCGTTGTAGAACTCGACGGTGATGAAATGACCCGAATTATCTGGTCATTCATCAAAGACAAGCTCATCACTCCCTACCTTGACGTAGACATCAAGTACTACGACCTAGGAATGGAAAACCGTGACAAGACGGATGATAGGGTCACGGTTGAAGCCGCCGAAGCGATTAAAAAATACAATGTCGGTATCAAGTGCGCGACGATCACTCCAGATGAGAAGCGAGTCGAAGAGTTTAAGCTCAAGCAAATGTGGAAGTCTCCCAACGGCACCATCCGTAACATCCTTGATGGTACGGTCTTCCGTGAACCCATTATCATTAAGAACATCCCGCGTCTCGTGCCCGGCTGGACTCAGCCAATTGTTATTGGTCGCCATGCCTTTGGTGATCAGTATCGAGCTACCGACACTGTCATCCGCGGTAAAGGAACACTTAAAATGAGCTTCACCGGAGAAGACGGGAAAGTTCAGGAGTGGGAAGTCTACAACTTCAAGGGCGATGGTGTGGCGATGACGATGTACAACACTGATGAGTCTATCCGCGGATTCGCCGAGTCCTGCTTCAATATGGCGCTGGTCAAGGGCTGGCCGCTGTATCTCTCAACAAAGAATACTATTCTCAAGAAGTATGACGGTCGCTTTAAGGACGTCTTCGCTGAGATCTATGAGAAGGATTATAAGAAAAAGTTCGAGGCGAAGGGCATTCTGTATGAGCACCGCCTGATTGATGACATGGTAGCATCGTGTATGAAGTGGTCTGGCGGCTATGTCTGGGCCTGCAAAAACTACGACGGTGACGTTCAGTCGGATACGGTTGCCCAGGGCTTTGGCTCTTTGGGTCTTATGACCTCAGTCCTCCTCACCCCAGATGGAAAGACCCTCGAAGCTGAAGCAGCCCATGGCACTGTGACAAGGCACTACCGCATGCACCAGCAAGGCAAGCCGACCTCAACAAACCCTATTGCTTCAGTCTTTGCCTGGACACGGGGTTTAGCTCACAGAGGAAAGCTTGATGGAAACAAGGACCTCGTCCACTTTTCCGAAACTCTTGAGGATGTCTGCATCAAGACCGTAGAGGAAGGCAAGATGACCAAAGACCTTGCGGCCTGCATACACGGAGAGAAAGTGACAGCAGATAAGTATCTCACGACTGAGCAATTTCTGGAGGCGATCAACGCTAATCTCCAGAAGCGACTTGCAAAATAACACCCCATTTGAAGAGAGGGCCAGGAAAGGATCTAAGCCCTCTCTTCTGCTTTCAGAGAATACAAAGTTCTCCCTTTAGTTAAGGCAAAGACTGATTAAACTCTAAGGCCATATTTTTAGGTGCAGGAAAGGTAAGTGGTATGATTGCTTTCGAATCAGAGGAAAAGGTTGAATGAAGACGCCTGACCTCGCTAACTATTTCTGTCAAGTGCCGTTCGAATTCGCAAACCTAGATAGGAACAATACGACGACGGTTTGCTGCTGGGTGTACCGAAATATCGGAGTGCTTAGCGAAGAAACCACCGTCCTTGATGTGTGGAACTCCCCGGAAGCTCAAGAGATTCGCAGCTCGATACTTGACGGCTCGTACCGACATTGCAACAAGGCCATCTGCCCTGATATCCAGGCGCGGAAACTTCCACTCCGAACCGAAGTCACAGATCCCTTTTACCGTAGGGTCATTGACGAGAACATCGTCAGTCTGCCTTCTGGTCCTAAAATCTACCAGTTCAACAACGACCCCTCCTGCAATCTATCGTGTCCGTCCTGCCGGACGAAACTTATTTTCACGACCTATGGGCCTGAGTACGAAAAAATGGAGCGTACTTTCCTGGCCTCAATAAACCACCAGTCTCTCTTGGAAGCACGGGAGATAAGCATCACCGGATCAGGCGACCCCTTTGCGAGCAAAATTTATCGGGAGTTTTTGATCAACCTAGATGGGTCTCGGTATCCTGAACTCCAGATAAATCTCTACACGAATGGCGTTTTATTCGACGATAAAATGTGGGAAAAACTCCATAAGATTCATAGAAACATAGGCCACGTCCGTATCTCACTCGACGCAGTCAACAAGGAAGTCTACGACTACGTCCGCCGAAACGGAAACCTTGAGCGGGTTAAGCGCAACATCGACTTCTTAGGGAACCTCCGCGCCCAGGGATATTTTAAGGACTTGGCGCTGTGTTTCGTCGTGCAAGCGAGAAATTTCCGAGAGATGCATGACTTCGCTCGCTACGCCGGTTCATTCCCCAAAACGACGGCCTACTTCCAACGCCTATACAATTGGGATACCTACTCTCCCGCAGAGTTCCGTCTTCATGATATTTTCGATCCTTCGCACTCAGAACACGCAGAGTTCCTTGAAGTGCTACGGGATCCCATTTTTGAAGAGCCCCACGTGTGCCTTAGCAATCTCACTCCTTATCGCGAAATGGCCCTAAAATAGTCGTCTCTTCCCCTATCCCGACGACGAATGCCTTTATGTAAGCTTAATCAACCTCCGAATCTCAGCATTATCGGAATATCGGATGTGGAGAAGTAGTAACTTCTCGCTACCACGGCCAGCACAGGTTCTCATCTTTTGGATCGAAAGACCCTCTTGCAGACACATCCGTTCGATGAGTTGAATCAGATAGCGCTCTGATCCCTCAAATTGCAGGGAGTGGAGTTTATTCGTGAGGTACTGAAAGAGGATACGATCGTCTTCCTTGTCTAACGGAATAATAGAAGTCCCAACGCGCGGGTTAACTGCCCGTAGAATGGGCCCTCGGACCAAGGAATACCTCTGAATGAGCTTCAACCACCGCATGCAACTTACTCCCTAAACTTTATACATTCTTAATAACCGAGCAGTGTGTTTTT
>JAIYDC010000013.1 GCA_027487685.1 Pseudomonadota bacterium | reverse complement strand
TGCAGCGGTAGCGTTGGATGAGTTTTGAGTCCTCTTTTCGACGGAAGAATCCGTCTCGGTTAAAGTTTTGGGGAGATGCGCAGGATTTATTGGGGCAGGTAATTCTCATTCCCTCAGCTCTGCAAAACCTCATCCCAAGAAGAAAAAACTAAGTCGTCGTTTCTGAAGGAGATCGACAATGCTAGTCAAAATTTTTGATCGAAAAAAATCCCGCAATGGGTCTTGTTGCCACCAATTTTAGATGGCAGTTAGAGGAGCTTTGTACGGGTGTTCTCTGCCTCAAGGGTCGCATTCGATTTTGACTTTCTGACCGACAATTTTAAATCTTACCTGCTTACCAAGGGCGCAGGTGGTTGGGTTTGTATCGATAACCTGATTAAAATCGACCCATTCTTCGATGTTTCGGCATTTGACATCGCCACTGCTATCAATGCCCGAATAGATTTGACCAGTAGGGCATTCAGTTTCGAGTAGACACATACTCTTGGCCTCGTCCCACCTGAAGGCCTTTCTGCTCGCTGTAGCTGAGAGCTCATTGCACATTTCTTTGGTGATGTCGTTACCCTGGTCTTGAGATGAGGTACTGTTCAAGGAATCCTTTCTCAAAGAGATGATGTAGCATCCGACGAAGGTGGTGCTCGTTGCTGCCTGCTGAACCCTTAGGGTGAATGATTTTGAGATTTGCTTGGCCCCATAACCCTGCTTTGTTCGGCTACTGTTGGTCAGTCGTTCGTACGTTAAGGTCAGTGTTCTGGTACCACTAGTAGGAGCCGAGAGAACCATGGATTTGAGGAGTACACTGTTCCCAATGTAGGAGTTGCCTACTACTATGGTGCCCGAGGTTGCATTGGCTTGCCAGATGCTGTTTAGAGTGACCGGACTAGCAGTGACGATGTTGGTGGCAGCACCAGTATTATTTAAAATTGTGGCAGAGCAGTGTTGACGATCGCTTAAGATTCCTTCGATTTGTTCGTGTAGTTCCTCAACTGCGGTTCTGGTTTCTGCGCCTACCTGAGCTAGCTTTTGATCTGTTATGAGTTTGGTAATCACGAGACCAGAGCCCGCGACGACGGCCGAAATAATCATTCCTTGAATCAGAGAAAAGCCATCGCAATTTCGAAGAAACCTATTCATTGCTAACATTATACGCCCTGACTGAGCTTTTTAATTTTCCTATCGGTAATTCATTGGAAACACTTGAATCGAAGATTAGCGGTGGCAACTCTTTAAGGTGGGAGGTCATCTTTCTCTGTCTGTAGACTCTCGTAATCCTTAAGTCATGGGGAGAAAGTGCCGATAAGCCTTAAACTTTGCTATATGATTGAGGGAGGAATAGTGGGTACTAAGACGCTCTTGCAGCTTTTCAAGCGCGAGGGAGGATTTTCTCTCATGGAAGTCATGCTAGGCGGTGGAATAATGGCGGGAGTTGGTCTGGCCGGAGCAAAAATTTATAAAGACCAGCTCGCTTCACAGCAGGCGATCACGGAATATGCTAAACTCAATGACCACCACAACACCTTAAAGAAGCTTCTCTCCTCATCCGCGAACTGCAACGTGACCATCAAGTCTTATGTCGGCTCATCTCCCGCACCAATTCCCAGCCAAGATATTGGTACATTGTATACTTGCAATAAACACAGTGATACAGCTTGTCGGGAGAATGGTGCTCTCTTAAGGAATGCTTTTACCCCGGGCGTTTATATCCCAAATGCGTACCTTGACGTTAACGATTTCGTAGACCCAGGCAACGGGAATGATGCAGGATACCATACTCGCTGGCGTATAGAACGGATGCAGCTTATCGGCCGATCCAATTCTGGTCCGGTTGTGATCCGGATGCACTACCGGGGGCGTGATACTGCGAATGGACCTGGGAAATTGGTGACTAAGGATATTACTCTCTCGACTCGATTTGATGGATCGAATTTCCAGGAATGCATAGATTCGCAGGAATCCTCAGTAAACAATATGCAAAATACTCTTTGTAACACCATGAACCCCGGGGTGATCACAAGCACTGGGGTCGGGCATGGAGTTCTGGCGGTCTGGAATCCGACAACTCAGCAATGTGAGTTCACCGGAAGTAAGTCGACATGCCCTCCCAATATGCAGGTCTCCGTTGGGAATAATGGGGTCGCGACCTGCAGGAGTATAACTAATTCCAACGACGCAACAGACCTTAACGGGGGAACGACCGCCAATTGTTCACCCTTACAGAGGCCTGTGTTGAAGTTTGATCCGGGGACAAGGAAGATGAGAGTCGAATGCGTACCCTAAAATCCCAGAAGGGCTTCTCGATTACGGAAATTCTCATCGCAATGAGCATCACGGGCGGTCTCTCCTTGGTCACGGCCAATCTTTTAAGTCAGCAATCAGAGGATCAAAGATGGCTTAAGACCGTCGCGGAAGTTGAGAACTCATTTGCTCTTGCAAAGACTTTTCTTTCAGATAGGGAAAACTGCCGAAGCGTCTTCGCCGGAGTCAGCGCCTCTGATGGCTGGGTCAATATGGCAGATATTAAAGTTCCCGTTAAGTCGAGCTATACGACCACGGGCACGGGCACGAGCAGGGCTGGAACGTACGGACAATATCAAGTACTATTCCAGAGCTCAACGTCTTACCCCATGTTTGATGTTGCCACTATTTCTGTGAGGATACCGGGCGTTGCGAGCCCATCCATCACAACTCAGGCGATGGGTCGATTCCAGATAAATTTCGTCGTTGAAACACGGAGGGTGTCAACCATCAGTTGGGGACAAAGTAACGTTGAGGCCAGCAAGAAGAGGCTCATCCGAAAGATGATGCCCATTATCTTTACACTTAATGCGGCAAAGACTCAGATTACAGACTGTGTGGCTGCTCAAACGGATACAAACCTCGCCGCGAAGGAAAAGGTTTGTAAATCGCTCGGAGGCGCGGCGGATTGGAATAGTCTGTTGCAGAAATGTGATTTGAAGACTACGATGAATTGCCCCACTGGACAGGTCCCGACATCGCTCACTAGTCTTGGTCAGGCGATTTGCCGCCCGGTTGAGCAGGTTATTCAACTTAATACAATCTTCGACGAAACTGCTTCATGTGCCAATACAAATAAATTTAGTTTTCAAGTTGTTGCTGGTAAGCTTCAGGTGTTCTGCGCTCCTTAAAGTATTGAGTTGAAGTATTTGATTCTTAAGCTAAAATAGCACTATGCGCATAGAAGTCTTAGTGGGTAACGACGAGCCGATCATCTACCCTTTGAATTCGGCGAAGGTCAGCTTGGGATCATCTGAGCACTGTGATATTTTTATCAATGCCGACGGTGTGAGTCGGAAGCACCTTATCATCATCAACGAGGGCGACAACTACTTCGTGGTTGACCAGGGGAGCACCAACGGTTCCTTCATAAACGAACAGCGGCTCGTCCCCGGGCGGCGCGTGGAATTGACTTCGTTTTTCCCTGTTCGGCTCGGGGATGCGGTTCTGGTCTCGCTCCTCTCAGATGAGGAGGCGGAAGAAACTTTTGAGAAAATCGAAGTGCCGGAGAAGTTCCGGGAGATAAGTCTCCCGAAAGAGTCGGATGGCGAGGATCGTGGGAAAACGACGGTCATAAGTCTTAAAGATCTTAATAAAGTTAAAACTGAAAGTCTCATCCAGACCAGGGACATAAAGCGATCAACAGCACTGAAAGGGAAGATCCAGAAGGTCAAACCTCCGGTTAAGAAGAAGAGTTCCTCTGGGTACATCCCAGCTCTCTCTCTTTTCATCTTGATTGCAGGTGGGGCCTACAACTACTACATGTTAAAATCAGAACCCCCGCCCAAGAAGATTGAAGTGGTAGGTAAAATCATTAACGTGGCCCGGCCAAATACTATCCAGGAGGGCCCTGAGAACCCTGGCCTTATCCCTAAGGAGGAGCTCGTAAAGAAGGAAGACTATGCAACGATCCTAAATGATCTCAAGTGTACGACGGAGGTGGAAATATCATTATGTGATGCCTTTCCTGGCGCTCGAGAACAGGACTTCGGCGTAACACAAATTCGGCTCACGGTTCATGTCCTAGTGAACGGAGCGGCGTATTTAGAGGAAGCAAGGAGGCTCGTACCACCTCCGGCAGAAGTCGCTGAAGGATCGACGAATGAGTATAAAACTCTTCAGGAGCGGGTAGCTGCCTACGTCTACCTCTTGAAGCTCACAAAGCTGGAAAAACCTATCGACGTTTCATCGCTCAAGGATATGGCCATATCCATCGCTCTCACTCGGCAGACGGAGACCGGTCGCGAAGTTTACCAGGTGATCGCACTCAGGCCAGAAATCCTGTCTCAACTGCCTAAGCTGGTCTCAGAAGACTCGTTACCACTGGTCAGGACACACGGATTGCAGGGCTTAAATTTTCTTCTTGATTCCATGCGAATTTACTAGAGAGTTTTTAAAAACTCGATCAACTCGCGCTTCTCTTCCCTGCTGTAGATTTCTACACCGTCTTTTAGGAAAATCCCCTCATCGTGACCTCGGTTTGAGAGTCCGGCTTTACGGGCATCGTAGAAGTGCTCACGATTCGTTTTCCATGCTACCGGTGTCTGGTTCCCTAAGGGGTAGCCTACACATTCTGAGTCGAAGTCTGTCCGCCGGTCGACTGCCGGACCTGCCCAATAAGAAGCGGGTCGCGCTGAACCTGGAGTGAGAAGAGCACAGAGGTTCGGGACCGAGTTGTTATGGAAATAGGGCCACCGGGACCAGATCCCGTCCAGGGGCGGGGGGACATAGCCCTTCTGGGGCTCAACCACGGCACCGATGGCCCGTGAGATTTTAAGCCCGTTGAGCTCGTTGGCGAATTCACGCATCCCGAGGTAGCGCCCCGGATCCGTGCCGACATCTCGAATAGGAGTCTTCTTGTGGTAAGTCACTCTGGTGGTCTGGAGGAGAGCTTCTTTAGACAGACTCTGTGCTACCGGAGAGTTCCAAGCCTTTTCGTACACGCCATGGCAGCGTTGGCACGAAGTGACGAAGTGGACTTCCCCGCGCCGGGCCCGCGCCAGATCGATGGCGTCGGCACCAAAGAATTTCTCATAGCGAGGAGGCTTAGAGGCAAAGACCGCTGCTGTTAGTTCATTGATGGTTTTTTGATTCTCCAGAAGCCACTGCTCAAGGGCGACCAGGTCAGTGCCCCGGCCGATCTCGTTCCACAGGAAATTCGTGTGCACGGGATTTCCCGAGACGATGGATCCGTCGGAGAGCCAGCGGTTTTTATACTTTAAGTTCCACCATACGGCCGGCTTCGAATCAGCGACCAGAGTCTCGAGCTTATTAGGCCGTGGTCTTCGGGAAGCACGCTCTGTCCGAGTCGCAACATTGTCGGGTTCCCGTTTTGCCAGAGAGAGAGCGACCTGGGCGAGGGATGTATCTAACCCCAGCACCACCGGAGGCTTCGCTCCCACGTAGCGCAAGTGCTCCTTGGCCTTGACCAGCATGAGCCGCTCTCCCTCGGTTGCCTCGAGGACGTCCCGGAAGACAAAAGAGTTCACATAAGGTGCGAGCTGGGCCCCCCGACGAAAGAATTCATTCGCTCGTGGAAATCTGTTTGTGAGTCCCATGACCTTCACACCAAAGAGGTCTCCTGTGTGGCAGGTGGCACAGCCAAAAGTGAGCCCGGTGCCATTCTCCGATGTCATAAGTGTTGCTCCCATCGGCAACGCGCGCTCTTCAGGAGAGAGGTTCGGCAATGGGTTTGGTGTCTCTGGCTGGATCGTCGTGGGAAAGTCATGGACACCCAACCAAGAGTACACCTCTTTCATACTTTTAAAGGGTGATACCACTCGTGTGAGGTCAAAGAGGAGCTTTCGCACGGGATGATCGGGATCGCTTTCAAAAAAAGTTTTTAACGGTGAATAGGGGATGCGAAGTTCACTTACAGTGACAGGATAAAAGAGTGCGTGACGGCGTCCCGCCATGACGGTTCGTTGAAACTCCCGGGGAGAGAGTTCATAGAGGTTTTCCCGCGGACCGCGGACTTCGACATCCCGTGACCAATCGGGGGATGCGGCAAAGACTGGAGTACTAAGAGTAAATAGAAAAAGTTTAAGTAGTTGATTTATCATCCTATGATGATCAGAAGGGTGAGAGGAAAGGTCAACTCGCCTTTTCTAACATTCTGATTGGGATTCGGTGTTATGAAAAAAGTAATTTGCTCTGTTGACGAGAAGTCGGGGATTCAAAGATGATTGGTTCGAAATCATCAGCCATGATTTCACCTCCCAGATTTAATAGGGCCCTCGTCTTGACCTCGGGGGCCCCTATTCCTAGCCTGCCTTCCTTACCCCTGACTGAATCTTGTGTATCTCCGCTAAGAGTTTTTTGGAATCAATCGGCAACTGATAATAGCCGTTAGCTCCCGAAGGTGTTTGGGCGTGTGCGCGCGCTTTTTCCGGAGAGATATTGCGCGCTATAATCATGGTTTTAGTCGAAGGGAATTTCTTTTTCACTTGCCCACAAAGATGGTTCACGGCCTTGGGATTGGCGTCGTAGTTAAACATGACGATTTGAAAGGTTCTGGCCCCGAGGTAGCGGTTAAGCTCACTGAGATCTTTGGCGATGACATAATCAAAGCCTTTGGGAAGATGATTGATGGCCTTCTGAAAGAAATCGCTCTGAAGGTCAAAGAGGATGACCCTGATGCTTTCGGCCGTCTTAGGACCTGTGATCTCTTTCCGAGGGGCCTGTGCTACGTCTTCTTCTTCGCCCTGAGGGGGCACGGCGAACTCGAGGTCATCGACCATACTCGCGAGTTCTTCTTCTTGCTTGAGCTTCTGTTTTTTCAGCGCGTTTAGGTCTAGAACGACGGTCGGCTTATCATCATCATCAATGGCCACCGGATACTCCTTGGGGTGCACCTATTATCAATCCTTAGCTATATCGGTCAGAACCCTAGGAAGCTTTAGCTTTGCCCTGCTCGTTGACTCCAACCGGTCCCGGGGAAAACTCAAGGTTAGGCCATGAATTCCGATAAGTAAGGTAAGGATAGGTGACTTTAAAAATGGCCTTTGATGATTTAGACCTCGAGTTCGAAGACGAGGAAGAGTCTAAGAAAAAGAAAAAAGAGACCGTCGATGTCGACGTCGATCTCGATTTTGGTGCATCCGAGAGCGTCAAGGCTCGACCTGTCCCGCAAAAGCCGCCGCCACAGGGGTCCGCACCAGCGCGACCTTCGACAGCTCCCGCACCGGTGAGAAACATTCAAGACGCTCGCGCTTCACAACCGCGACCGGGTGCACCGCCTGGGGCCTCTGCGCCGCGGGCCGTCGGCAGTAGTGCTCTTAAATCCGAACAAGGCTACGACCTCGAGTCCCAGCAGGTGGTAGAGCTGCGCGAACAGGTGCGAAAAATCGAACTCGAATCCCAAGTCAAGGTGGCCGTCGCCGAGTTTAAAACTGAATACCTTACTGAACTCTTGAGCGACCTCAAACTCGTTGACCATCAGGTCAATCAACTCCTCATCCGTATTAACGCCAAGCACCCCGATATGAAGAATGAAGTGCTCATGATCAAAAAGCTTCTTGCCGACTTCACCGCAAAAAAAAGAAAATAGTTCATTACCTCTTACCGGGATGAACTTCTATGCGTCTTTGCCTGATCTTTTTTGTTTTCCTCTCCACCGCCGCCAGTGCAGCTCTTGAAAAGATCACCGTCACAAAGCTTGACCTCGACTACACCGCTCCAGTTGGGTCCGGATCTTTCGAACGTTTAGGAGTAGGGATGGGTTTCGATAACGGGCCACACTCGTTTCATGTGACTCGGCGTGAGGAGGCCATCGAGGTCGTGACTCCGTTCGCGGACCTGACTTGGACGAAACCTTTAAAGCTTGTCTACGACCTAAAGACCCTCTCGGTTCGTGGCATGAGTGCCGCGGTTGGAACAAAGGCCCACTCCGTAGAAGGCCAAGACCTCGCTCTGACCACTGGCCAGGGCAACGAGTACCGGGTCCAGGAATTGCGCGGAAGCTGCGAAGGTGCTGCCAGGGGACCTCTGCACCAGCGCCTGTTCGAGGACTGCCGGAACAAACTCTCAATCTCTGCTCGAAGGATCGATGTGCCGGAAGACTTCATCCTCTCCCGCATCATTTCCAGGCTACCCCTTCCTGCGACTCAAAATACCGCCATCCCCGCACGAAACTTAACCCTAAGCGTGAGCGAGGGTCGATTTGCCCTCGAACTCTTTGTTAAGCTCGTCTTCACTGCCGCCCTTCGGGTGAAAGGTGAACTCAGCTACGAGGATGACTACCGCACACTCGTGCTCCGGGTCGATGAGGTCCGCGTGGGTGAGCTCCAGGTCACGGGTCTTTTTCTTCGGACACTCCAGGAACTCACCCGTGGTGCTGATGTGAAGGTCACACCACCGTTCGTTCGCATTGGCCTGGGGAAACTCTATGAACACCAGTAAAGAGACCGTTGCCGGTGTAGAACTCTTGCAGGTACTCGGCCAGGATTTCAGCGTTGGGATTGTTTTTCTCCATGGCTATGGTGCAAATATGCACGATCTCTTTCCCCTCTGGGAACTTTGGCATGCGGAAAAGTTTAACTGGTATTTTCCTAATGGCCTTCAGCCGTTATCCATGGGCCCTTATGGAGGCCGTGCCTGGTTCTCGATCGATCTTGAAGAGCTTGATCGAGCGAACCGCGAAGGACGCGCCCGGGATCTGAAGAACAGTGTCCCTCCTGAGTTTGACAGCACTCTGATGACTCTGGATAACCTTGTGGCCGAGCTCTCCACACGGCACAAGACTATTATTCTCGGAGGTTTTTCTCAAGGTGCTATGTGCGCCGCTCACCTGGCGTTGCGTCCCTCCCTGCATCCGGATGGTCTGGTTCTTCTCTCTGGTGCACTCCTGGCTGAAGAGCGCGTCCCGAGTAAGGCAAGAGGCATCCCATTCTACCAATCTCATGGACGGCAGGATCCGATTCTCTCAATCGGCGGTGCTCGGGATTTGGAAGAGCGGCTTCGGTCTCTTCAATTCCAGGGGACACTCACAGAATTTTCGGGTGGGCACGAAATCCCACCGTCGGTCCTCGGTGAGGTTAAGTCGTTTCTCCGTCAATTCATCTAGAGACCCAAAAGTAACGTGACACCCTCTCGGCTGGTTCTTTCGAACGCCGAGCGAACATTCTCAAAGGGGATAAATCCCATGCCACGGGTGCCGAGCTTGGTACCAGCGTATCCGGCGTAAATATCCTTGACCTTGGAGACCAGAGTCACTGAGTCTGGGTCAGAAAAGAGGTAGCGGTAATCTTGGGAGGCGGTCACAAACTCATAGGACAGAGTCAGCATTAACGGAGCGGCAAAAGCGATGTCTTCCGGCTGGCCCGAGGCCGCCAGAGCTTTTGCAAGATAGAGGGGCACGTAAAAATGGTAAATGTTTCGGTTCAGATCCTGCTGGAGTTCCCGTGGATAGAAAAGCATTCGGTAGTTATCTTCCGACAGGTCCAGCACCAGATTAATCGTGTCGATTACCCGAGAAAGAAGTTCCTTGTTTGATTGAAACTGCTCACTACCTTCCGTTCCTGCGGTCTCTAGGTAGGCGAGGTGTAGCTTCCTGCTACTCGTGTCCTGAAAAAGTGCTGCCATCACTCGCGCTGCATCGTGATCAGTCTGAAAGTACTTCTTTGTCACGCTCCAGATGTTCAGCTCGCGCTTGGTGCCCGAGATGAAGCGGTAGAGCTCCTCGTTCAGGTCATCGAGGAAAACTTCAGTCACCGAATTTGAGAGCAGATCGATGAGGATGGTCTTAAAGGCAACAAAGACGAAGGAGCTGGGGGTCCAGGTGTTATTCGGATTCCAGGGGGGGAGGATGTTATCAGAGAAAATAACGTCATAGTCCAGGACAGCTATCAATTTTTTGACACCTAAGCGGCATGCTTCCTTACGAGACTGGGGAAGGTAGCGGTTGCAGCGCGTACCAATCACCTGGTGAAGAGCGAAATCCCGTGGGCCCCCCAGCTGGGAGATAAACTTGAGGAGAAGGTTTGAGCGACGATCTGCGCTATGGACTGAGGCCCCAAGAGTGAATGAGAAGAGTAGGAGTGAAGCGCATAATAGGGAGATGTTTTTCATAGACCGTAAGGTTCCTTTAAGAGAGCGTATCGGTCAATCAAAAACGAGCTGGTCATGTTGCGGCGTACAAGAAAACTAACTCATGAAATTTCTTGGTTTTGGCATTTTCACAAGCTTTGGCCTGTCATATAATTCACCCATCATTAACTCCATCTTTAAAGAGAACCTTCACCATGACTGTTTCCCACGATTATTCGTATGTCTCGTCTTCTGATAATGCTTTCATTGATGGTCTCTACCTCGACTACAAACGAAATCCTGAGTCGGTTGACCAATCTTGGAGGCAGTTCTTCCGTGGGGTAGAGTTTGCCCTCGCCAAACCGGAAGCCTCCGGTCAGGCAGCGGCCGTCGCCCCTGGGAACCTTTCCAAGGAATTTAAAGTTTACCGCTTGATAGAGGCTTACCGTTCCCGAGGGCACTTGGTTTCGACAACCAACCCTATCCGGGAGCGCGTGAACCGTAACCCGCGGCTCGAGCTCGAAGATCAGGGGCTCTCGACTGCGGATCTTGATGAGACCTTTGCTATTGGCGAAACCCTTGGGCTCAAGAATGCGAAACTGAAGGACATTGTGGCCCATCTTCGGGCAATTTACTGTGGCACCCTTGGCGCCGAGTACATGCATTCAAATGATTCCGATATCCGTGAGTGGTTCCAGAAAAAGATCGAAAACGGCGCTGCGGATAAAGCATTTGGTATAGAGAAAAAGAAACGCATCCTCGCCAAGCTTAATGAGTCGGTAGCGTTTGAAAATTTTCTCCATACTAAGTATGTGGGTCAGAAGCGATTCTCTCTCGAAGGCGGTGAGAACACCATCCCAGCCCTCGATGCGATCATCAACGCTTCAGCTTCTCATGGAGTCGAGGAAGTCGTGATCGGCATGGCCCACCGAGGGCGTTTGAACGTTCTTGCTAACATCATGGGAAAGACCTATGAGTATATTTTTAATGAGTTTGAAGGAACAGCACAGCCGGACCTCACGATGGGTGACGGCGATGTGAAGTACCACATGGGGTACGCTTCTCAGGTCACCGCACTGGGCGGACAGAAGGTCTATCTCAAGCTCATGCCGAACCCGTCGCACCTTGAAGCAGTAGACGCCGTCGTCCTGGGTTACACCCGGGCCCAAGGTGACACGCTCTATGGTGAGAACCCTGAAAAACTGCTGCCTATCATTATCCACGGCGATGCTGCGGTCGCAGGCCAGGGTATCGTCTATGAGACGGTTCAGATGTCAGCGCTCAAAGGCTACAATGTCGGTGGCGCCATCCATTTTGTGATCAATAACCAGATCGGCTTCACCACGGATTTTGACGACGCACGCTCGTCTATCTATTCAACTTCTGTGGCAAGGGTGTTGGAGACTCCGATTCTTCACGTCAACGGCGATGACGCCGAGGCGGTGGTCTACGCCGTGGAACTCGCGGCTGAGTTCCGGGCGAAGTTTCACAAGGACATCTTTGTTGACATGGTCTGTTACCGAAAGCATGGCCACAATGAGTCCGACGAACCTCGCTTCACACAGCCCAAGTTCTACTCACAGATTTCAAAGCACGCCAATCCGCGGGAAGTTTATAAAGATAAGCTGATCGAGGGGAAGCAGATCGAGGCCCAGCTGGCGGTGCAGATGGAAGAGCAGTTTAAGAACCTCCTCCAGGACCGCTTCAATATGGTCAAGCAAAAGCCTTTGCCCTACCTCTATCAGAAGCCTGAGGAGCAATGGAAATCATTCCGACGTTCAACGCCGAAGGACTTCGACTATTCACCAAAGACCGCAGTCTCCCGGGATCTTCTCGAAAAATCCCTTAAGGCACTCACGACATTGCCGGCCGATTTTAAGCCGATTCAGAAAATCGAGAAGCTCATCGAGGAGCGGACTAAAAGGTGGCAGGACGAGCAGGTGGACTGGGCGCTGGCAGAAAACATGGCCTACGGCTCTCTCCTGCAGGAAGGCATCAGTGTCCGGATGTCAGGGCAGGATTGTATCCGTGGTACTTTTTCTCACCGTCACGCGGGAGTCGTGGATGAGCAGTCAAATACTCGCTATATCTTTCTAAACTCCGTTGCTCAGAAGGAGGCGAAATACAAAATCTATAATTCGCTCCTCTCAGAGTATGCTGTCCTTGGCTTCGAATATGGCTATTCCCTGGGCTCACCAAGCTCACTTAACATCTGGGAAGCTCAGTTTGGTGATTTCGCCAATGGCGCCCAGACCATCATCGACCAATTCATCTCATCGGGAGAGTCCAAGTGGCAGCGTCAGAGTGGCGTGGTGCTCTTGCTTCCACACGGCTATGAGGGGCAAGGGCCCGAGCATTCTAATGCCCGGCCTGAACGCTTCCTCCAGCTCGCGGCGGAGTGGAATATTGTTGTGGCCAACCTCACAACACCGGCGAACATTTTCCACGCCCTTCGGCGGCAAGTGAAGTGGGACTTCCGAAAGCCTCTGGTGATCTTCACGCCGAAGTCTCTGCTACGTCACCCGGATTGTGTTTCTCCTACTAAAGATCTCATCGAGGGCGCCTTCCAGGAAATCATTGATGACTCAAGTGTTGCTGCCAAGGATGTGAAGCGGGTCTTGATGTGTACCGGAAAGGTTTACTACGACCTGAAGGCACGCCAACAGAAGGACAAGCGCAAGGACGTGGCGATCGTGCGCCTTGAGCAGCTGTACCCGATGCCGGAAGAGCAAAGCTGGAAGCTTCTTGAAAAATATAAGCACGCTGAGAAAGTTTGGGTTCAGGAAGAGCCGAAAAACATGGGGGCGTTTACGTTCCTTCGCCGTTATACGCAGTTTGACGATTTTAAGCTTATCGCACGAAAGTCATCAGCGTCTCCGGCGACAGGCTACGCCAGTGTTCACGCCCAGGAGCAGGCAAGGATAGTCAACAATGCCTTCTCAGAGAAGATCGAATCCGTATAAGAGATAAAAGGATAAGTTATGGTTGATGTAAAAGTTCCAAGTGTAGGCGAATCCATCTCCGAGGTCACGATCGCGAGCTGGCTTAAAAAAGACGGCGACGTGGTGAAGCTCGACGAGGCGATCTGCTCGATCGAATCTGACAAAGCGACCCTTGAGATCTCTGCTCCTAAAGCAGGGAAGCTTAAAATTCTCATTCAAGAAGGGGAGACCGTCTCTATCGGTACTCAAGTGGCCCAGATTGATGAGACCGTCACCGCTGGCGCGGCGGCCCCGGCCGAGGTTCGGTCGCTAGCGAAAGAGGCACCTGCGGCGAGTGCTGGACGTGAGACAGCGGACCAGAAGAATTTTCCTTCGCCTGCAGCGGCTAAAATTCTGAGTGAGAAGGGCGTCGACGCGGGATCAGTTGCCGGTAGCGGCCGTGATGGACGTATCACCAAGGGAGATGCCCTCGCCGCGGAGCCAAAGCGCGAAGCAGCGGCCGTCGAGTCGCCACTCAAGGCGCTGGCCCGTGAGACACTTTCATCTTCTTTCTCCCGGGAAACCCGGCGTGAAAAGATGACGGGTCTGCGCAAGACCATCGCCGCTCGCCTGGTGGCGGCCAAGAACACAACCGCTATGCTCACGACGTTCAATGAAGTCGACATGTCGGCGGTGATGGAATTGCGGAAAAAGTACAAAGACAGCTTCAAAGATAAGCACGGCGTGGGCCTTGGTTTTATGAGCTTCTTCACAAAGGCGGCGTGCGCGGCCCTCAAAAACTACCCGGCCGTGAATGGTATGATTGATGGGCAGGAACTGGTCTACCATAACTACGCCGATGTCGGCGTTGCCGTCTCCACACCTCGCGGTCTGGTTGTTCCGGTGATCCGAAATGCTGAGTCCATGGGAATGGCCGCCATTGAATCGAAGATCATCGAACTCGCCACCCGAGCGCGCGATGGTAAGATCACTCTCGAGGAGATGCAGGGCGGAACTTTCACCATCACAAATGGTGGTATTTTCGGTTCCATGCTTTCCACTCCGATCTTGAATGCTCCTCAGTCGGCTATCCTTGGCCTTCACAATATCGTCGAGCGCCCGGTCGCTCTTCATGGTCAGGTTGTTATTCGCCCTATCATGTACCTGGCACTCTCCTATGACCACCGGATCATCGATGGTCGGGAATCCGTTTCATTCCTTAAAGCTGTAAAGGAGATGATCGAAGATCCGGCCCGTCTCCTCTTGGATGTGTAGTATGGAACAGTTTGACTTGATCGTTATCGGCTCTGGTCCCGGTGGCTATATTGCTGCCATTCGCGCTGCCCAGCTTGGGAAAAAAGTCGCCATCGTCGAGCGCTACAAAACTCTGGGGGGGACATGCTTAAACGTCGGCTGTATCCCCTCAAAGGCCTGGCTTGACTCCTCAGAGCGCTATCATGAAACAGTTCATTCTCACGCGCTCCATGGAATTGAAGTGAGTGATGTAAAGCTTAACATGAAGAAAATGTCTGATCGTGTAGCGAAGGTGGTCGAAGGCATTACCGGTGGTGTTCAGTTTTTGATGAAGAAAAACAAGATTACAGTGCTTCAGGGCCATGGCTCCTTCAAAGATAAAAATACTGTGGTCGTGGCCGGGAAAGAGTACGGTTTCCGGAATGCGATCATCGCTACTGGCTCGAAGCCCGCGTCTCTTCCTGGAGTTTCCGTTGATAAAGAGCGTGTGATTACATCAACCGAAGCGCTTAAACTTGCTGATGTACCCAAGCACATGATCGTGATCGGTGCCGGGGTGATTGGCCTTGAAATGGGTTCAGTCTTCAAGCGCCTCGGTTCGAACGTCTCGGTGGTTGAATTCGCCGACTCTTGTATCGCGTCCATGGACTCTGACATGGGCAAAGAAATTCAGAAAGTTCTTAAAAAAGACGGCATGGACTTTTACCTGGGCTATGGCGTGACGGGTGTCTCTCGTAACGGGAAAGAGGTCACGGTTAAAGCGAAAAACAAAGCCTCTGGTGAGGAGCTTGTGCTGATTGGTGACTACTGCCTGGTGGCCGTGGGTCGCAGGCCCTACACTGAAAGTCTTGGGCTTGAAAACGCAGGTTTAAAGACCGACGAACGCGGAAGAATCCCGGTGAACGATCATCTCCAGACCTCAGAGCCGCATATTTATGCGATCGGAGATGTCATTCGTGGAGCGATGCTCGCCCATAAGGCCGAGGAAGAGGGTGTCTTCGTGGCCGAACACATTGCTGGGCAGAAGCCTCACATCAACTACCTCCTGATACCTGGCGTGGTTTATACCTGGCCTGAAGTCGCTTCTGTTGGACATACTGAACAGGAACTCAAAGAGAAGGGTGTCGACTATAAAGTGGGTAAGTTTCCCTTCCTTGCCTTAGGTCGCGCCGCCGCGTCGAACGAGAAAAATGGTCTGATCAAGGTCCTCGCGCATAAGAAAACTGACGAGATTCTTGGGGTGCATATGATTGGCCCACGGACCGCAGATTTGATTGCTGAAGCGGTCGTTGCTATGGAATTCCGTGCCAGTGCCGAAGACATAGGCCGTATTTCCCATGCGCACCCGACTTACTCGGAAGGCTTTAAAGAAGCTTGCCTGGCCGCTACAGAAAACCGCGCTCTCAACATGTGATAGGGCTAGGCCGCAACCTGGACCTTAGTCCCACGACGCTGGTCCAGGAACGCCTTAACCTCATCCGGGTGGTCAACGAATCTCAGGCGAACCTGCCCTCGGGCCGTTGAGATTTTGACCGTTGCAAATGTTTGCCCAGGGTCGGATACCTCGACGCTGATGATCTCGGAATAGCGGACAAAATTTTTCTTGGAGAGGAAGCTGACTGTGAGACCGGTGTCATCCATGGACACAGTATGGTTCAAGTCATAGGTGATGAAAGCTGCGATCATGGCAGCGATAAAACCGCCCAGGACACTCAGACTTCGTTGAGTAAATTCCCCAGGCGACACTTGCAGGATCATAAAGCACTGGAAGGCGTAGCCGGTCACGATAAAGGGAACGACCCGCACCATGTGGTCAAGGTGACTTTCCCGAGTGACTTTATCCATGAATCTCCTCCCTTCCTACTACCTTCTCGGTAGAAGGTGGACCGAGATGAAGAGAATATTGCTAGGGATGAAGAGAACAGAGGGAGCGACACGAGTTATCTGAATCCCATGCCGTTCATCCTGTATTATTCGTTGCGCTAGCAATAGATGTCGCTTTGGATGCTCCACTCTTTGAGGTGCTGAACATGGCATAGCCTTTTTGTCGGAAACACCTCCTGCCGAGAAGATTTGTCATAGTCACAAGTCGGCACTCGGGATAGAATAACTCATAAATTTTCATACTCAGGAGTGAACAAGTGTCAGAGAAAAGACTCGATTCTTTTAAGGCCCGCCGGACCCTCAAAGTTGGTAACAAATCCTACGACTACTTTTCCCTTAAGGCCGCCCAGGCCGCGGGTGTCGGCGATGTCGACAATCTGCCATACTCCCTTAAAGTGCTGATGGAGAATCTCCTTCGAAATGAAGATGGCTTCACTGTTTTCGGCGAAGACATCAAGGCGATGGGGAAGTGGACTCAAGACCGGCGCTCGACACGGGAGATCAATTACTACCCGGCCCGGGTTCTCATGCAAGACTTTACAGGTGTTCCGGCCGTGGTGGATCTCGCGGCCATGCGGGACGCCATGAAGGCCGTTGGCGGTAACCCCCAGAAGATCAACCCTCTCGTTCCGGTTGACCTCGTGATCGACCACTCGGTCATCGTCGATTATTCAGCTGACGAAAATGCCTTCACCAAAAATATGAACCTTGAGTATGAGCGCAATGGTGAGCGCTATAAGTTTCTCAAGTGGGGCCAAAAGGCCTTCAAAAATTTCCGGGTCGTTCCTCCGGGAACTGGAATCTGTCACCAGGTGAATGTGGAGTATCTCGCACAGACAGTCTGGACGAAAGAAGAAAGCGGCACGACTCTCGCCTATTGTGATACTTGTGTCGGCACTGACTCCCACACGACAATGGTCAATGGTCTGTCAGTTCTCGGTTGGGGTGTCGGCGGAATTGAAGCCGAAGCTGCCATGTTGGGCCAGGCAGTCACCATGCTCATCCCTGAAGTTGTCGGATTCCGCCTGACGGGCAAGGCGAGGGAAGGCGTCACTGCGACAGACGTGGTTCTGACCGTGACCAACATGCTCCGGAAAAAAGGTGTGGTTGATAAGTTCGTTGAGTTCTTCGGGCCGGGCCTGAAGGACCTGACTCTTGCTGACCGCGCTACTATCGCCAACATGGCCCCTGAGTACGGAGCGACCTGTGGCTTTTTCCCGGTTGATGAAAAGACCATTGAGTACCTTCGCTTCACTGGCCGCGACGAAGATCGCGTGCAGCTGGTAGAGGCCTACGCCAAGGAGCAGGGATTCTGGAGAAACGACTCCAAGGATCCGGTTTTCACCGACACCCTCGACCTCGATCTCTCTACCGTTGAGCCGTCATTGGCGGGACCTAAGCGTCCCCAGGACAGGGTCTCCCTGGCGAACATCGCTGAAGGCTTTAAGAAAGATCTCGTTTCCGAGAGTGGTTTTAAGGTCAAGGCCGATGACGCTCATGCCGCACAAAAGATTGATGGCCATGATTTCACCCTGACTCACGGGGACGTGATGATCGCTGCTATCACTTCGTGTACCAACACTTCAAACCCGTCGGTACTCATTGCCGCGGGTCTCGTCGCAAAGAAGGCCAACGCTCTTGGGCTTACTCGTAAGCCATGGGTGAAGACTTCTCTCGCCCCAGGATCTAAGGTTGTGACCGACTATCTCGAAGCTGCGGGCCTTCAGCCAGAACTCAATAAGCTGGGCTTCAACCTCGTGGGCTATGGTTGCACGACCTGCATCGGCAATTCGGGTCCTCTGCGACCTGAGTTCTCTAAGGCCATCAAAGACGGGAACATAACCGCAGCGGCCGTCCTTTCTGGAAACCGGAACTTTGAGGGCAGGGTCTCTCCAGACGTGAAAGCAAACTACCTGGCCTCTCCTCCTCTCGTCGTGGCCTACGCCATCGCTGGTAACGTGAAACTTGACCTTACGACTGAGCCGATAGGAAAAGACGCTAAAGGGAACAAAGTGTTCCTGAAAGATATCTGGCCTTCATCAGCAGAAATTGCTGAGGCCATGGCGAAGATTACTCCACAGATGTTTAAGTCTCGTTACTCGGACGTCTTCAAAGGCGACGAGTTCTGGCAAAAGGTTTCTGTACCAGAGGGGGAAACCTTCGCTTGGGATGCGGCCTCTACGTACATCAATAATCCACCTTACTTTAAGGGTATGAAAAAGGATCCGGAGGTTGTCAAAGACATCCATGGCGCTCAGATCCTCGGGGTCTTTGGTGACTCTATTACGACTGACCATATTTCTCCTGCAGGCTCATTTAAGCCAGAGACACCGGCCGGTCAGTACCTCGTTGGCCGCGGAGTGAAGGCCAGTGACTTTAACCAATATGGTGCCCGTCGAGGTCACGATGAGGTCATGACTCGCGGAACCTTCGCGAATATTCGACTTAAAAATGAAATGGTGAAGTCCGGCAAAGAAGGGGGACTTACGACCTACGTTCCAACTGGTGAAGAGACGACGATCTATGACGCCTCCATGAAATACCAGGCGGCCAGCAAGCCTCTCGTGATTATGGCCGGAAAAGAATACGGCACCGGATCCTCCCGTGACTGGGCGGCCAAAGGCACCCGCTTGCTTGGCATCAAGGCCGTGATCACAGAGAGCTTCGAGCGTATCCACCGCTCAAACCTTATTGGCATGGGTGTTATTCCCCTTCAGTTTACTAAAGGCGACACCCGCAAAACCTTGGGCCTTGACGGCACCGAAGAGGTCACCATCACGGGTCTGACCGACATGAAGCCAAAAGCGGAGTTGAGCGCTGAAATCAAGCGCCGCTCTGGTGAAGTACTGAAGGTTAAGCTCCAGTCACGCATCGATACGGCCAACGAGCTGGAGTATTTTAAGAACTCTGGAATCCTCCATTACGTCCTTCGAAAGCTTAATGCATAATGTTTTTCCAGGCCTCTCCCTCACGGGAGGGGCCTTTTTGTTTTCGGCCCTATTTTTTGGACTTTTCTTTCGCCTTCTAGGTCTTGCCGACGTCTCCGCCTGGGGTGACGAGATGGCGAGCTGGTACTTTGCCATGGATCTTGGTTCAGTGTTCTATGGCGAATCCCACACCCCCTTGTATTATTTTTTAAATAGGATATGGCTCAGCTTCTTCCCCGGTGAGGTTCTATCGCTGCGCTACTTTTCGATCTTTTTAAATGTTCTCCTCACTGGTCTTATGGTGGCCCTCGTCGGCCGCTATCAGTCGCCCAGGAGGGCGTATCTTCTTTTAGTGCTTTGGTGGCTCTGGCCTCTTGCCGTTATATACTCCCGTCAAGCACGGCACTACGCGCTCTACGCTGACCTTTCGCTCTTAGGGCTCATTGCCTGGTCCGTACGTGATCAGGTAAAGAATTGGCACCTTTGGTCTCTACTGTCTCTTTATCCCATGGTCCATCCTTTTGCTCTTATCCCTGTGGGATCAATCCTGGCCTCGGATCTTGTCTTAAGACGGCTGCGGAGATCAGATTTCTTCTTCTTTGCTACGAGCGCTCTTCCTGTCTGCGTCTACTATGGTCTTCGATTCCTCAACCTTGGTCAGGACAAGGTCTTGAGTAACATTCGTTGGATTACCTCTAGTGCTGACCTCTTCTATGGGGCAATGGTGCTTCTCTTTGGGGGGGACAGCTTCCCGCATAAGAAATTTTATCCCCTGTCCCCGCTACCCGTTTTTTTGCTTCTCCTGCTCACTTCCTTAATCCTTATCTGGGGGAGGAATCTGGGAGCACTTCGGCGTGATTTTTCTCCCGCTCTCCGTACCAGTTTTATCTTTGTTGGGACTGTTATGGTGGTAGAACTTTTATTGCTTCTGGGAATTGACCTGCGTATCAACCGGTATTACATTTATATCGTCCCAGTGCTCCTCTTCTTCCTGCTTGAACTGGCCGAAGTGGATCGTTTTTTCGACATCAAAATCGGGCTTTTGACAGTTTCTCTGATTGCTTTTAACGTAACAATTCTTCGCCCTTGGGGAGACTATGAATGGGACGATGACCACGTGCGAATGTTCCGACGTCTGCAACTGCAACTCGGCTCGCGAGTGCTTGTCATCTGTGGCAATTCTTACCAGCTTCGCTACTATTTTCAGCGGGAGTATGAAGACTGCTCACAACAGGCCATGCTACTTCACAAGTACAAACAAGACTTTAATCTTTTCGATCTGAATGGTAATGATAGATATATACCGATCGTCGTACTAGAGAAGGCGCGCTTAGAGCGCTACGAGAGTTTTAACCATGCTCTCTTCTTCTCATTTTCTTATTCAGAGGGTAAAGACCATGGGCCAGCTAAGAACTCTCATCACCGGCGCCTCGAGCGGAATCGGCCGCGCCACAGCACTTTCTCTAGCGGCAAGAGGCCATGAGCTATTTCTTCTCGCTCGTCGGGAAGAAAAGCTCAGAGAGCTGCAAAAGGAGTTGCATGAGCTCTACCCCAAGGCTTCTACCCACCTTGTTCCACTCGATGTCACCGATAAGGCCCTAGCGAAAAAACTCTCGTCAGTCACCGATGAACGCATAGATGTTTTGATCAATAATGCAGGTCTTGCCCTTGGTCGTGAGAAGGCCCAGTCGGCGCGTTTTGAAGACTGGGAGCAGATGATTGAAACCAACATCACCGCTAACTTCCGTCTGGCCCACACCGTTCTTCCCTGGATGCTCCGAAACGGGGGAGGAGATATTGTGAACCTTTGTTCTATTGCTGGTCACTATACCTATGCCGGAGGAACGGTCTACTGCGCCACGAAGCACGCCGTGAAGGCCTTCACTCGGGCGCTCCGGGAGGAGACCTGTGGAAAAAATATTCGGGTCATGCAAATCTCCCCCGGGATGGTTAACACTGAGTTTAGTACCGTTCGGTTTGGAGGAGATACCCAAGCCGCGGAGAAGGTGTACGCAGGAATGACCCCCTTGATGGCAGAGGATATCGCCCGCATGATGACGTTTATGCTTGAGCAGCCGCGACACGTCGTGATTGATGAGATCATTACGATGCCGATGGATCAAGGCTCGCCTACCACAATAGCGAGGAGTCTCAAATGATACGAATTGACGCAGTCTGTGTGACCTCCAGTGAAATCGCCCGGAAGCTGATTACTTTTGATGATACAACGGGCCTCATTCATTCTGTGATCGCACCCTCGACGGGCGTGACCGCTGATTATGTTTTTGGAGACGAGTGTTACCTTTTTGCGGGAATGGGGGACGTGCACATTCACGCTCGAGAAGACGTTTCTGGTAAAAACACTTACAAAGAGGATTTCTCTTCTGCCCGGGAGGCCTTGCGTAACGGAGGCCTCTGCCACGCCGGAGACATGCCCAACAATCCCATCCCTCCGGTGGATGATAAATCCTACGAGGATAAATTTCGGCTGGCACTTAAGGCGGAGGGTGAGCTATGGATCTATGCCGGCATCGGGCCAGGCACCAAACCGCTCAGCAACCCTGTGCCTTATAAGGTCTACATGGGGCCTTCGGTAGGGGAGCTTTTCTTTAAGGACCTCGAAACTCTCGACACGACTCTTGCTCCTTACCGGAATCAGGTTGTGAGCTTTCACTGCGAAGATCCCGTTACCCTTGAAGAGCATAAGGATTGTGAAACGCACCACCAGCGCCGGCCCGTTTCGGCCGAGGTCATTGCGACTCGAGATGCTTTAGGGATGATTGAAAAGTACCAACTGCGAGGAAAGCTCTGTCACTACAGCTCTGGTGAAGGCCTGTCGATGATCCGCCAGGCGCGCCAACGTGGGGCCAAGGTCCTCATCGAAGTGACCCCCCAGCACCTGTTCTTTGATTTGGAGCAGATTAAGGCGACAGACCTCACCCATTTTCAAATGAATCCTCCGATCCGTACTTCTCATGACCGGCAGGCGCTCTTCGAGGCACTAAAAAATGGGGAGATTGACTTCCTTGCTACCGATCACGCGCCCCATACCACAGAGGAGAAAGAGCGCGGGACCTCGGGCCTCACAGGACTTGATACCTTTGTTCCCTTTGTCACCTGGCTCATTCAAGAAGGGATTGATCCGAAGCTCATCGCCAAGGTGGCGGCCGAAAATCCTGGGGATTTCTTTAACCAATTCCTCCCGTCATGGTCGCGGATATCTCCCATCTTCGCGGGTTTTGGCAAAGGAAACGGTTACCTCGCCCCAGGCTATCGGGCCAACTTTACTGTGCTTAACCGACGTAAACCCCTCACTGTGACATCGGAATTTCTGAAGACTAAACCCAAAAACTCCCCTTTCCTTGGAATTACTTTCCCGGGCCAGGTTGAGGCATTGTTCATCGGTGGTAAGAAGATATGAAGCTCGCTTTTTTCGGTCTCCTTGTTCTGGGCCTTGGTCTGGTTGGTCTTGTTGCCTGGGCGGCGATGCCCTGGAGCATTTCTCTGTCCGTCTCTAACCCCCCGGTGGTGAGTGTGGAATCGCAATTGCCTCAAGAGCAAGAAGAGTTCGCCTCTGTGCTTAAGGTTCTCTCTTTTAACTTAGGCTTTCTTTATGGGCAGGGCTCAGAGGGGCCGGGTTATGAAATGAGGGACCGGGAGTATTACCTTAAAAGTCTTGAGACTCTAGCAAATGACTTACGTTCATGGGGCGCTGATGTGGTTTTCCTGCAAGAGATCGACTTCTCTTCCAGTCGTTCTCATGACATCAACCAGGCCCGCTACCTGGCGCAGAAAGCTGGATACCCCTACCTCGCTGAGGCCACCTCTTGGCGCGCAAATTACATCCCGTTTCCTTACTGGCCCATAAAGAATAATTTTGGCCGGATGAACTCCGGTGGTGCAATCCTGAGCCGCTTTCCTCTTGAGGCCCATGAGGTGACTCTTTTGCCTAAGCCTTTGTCTCAGCCCTGGTGGTATAATCTCTTTTATCTTCACCGCTACTTTCAGAAAGTGACGGTCCTGGTTGGAGATAAACAATTCAAGCTCGTGAACCTTCATCTTGAAGCCTTTGACCGCGTCGACCGGATGTCCCAAGTTGAACTATTAGTGAAGAAAGTTGCGACTGAGAAAATCGATTTCGTGGCCGGAGACTTTAATATGCTTCCGCCGAGGGCCTCGAAGACAACAAAATTCTATGTTGATGACGGCTACGATAACGACCGAAGCTATGAACTGATGCGCTCGACGGGTCTTTCTGAAGTGATTGCTGATGAGGTCTATGTGAAGGACGAGGCGCGCTTCTTTACCTATCCTGCATGGGCCCCGGACCGGCGGCTCGACTATATCTGGTTTCGAACGGGGCCCAAAATTATGAAGGCCGAAGTTTTACCTTCGGTCTCATCAGATCACTTGCCACTTCGAGCGACGTTCCAGATCGATGGCCCGCGCTTTAATCCATATTCACAATAATCTTCTGTCCCGGGTAGATGGCCCCGCGCCTTAGGGCGTTGAGCTTTACGAGTGCTTCTACCGGTTGGCGGAAATCCCGCGCGACCTTCGTGAGGTGGTCACCCTTCCTGACAGTGTAGATACCCTTCTTTGTGTCGGGAAGGATAATACGCTGGCCGACCAAGACCTTCCCGCGGCGCAAGTTGTTGGCGCGCTTGATTTTGGAAAGCTTGATATCGAAGAGCTTGGCCAAATCGGTGAGGTTGTCACCCTTTCGGATCTTATAAACGATTGGTGCGTTGGTCAGTTTCACCTTGTGGGCAACGGTGCGCGTGGCCAGCCGTTGAGGGGCCGCTGCTGTGAGGCTTAAACTCTGACCGACACGAACAGAGGATTTCCAACTCGGAAGGCCATTGTAGCGGGCCAGACTACGTGCTGGAATATTGTAGCGTCGAGCGATGGCGACAAAGGTTTCCCCTCGCTGAACACGGTGCACTCGAGGCTTGAGTTCCTCAACAGTTGCCACGGGTGATGTTGAGAGCGTGTCTTGGGTAAAGGCCGTCCGGCGCTTAATTTCTTTTTTCGATTCTGGCCGGGCCACCATGGCGACAGTCTTATCGGCTTCCGGTAGCCGGTAAGCATAGCGTGACTGCGGTATCCGAAGGAAGTAGGTTCCCACGAAGTGGCGGGGAGTGAAGTCCCGACGCAGTTCTGGATTGAGCTTTCGGAGGAGTGTTACACTGACATTCAAACGAGCGGCGATGGATTTGAGTGGCACATTCTTTTTTAGGGCACGCAACTCCGTCAGGTCAAAGAGCCGGTACTTTTTCTTAGGAATGGTAAACCCGTATTTCTCAGCGTTGGCAAAAACATGCATCGCTGCGAGGACTTTTGGGACATAATTAATGGTTTCAGAGGGAAGCTGCTTATTATGCGAGAGCTGGTAGAAGTCCCGTGTCCCATGCTTCATGATCCGCCGGATGATCCCGTATTCGCCCGCATTGTAGGCCGAGAGAGCGAGTTCCCAGCTTGAGAAGATGTTGTGGAGGTCTTTGAAGTACATCGCAGCGGCCCGCGTGGCCTTGAACAGGTCTTGCCGTTCATCGATCTCAGGTGTGATCCGAAGACCGTAGCGCTTGCCCGTCCCAGGAATGAACTGCCAAGGGCCCACGGCCGCAGCGTGCGACCGAGCGCCGAGGTAGTAGCCGGACTCGATCAGGCCCACAAAGTAGAGCTCTTTTGGAAGTCCTTGGGCCTCCAGCTCTTTTTCAATGGCTGGCCGGAATTCTTCACCGTTGTTGATGAAGCACTGGCAGCGGTCCCGGTTCTTGTTGGTAAAGTAGTCGACCCAGAACTGCATCCGCTTGGTCTTTTTTTGAGCAAGGAAGCTTCGGGCATAGGGGACACGGTCGTTTTCGGAGTCTGGAAGTTCCTGATCGATATCAGAAGAGCCTACGGCAGTCTTGATCTTCTGGTCGTCGGCGTCCGCTTCAGCGAGAGCGTGAGTGTATTCACCATTCTTTGGTGTCTCTTCGAACATATCCCCGTCTTTCAGCTCGACGGTTTCCATAAGATTGGCCATGGCCCTGGATGGGGGAGTCTTTTCGATCGGAGTTTTTATTGTGGCGCAGCTGGCTAGAAGCATTGATGAAAGCGTGAGGGTCGAGAGCACAGACAGTTTCTTCATGAAAATGAACCTTGTTGGGTTAGACATCGTGTCGGATAATTTATTGTAGCATTAGAGACGGTCATTGCAAGATTTCTTAACGGGAAAAATCCTCCTTTGGTATGATGGTGAGTATGGATAAAGACGCGAATACAGAGTCAAAAATTATCGGCTGGCGCGAGTGGGTATCGCTTCCTGATCTGCGCCTCGGCGCCGTTAAGGCAAAGATTGATACCGGAGCGAAGACTTCAAGCTTGCATGCTTTTGATATCGAGCTTGAAGAGATTGGTGATAAGACCTACGTCCGTTTTAAAGTGCATCCGCTTCAGCGGGACGCGACCATCATCGTGGCCTGTCGAGCGCTGCTGGTCGACCGACGGCAGGTGACTGATTCCGGAGGACACCGCGAGGAGCGTTACGTGATTCGCACAACGCTCATCCTTGCAGGGGTTAAGAAGAGGATCGAACTCACACTCACCAATCGGGAGTCGATGAAGTACCGGATGTTGATCGGTCGAGGAGCACTCAAGCACTTCTATATTGACCCCTCGCAGTCTTATCTTGCAGGGAAGTCCCTGAGGCAAAGGCGTTTTCTTAAAGAGTTTTGTCTCCCGGCAGTGAAGAAAGGCGCGCGAACGCTTCCGTGATTTTCGCCGCCAGGATAAAGTCGTTTTCGACCAGATCGTTATTGGTGTGGGTCCAGATTTCCACATCACAGTAACCCCAACCGAGGCGTAGTTCCGGGTGATGTTTTTCTTCATCGGAGATGCGGCCTACTTCGTTGGCAAACTCCAGCGCCCGGCGGAAGTTTTTAAACTTAAAGGGACGGGCCAGGCGCTTACCTTCCTGGTTTAAGACCCATCCAGACCCGAGAATTTCGAGGTAGCGCGCCTTCTCTTCCATGGGTAGCGGTGGAATCCAGCTTGTGCAGGCGACGCATTTTTTATCTTTTAACTCCATTTTAATTCTCCTAGACTGACTAGAAGTATCACCTAAACCTCTGGAGTCGTAAATGCGATCCCTATTCATATTCCTGTTTATTCTCGGCTGCTCCCACCAGGTGCGAATCGTGGCGCCGACGGTTGTCCAGCCGCGCGTTGCGCACGAGAATGTGGCGGCAGGGGAGATGGTCACGTCGCAAGGAGCGGGGACTACTCGGGCGGCCCTGGCCACGTTTCAGCGGGGCGGTAACATCATCGACGCTTTTGTTGCAGCGTCTTTCGCGATTTCGGTTGAACGGCCCCACTCCACTGGCATCGGGGGAGGTGGTTTTCTCCTCTATTACCACCGGGCGGAGAACAAGGTTTATGCTTTCGATTTCCGCGAGATCGCCCCGCTCGCAGCAACCGCCACAATGTACCTAACCAAAAAGGGTGATCCTCAACCGCTTCTGTCTCAGGAGGGGGCCCTCGCGGTGGCAAATCCGGGCGTGGTCCGGGGACTCTTCGAGATCCATAAGCGTTTCGGAAGTCTCCCTTGGCATGAAACGGTAGCTCCAGCAATCAAGCTCGCCCGGGAAGGGTTTGCACTCTATGAAGAGCTGCATGAGGCGCTTGAGGATAAGCGTGAGGTGCTAAGCCTCGATCCTGAGGCGCGGAGGACGTTCTATAATCCAGAAGGGCGGACACCGCTTCTCGGGGCCACCATTGTCCAGGAAAACCTCGCTCGCACACTCGAGGTCATCGCAGCGAAGGGAGCAGACGGCTTCTACCGAGGGCCTGTCGCTGACGCAATTATTAAAACCATCCGTGAAAAGCGTGGACTTCTTTCTTACCGGGACCTCCGGACCTACTCCATGGTCGAGCGTCTTCCAGTTAGCGGGAGTTACAAAGGGCTTAAGATCTTTTCGATGCCGCCGCCAAGCTCTGGTGGGATTCATGTGATTCAGATCTTGAAGATGCTGGAGAAGCATCAGCTTAAGTCATTGGGTCCTCAGTCGACTGAGGCCGTTCATCTCACCGCAAATGCTATGCAACGAGCGTTCCTTGACCGGGCAAGCTACCTCGGGGATCCGGATTTTCATCCAGTACCGGCCAACGAACTCCTCGATGAGCGCTACCTCGCCCGCTTAGCAAGTTCCATCAAAACCCGGAAGGCGATTAAACACGATCAGTTGAAGGCAATCCCACTGCCCTATGAGTCCTCGGACACCACTCATTTTACGATCGCTGACCGCGCAGGAAATCTCGTGGCCTCCACTCAAACCATCAACGGTTGGTTCGGGTCCGCTGTTATGGCCAAAGGAACAGGGATTATTTTAAATAACGAGATGGATGACTTCGCTCAGAAGATTGGGGTGCAGAACCTCTATGGGGCCGTCGGGGGCCAGAATAATTTGATCCAGCCTAGGAAGCGTCCATTGTCGTCAATGTCTCCGACCATTATCACCAAAAATGAGGGTCCATACATGGCCCTCGGATCTCCTTCCGGGACTCGGATCATTACCTGTGTCGCCCAAACTATTTTGAATACAGTGGAATTTGAAATGCCCCTTTATGAGGCCGTGGCCGCAACTCGTGTCCATCAGCAGTGGATGCCGGATATCCTCAAGGTCGAAGCACCTTTCTTGGCCCCGGCAGTTGAAGCCGACCTTCGGGAGCGGGGCCATGACGTGGTTCATGAAAAACTGGGCTGCTCTATCCAGGCGATTCGAAAAACCCCTGAGGGCTGGCATGGGGTCAGTGATCCTCGGGGTGAAGGCTTGGCCCTCGGACTTAATTAGGAATGACTGGTTCCTTGCCAGTCAAAGGTTGAGACTTCTTCGGAGGTCTCCCGGGCCTTGAGTAGAGCGCGGTTTTGCGCTTGTCCGATGGATCAAGTTGTTGCCGCCAGAAGGGGTCTTCTGGTGTTGGATAATGATCGCGTTTCAGGATGATTCCCTGAACACTGGCCTTTACTTCTGTAAGTAGGGGTGTTTTGCTCTTCACGAGTTTCTGGCCAATCCATTCATGGATTAGTTCAGGGTCTAAGAATTTAATCGGGATTGAATCCTCACTCCCACGTGCCCAGCTCCCAAGGTTACTCATCAAAACAAGCACTCCGATCTTTTGATCTTTCAGCGGAGGCCCGGCAAGGGAGACGGGTACGTGGATCGTACGAGTCCAGGCCTCAAGCATCTCCTGGTCGAAGAGGTTTAAGACTTCAAGGAAGCTGACCGCGAACGAGGCCGCGCTGGCACCATCCGCTGTCCTAGGCTTGACTGCGATTGAGTAGTTGCGCTCAACTTTGTTCGTGCGAAACTCCGAGAGGTAGCGCAGGGCCCGCTGGCACTGGGAGGCAGAGAGTTTCAGCGCGAGAAAGCGAACATCCTTCTGGCGCCGCTCCTCCTCAAGGTTGGGAAGTGTTTCGAAGGTTCCTGGAAAACTCTGGGCGATGGCGCCAAGGCCCTGGCCCTGGATCAGGAAAGCACTCAGGAACGAAGTACTTAAGGGGCGTACTCCGGCCAGTGTGCGCTCTGATCCGCAGGCCAGCTCAACCCAGGCCGAACCCTGGAAGGAGTTCCCGAAAGTGAGCGTGTGCTGGAGTGCTGAGCGAGCGAGTGCTGCCGGCGTCGACCAGTCCACAGGTGTTTTTGGGGCCCGGACAAAGAGTGTCAGTTCACCGGCACTAGCGTGAGAGAGACCTAGGAGGAGAGCGACGAGTAAAGTTTTCATGTTCTCATTCTCGCCGTGCACCCGCTGTTCCTCCAGAGGGAGAAAACTTTACCCCACTCCTCTGCGGTACCCTTTCCTTATTGCAAATTTCTACCGAATTGGTACAGATAAACCTCGAGGTTGCGAAACTATGAATTGGGAACTTATCGGCATTAGCTTGTACGTAGTCGGCATGATCGGCATGGGGATCTTTTTCTCTCGGCGGATCAAGACCGACGCCGACTATTTCCTGGGGGGCCGAACTCTGGGGCCTTACCTGGCGACGTTTTCTATCTTTGCAACCTGGTTCGGGGCCGAGACATGCATTGGAACCGCTGGAGCGGTTTACCGGTATGGTCTGGCGAGTCTTCACGCTGATCCTCTCGGTTATACCGCCTGTCTTCTTCTCATGGGAATCCTCTTCGCAAAAGTCCTCTGGGAGCGGCAGATCACCACCATCCCCGACCTTTTCCGACAGCGCTATTCCGCCTCGGCGGAAAAAGTCGCAGCTCTCATTTTGATTCCTAGCTCGATTATCTGGTCCGGTGCCCAGGTCCGGGCTCTGGGCCAGATCGTTCACGCCACGACCGACGTGGGGCCCGTGCTCGCGGTCACAGTTGCAGCTGCAGTAGTGATTTGTTACACCATGTTTGGTGGAATGCTGGCAGATGCCTACGCGGACCTTATCCAGGGAATCGCGATTATCATCGGACTCTTCCTCTTACTTGGGGCGATCGTTGTGGACCTTGGTGGGATCGAGGCGACTCTGCGAACGATACCCATACAAAAGCTGAGCTTTTCAGGGGGAGAGCTTCCGCAGCTCTCGTTCCTTGGAAAACTCGAACTTTGGCTAGTTCCGATTTTTGGTTCTGTGATGGCACAAGAACTGGTGGGCCGAGTCGCTGCCAGTCGATCGGGGACCGTTGCCCGGAACTCCGCCTTCCGGGCCGCTGGCATTTATTTTCTGGTGGGTTCGGTCCCGGTGGTTCTGGGCCTTCTGGGTTCACGTTATTACCCAGGCCTTCAGGACCCAGAGACTCTTATGCCGGCCCTGGCCCGCACCCATTTGCCTTACTTTCTTTACATCGTTTTTATTGGCGCCCTCATCTCTGCGATTCTTTCTACTGTCGATACAACGCTCCTGGCGAGCTCAGCGCTGCTCTCTCACAACTTGATTTATCCAGCTTTCCCCAAGTTGAGTGAGAAGCGCAAAGTGTTGGTGGCCCGGTTAGGTACACTCGCCGCAGGCATCGTCTCCTATGCTATCGCCTTTGCCTCTGATTCCATCACGGGCCTGGTGGAAATAGCATCGGGCCTTGGGGGGCCGATTATCTTTGTGGTCGCGGTGGCGGCACTTTGGGATAAGAGAGGAAACGCCATGAGTGCTTTGGTGGCCATGACTGCAGGTTTGCTCGCCTGGCCCGTGTTTCATTTCGCGCTGGATCTCGAATACCCGGTGATCATGACAATCATCACCTGCGCAGGAGGATATCTGGCAAGCTTACCTTTCGTTCGTGAACCTAGCGTTTTATCCACCGTGCCCAGATAAGACAAAAATCATGCCGTCAGGTTTAACATCGTCCAATGTAAATCCGAGCTTTCTTAAGAGCTTCATTGAATTTTCATTCTCGGAATCTGTTGATGCCCAAACTTTCGTAATACCAATTTGCCTATAATAGGCAAGGACTTGCCTCACTGCCTCCGCTGCATAACCTCGATTCCAATAGCATGGGTCGAGAGTGAAACCAATCCAGCTCCTTCCATCATCGTCAGCATTGAAACATCCGATATCGCCTATTAATCTGTGTTCGGCCGTCAGTTCAATCGCGAATTGAAACCACTTTCCTGGAATGATCGGGTCAGATGCTGACATCTCCATCACGAGCTGATTGGCCCTTTCAATTGAGTACGCGGCCTGAAACCTTGTGACCTCAGGGATACTTCTATAGCTGGACAATGCTTCAGCATCATCGGATGTAAAACGCCGAATAAGGAGTCGCTCTGTTCGCAGATTTTCGAATTTCATCGATCTGACTTATCACCAAATATCGAAAAGGTCTGCATGAGAAACTCGGTCTGAAGGCGGCCCTTAGGCCATCATCGTCGGCGCCACAAAGTCGCGGTCCATGACCGTTTTGCGCTTGTCTGCCTTGGCATTCTCAATGGCCTTCAGGCACACCGTCTGGATCCGGTTAGTGAGTTGATCAATGGCCTGAGCGGAGGTCGACAGGTTCGCCTCGTCTTTCACCAATTTCTTTACTTTTGACGCAACAACCAAAGCTTCCTCAATGTTGATTTTTTCAACGTAGAGATTGAAGTCCTTGCCCATGACCGTTTTACGACCCAGTTTTTGCGCGTGGGCCACAGCGTCACGACAAGCTTTAACCACGTCAGTGTTCAAGGGCTCAAAGAAACCGGTGGAGGTATTCATATCGGCTTTATCTTTAATAAACTTCTTAACTTTTGAGATGACGATGAGACTTTCCATAGCGAGAACTCCTTGAGACTGGCGGTCGCTTTTTCTGCTTCAGTTTTTGATCGAGTCAATCATGTCTTAAGGTCTCATGGAAATCAAGGTATCTAATCTTAATTGTTCACTATACAAACAAAGTCCGATGGGCTAATTTTTTCCATCGGTTTGCCTCTCAAAAGCTTAGGATTTTTTCTCATGAGTGACTCACAACGCATCGTGATGACAGGGATCGGTCTGACGGCCCCTAACGGAAATAATTTGGCCGAATTCAGGAAGTCTCTGCTTGAGTGTCGCTCCGGTGTGAAGCATCACGAGATCCGTTACATGGGTAAGCAGGTCGCCGGGATGTGCGATTTTGATGAGTATAAATATCAATCCAAGAAACTTCGTCGCCGTGGAACCCGCGCCGGTTCAATCTCAATTTATTGCGCCAACGAGGCGATCGCCGATGCGGGCCTGGACTGGGCCAGTGTCGATAAGTCGATGGTGGGTGTCTACCTCGGGATCACTGAGCATGGAAACGTTGAGACTGAGGAGGAGATCTACCAGATGCACCAGAATGGTCTGGATTGGAAACTTTGGTCTCCCCACCATAACCCACGGACAGTGGCCAATTCTTCGGCCGGTGAAGTGACCTTAAATCTCAGTATCACGGGCCCCCACTATACACTTGGCTCGGCCTGTGCCGGAGGCAATGTGGGCATCATCCAGGGTGTTCAGCAGCTCCTTTTGGGAGAAGTGGACATGGCCTTGGCGGGTGGCGTTTCCGAATCTTCTCAGACTTTTGGAATTTTTGCTGCTTTCGCGGCCCAGGGTGCACTCGCTCACCATGAGGACCCGACCCGTGCCTCCCGACCTTTGGAAAAGAACCGAAACGGGATCGCAATCTCCGAGGGCGGCTGTGTCTACGTTCTCGAGCGTCTCCCGGATGCGGTCAAGCGCGGAGCTAAAATTTACGCTGAAATCGTTGGCTACGCGATCAACTCAGATGCCACCGATTTCGTGAATCCTAACGGCGAGCGCCAGGTCCAGTGCATGCACAAGGCGATCCGCCGGGCCGGCATTACTCCATCAGATATTGACCTCGTGAATATGCATGCTACCGGGACTGGCACCGGCGACGTTAATGAATCCCAGGCGGTGCGGAAGGCATTTGAGAGCTCTCACAAGACTTATGTGAACTTCACGAAGGGGCATATCGGTCATTGCATGGGCGCGGCCGGCTCCATCGAGCTCGCCGGGAACATTCCGAGTTTCACCGATGGCCTGGTTCATCCGGGAATGAACTGTGTTGATTTAGATCCAGAATGCGAAATTCCTAATCTCGTTGTCAACGAGCCTCGGCCCGTGGGCAACGTCAACTATATCCTCAACAACTCCTTCGGGATGCTGGGGATTAACTCAGCACTAATTGTAAAGAAGTATCAGGCATAAGGAGATACCTATGGCAGACGTAAGACAGATCGTAATTGATATCATCTCAGATATAGCTCCGGACGAAGACGTCTCGAGCATCGACGATGCGAAGTCACTGCGCGAGCAGCTTGACCTCGACTCTATGGATTTCCTCGACATCGTAATGGAACTGCGGAAACGGCACAAGGTTGAAGTTCCTCAGGAAGATTATCCGAAGCTCGCCTCGCTCCAGAGTTGCGTCGCTTATCTTGGCCCCAAGTTCGCTACCGCACCTGTTTAGTATCAGATGACCTACGACGCGATTGTCATCGGCGCTGGGATGTCGGGGCTCGCCGCCGGGATCCGGCTGGCGATGTTCGACAAGAGAGTGCTCATTCTCGAGAAGCACTCCATTCCGGGCGGCCTTAATTCCTATTACCAGCGGCGCAATTTTGACCGCGGAGGGATCCGGCAATTCGACGTGGGCCTCCACGCTCTCACTAATTTCATCAAAAAGGGAGAGAAGGGCAAACCCTTCTCTAAGCTCTTAAAACAGCTGCGACTATCCTACGATGACTTTAAACTCTGTCCCCAGAGTTACTCCGCGATCCGTTTCCCGGAGACACAGCTTCGCTTTTCAAACGACTTCGAACTCCTTCGCAGCGAGGTCTTTGAGAAGTTTCCTCATGACATCGACGGATTTAATCTCCTGGTAGAAAAAGTCCGTGCCTTCAACGAACTCGATCTTAGTTTAGGGTACTCCTCCTCCCGCCAAGTCCTCCGGAGCATCCTGAAAGATGATCTCCTGGCCGAAATGCTCCTTTGTCCGCTCCTGATCTATGGTTCCGCTTGGGAAGACGACATGGACTTCGCCCAATTTGTGATCATGTTCAAGTCACTCTACTTCGAAGGCTTCTCAAGACCCGAAGGCGGCGTGCGCACTATCATTGGACTTCTCATGAACAAGCTCCAGGAGCTTGGAGCAGAAGTTAGATTCAAGACTGCCGTCTCCGAGATCCTCGTCAAAAACGGTGAGGTGGTTGGGGTCGTGGCTAGTGGCGAGGTGCTTCTGGCGCCCGTGGTCTTCTCCTCCGTCGGTTACCCGGAAACCGTGGCCCTGGCGCCAAGCCTCGAAGCGAAGCCCCGGGTTGGTGCTATGACCTTTCTGGAAAGTATTTTTGTTTTCGACCATAAAATTCCCCTCACGGCCAACGAGGCGACGATTATTTTTGCCAACAATGCTCAAACCTACGCTTATCGGCCCGCCCAGAACTTCTTTGACGACGTATCCGCTGTCGTCTGCTTCCCTGATAATTACGAGCCTCATGTTCGGGATGGAGAAGGCACAGTCCGTGTCACCTACATGGCCAATTACCAGCAGTGGAAGGACCTCGAGCGGTCGCGTTACTTGGAGATGAAGCAGGTGGTGGGGGAGAGTGCACTCGCTTTGGTTCACTCCCTGGTCCCGGGCCTTGTTGAGAAGCCTCTCTTTACTGACGTCTTCTCTCCGCTTACCATCGAGCGCTACACCGGCCACCTGAACGGCACGGTTTATGGATCCACTGATAAAACTCGAGATGGTCGAACGCCGGTAAAAAATCTTTTTGTTATCGGCACTGATCAAGGATTTCTGGGGATCATTGGTGCCATGCTGTCGGGCATCTCCATGGCAAACCTTCATGGCCTTATGAGCGAAGCGAAGCAGGGCGAATGATCTTTCAAAAACTTTCTCTTCATTCCTATGCTTACCAAGAACCATCGGAGTTTCTCACCTCTGATGCCATGGAACTTGAACTGGCTTCACTCTACGACCGGGCCCGTTTGCCCTATGGTCGCCTTGAACTCCAGACTGGCATTAAGCGACGGGGCCTTTGGCCCAACGGAACCAGACCCTCGACCATCGCTTCAGAGGCGGCGGATAAAATTCTCCAGAATTTTCCACGGGAGAAGATTGACCTCCTCCTTCATGCGTCGGTGTGCCGGGACTTCCTCGAACCGGCCACAGCGGCCCAGGTTCATCGCAACCTTAGGCTAGGGGCCCACTGTATGATTGCCGATCTCTCCAACGCCTGCCTCGGAGTACTGTCGAGTATCATAATGGCGGGCCAGATGATCGAGCGGGGAGCGATAAGAACCGCACTCATTGTCTCCGGCGAGAACGCTGGACCTTTGATTCGCGAAACCCTCAAGCATCTGGTGACCGATCCGACCATGGACCGGAAGCGCCTTAAACCCTATATGGCCTCACTGACCATCGGCTCTGCTGCTGTCGCCTTTCTATTGACTCATTCTGATCTCGCGCCCAGAGCACCTAAAATTTTGGGGGGGACTTCCCTCACGGACTCTTCTTCGGTGGAACTCTGCCAGGGAGATGGCTCTACTCACGGTCTCATGATGGAAACGGACTCCGAAGCACTCCTTAAGGCCGGCGTAGCTCTTGCACGGGAGAACTGGGAAAAGTGCCGCACACTTTTAGGTTGGGATAACAGCGGCGTAGATAGGATCATTCCTCATCAGGTCGGCACGGCCCATCGGCTGGCGATGCTGACTCAACTTGGTCTTCCGCTGGACCGAGACTTTCAGACCTATGAACTTTTTGGAAATACGGGGTCAGCGGCGCTGCCTCTCACGCTTATCAAGGCGAGCGAGGCAGGATTTCTGCAGCCTGGTGATAAAGTTGCCCTCCTAGGGATTGGCAGCGGTTTAACGAGCACCATGCTCGGAATGGAGTGGATGTGACAGCAATCAGGGAACGGATTAAAGAGCTTGGCCTTGAGGAACACTATCCCTTCCGGTCTCATTTCCTAAGTCTCGGGGGAAATAACCTACATTACATTGATGAAGGGCAAGGGCAGCCGATCCTTATGCTCCACGGGAATCCGACTTGGTCGTTTTACTACCGAAATCTCATCCGCACCTTCTCTCCTAAGTTTCGCGCGGTAGTTCCGGACCATATGGGTTGTGGCATGTCCGATAAGCCCCAGGACTACGATTATTCTCTTGAGACCCATATTCAAAATACCTACAAGCTCATCCGCTTTTTGGACCTGAAGAAAATCATCCTCATCGTCCACGACTGGGGAGGAGCGATCGGTTTTGGACTCGTGACTCGTTACCCTGAGCTCTTTGACCGGATCGTGATTTTGAACACCGCCGCTTATCCCTCAGAGCATATCCCACAGCGGATTAACCTTCTCCGCCAGGGGCGCTTAGGCGAGTGGCTCACCCGCAAACTGAACCTCTTCGCCTGGCCTGCCACCTTTATGACCACTGAGAAGAAGCTTCCTCGAGCGATCAAGGATGGCTACCTTTTACCTTACAACTCTTGGGAGAACCGGATCGCGGTGGCGCGCTTCGTTCAGGATATCCCTATGGAGAAGGATCACAAGACTTATCAAACACTCTTAGACATTGAGGCGCGACTGACGAGTCTCCCCCATCCCAAGCTCATCCTTTGGGGCGGAAAAGATTTTTGTTTTAATCACCACTACTTCGAAAAGTGGGTTCAGATCTATCCAAACGCCCAGGCCCACTGGTTCGCGAGCGCAGGCCATTACGTATTGGAAGATGCCCTCGATGAGGTCTCACTTAAAATCTGGGACTTTGTAAAGTAGGGAGGTCCCTTGTGAACATCGCCTGCCGTATCTGCGACGTCGCCACACGTTTACCTGAAAAACCTTCTGTGGTCTTTGCCCTGAATAAATCCTTCTACACTTTTCGAGAATTTGAGGAACGCTCAAACAGATTCGCCAACCGCTTCAAGCGCCTGGGTATTCGGCCAGGCATGCGCACCCTTTTGTTTGTGAAACCCTGCCTGGATTTTTCCATTATCACCTTCGCTCTTTTTAAGCTTGGCGCAGTTCCAGTTCTCATCGATCCGGGAATGGGACTTCCCAACCTTTTAAACTCGGTCAAGCAGGTGAGACCTGAGGCCCTTATCTCGGTGGGTCTGGTGCATTGGGTCCGGCGACTCAAGCGCAGCTTTTTCTCCTCAGTCCAAGTGAAGATCTCCCTTAACCGCGTGGGAGGATCGACCCATTACCTCTATGATGATCTCCTATCTGAAGCTTCTACATTCTCACCGCTGGCAGTGACCCCTGACGACCTCGCCGCGATCCTTTTCACCTCGGGCGGAACGGGAATCCCCAAAGGGGTACTTTACACCCATGGCATTTTGAACTCCCAGACTGAAGTTCTACGCGAAATATTTTCCCTCGATGAGCACAAGATCGACTTACCCGGCTTTCCTCTCTTTGCTCTCTTTACCCTTGCGATGGGGATGACCTCTGTGATTCCTGAGATGGATCCGACCAGACCCGCGGGCTGTGATCCTGCTAAAATTGTCCGCAATATCCTTGATCATAAAGTGACGTTTGTCGCCGGTTCTCCTGCGATCTGGGAGCGGGTGGGGCGCTACTGTGTTGCTGCTGGCATAACTCTTCCATCGGTGGAGCAAGTCGTGATGTTCGGTGCACCTGTGCGGGCCGAAATTCATCAACTGTTTAGTCAGGTTTTAACAAAGGGAGACACTTTTACTCCTTACGGGGCAACCGAATGTTTGCCAGTTTCTCTGACTTCCGGGACAGAGATCCTTAAAACCCATCTTCCCTTGATGCAGAAGGGATTGGGGACATGCATTGGAAAAGTGGTCCCGGGTGTTGCGATAAAGATATTAAAAACTTCGGATATTCCTGAAAATGAGTTGTGGGAATGCGCGCCCGGTGAAGTCGGTGAAATCGCCGTTCAAGGCGCCCAGGTGACGGCCGGTTATTTTGACATGCCAGAGGAAACTCGACGCTCGAAAATCACCTCTGACGGAAAGCTTTGGCACCGGATGGGTGACGTAGGTCGTCTCGACCAGGACAAGAATCTGTGGTTTCTGGGACGGAAAGTTCATCGTGTTGAAACGGAGAGCAGCACATACTTTTCGATCCAAATGGAGGCGATTTTTAATCAGCATCCTGAAATTCGTCGGAGTGCTTTGGTGAAGTTAAAGGTCGATTCGAGAGTGGTTCCTGGACTGGTGATCGAGCGGCATGACCGTTCGACTCGGATGAGTACTGATTTCTATCAAGAACTTCTTCGGCTCAAGGATACAGAGGATTTCACCCGCAGCATCGCCCACTTTTTCCTGCACTCAGGCCTTCCCGTGGACGTTCGGCATAATATCAAGATTGATCGCACCAGACTCTCTTCCTGGGCCCAGGAGCGACTCAGAAGCTCTTAAGCTTCGTGGCATCAGTCAAATCGCGAATGAAATACAAACTTTTTGTCCGGAGGACTCATGAATAAAGAAATGACTATTCGATTACTCTACGTCCTCATCCTCGTCGGTGCCCTCATCGTCCTAGTGTGGCCATTCGTCATTCCTCTTATCTTCGCTGCGACGATCGCGTTGACTCTCAAACCGCTCCACTCACGGCTAATCGAGAAGGGTCTTTCCGGAGGGAGTGCTGCGGGAATCCTCACGGCACTCTTTGGGGTTGTTATAAGTATTCCTCTCTCTTTTTTCATTGTGAAAGGAACTGTCGCCGTCACGAAAAAGCTCGAGGAGTTTTCGATCAACGAAAAACTTCGGGAGCAAGGAGTAAATGCACTGGTTAAAATCATCCGGCACGATGTCATTGAGGCGATTCATGATTACTCCGTACGCTATGAGTTCCTGGAGTTTTTGAATCAGGCAAGGATCGAACGTTATCTCGGCGTTGTGATTACGTACCTTCTCGAATTCTTTCGTAATTTTTTGGCCGAAGCCCCGACCCTCTTCGTCCTGTTACTGATTATGATCCTCTGCACTTTTTCTTTCCTACGGCACGCCGTCAGTATTCGAAAATTTTTCCAGGGTCTTCTTGGCTTTTCCGATCAAAAGATGGAGGAACTAGTTCATATCCTCGTCATGGACTCACGAGCTGTTTACCTTTCAAATATTGTCACAGGTGCAGTTCAGTCACTGTTAGTCGCCACGGGGGTCGTGCTCCTCGACTTGGGGGACTTCTTTTTGGTGTTCTTCATCACTCTCATTTTGTCTTTTATACCTGTTGTCGGTGCCGCTCCCGTGGCCTTCGTCTTCGCTCTTGTGGGTTTTGTTAATGGGAATGTCAAAGCGGCCATTATCTTGGGGTGTTTGGGAGTCTTTACAGGCCTAGTGGATAATTTCTTAAGACCCTGGCTCGCGACTTTTGGAGAGAGCAAAATTACTCCGGTCTTCGCCTTCATTTGCGTCATTGGAGGAGCATTGTGGCTGGGGTTTCCAGGGCTTTTTATTGGGCTTCTGATCGGCTCTTATGCCTACGATACGTTACCGATATTTTGGGAACAAATCGAGTGCCCATGGCATAATAGGAAGGATACGAGAATTGGGGCATCTGATGAGTCAGAGTAAAATCTAATTTCTAAGAAACGCAAGGGCCTCTGCAAGTGCTGTGTCGCGGATAGAGTCTTTTTCCATAAGGATCTCATGCCGTGCTTCGGGAAATTGGATCATCCGACAAAAGGACGGTCGACATAAGGTGTTCTGACGACCATTCCTTACTACCAGCTCCTGTCCGGCCTGGAGCAAGAGTACGGGAGTCGTGATCTTCGCACGGTCAATGCGCCGAGTGACTTTGAGTGCCTGGTTTACCCAACGAACCGTAGGGCCTGCTACTCCCAGATGAGGTCTCTGGGCGATAAGCGCTGGCTCAACTTCGTAGCGAACCTCACTGTGGGTTACTCTATTCTCTTCAAATGGAGGGTAGACATAAGGCCCTTGCCCCGGGGCGTAAGTTGATCCTTTACCCAGGACCACAAGGAGACCCGCATACAGCCGTGCCACCTGCTCAGTGTAAGGCGTGGTATCAAGCTCTAGCATCGGGGCCGCCAGGACGGCCTTCTTAATGATGCCGGGGTGGCGCTTAAGGTAGAGCGTGCCGATGGTTCCACCCATGGAGTGGGCCAGGAGGTAGATGTCTTTTTCCAGAGGCCGGACCACTTCGTTCATCAGTTGCTCAAGGTCACGGACATAGTCATCAAAGCGAGCGACATGGCCCTTCTCTTGATCCTGAAGGAGGCGCTCCGAGTCTCCTTGGCCCTGATGGTCTACCACTACGAGGTCATAACCTTCGTTTCGGAGATCGAAGAGGACTTCGGCGTATTTACGTGCGGGCTCGGTCCGGCCTGGAAGGACCACGAGCACTTTGCGATTCGCTGGCTTTACCTGTGTGAAGTAGGCGAGTTCAAGGCCCTGCCGGTTCCGAAGGACACTTGCGTTAAGACCATCAAAGAAAGGGAGGACTTGCTCGCGCCATTCGGTTCGGAAGGTCGCCTCCGGAATGCCAAAGGCCATAGAACTAAGCATGAGAGCAAAGAGAGCAAGGGTGGTTTTCATCCCCCCAAAATACTTGAGTGGGGATGCCGCCGTCAATCTGGACGAAGGTAGGCGGAAGAATTAACATGTGCCATGCGCATTCTCGTAACAGGTGGGGGGGGGTTTTTAGGGACTCACATCATCCAAGAACTTCTTAAAAATTCGACCTTTATAGTGACGAACTTTTCCCGTCACACCTATGCCCATCTCGAAGATCTGGGTGTTCCTACGATCCGGGGGGATCTACGGCAGCGTAAGGACGTGGAGCGGGCCCTCGCACACGGTTTTGATGCTATCTTTCATGTGGCGGCCCTGGCGGGAGTCTGGGGAAAGTATGATGAGTACTACGGCATCAACTTCCTTGGAACAAAGAACCTTATCGAGGTCGCCCGTGAGAATGGAGTCGGCCGATTCGTCTACACTTCAACGCCGTCCGTGGTTTTTAACAAGGACGACCTACTAGGAGTTGGTGAAGAGCAGCCCTATGCAACGGAATTTCTTAACGGCTATTCCGAGACGAAGACCATGGCCGAGAAGTTGGTCCTTGCCGCCAACGATGGCAAATCTTTTCTCACCTGTGCCATCCGCCCGCACCTTATCTGGGGGCCAGGAGATCCGCACCTCTTCCCGCGAGTGATCCAAAAAGGCCGTCAGGGGAAACTGCGGATGGTCGGCAATGGCGAAAACCTCGTGGATGTCATTTACGTTGAGAACGCGGCCCTCGCTCATGTGCAGGCCCTGGAGCATCTGACCCCAGGGTCGCCAGTGTGCGGCGAGGCCTACTTTATTGGGCAGGAAAGGCCCGTAAAGCTTTGGGATTTTATCAATCAAGTCCTGGCCCAGGTTAAGATAGATCCCGTGACTGGTGCCATTGACGTCTCCGCCGCTTACCGGCTGGGTTGGCTTCTGGAAAAAGTCTTCCGTCTTTTAGGAATCAATAAACCAGAACCGCCTATGACCCGGTTCGTGGCCCTGAACCTCGGTAAATCTCATTACTTCTCCCATGAGAAGGCGCGGCGGCACTTTGGCTATGTTCCTCGGGTTTCGATCGAAGAGGGTCTCCGGCGAACCTTCGCTCACCGGGATCTTAGTCAGCGTTAGATTTTTTTGAGAACGTTTTAACCACGTCCTGGTCGAAGGTGTTGCAACTCATGCCGGCATCTACCAAAAGTGTCGTGGCATTGATCCCACTAGATTTAGGTGAGAGGAGGAAGCAAATGGTATTGGCCACCTCCTGGGTCTCAAGCGCTGCTTTCCTGAGTGTTAGTGCTTCCGCGAAGAGGTAGTTGTCGATGTAGTCTGGGATGCCGGCACTGGCGGAAGTCTTGAGGGGGCCCGCGCCCACGGCGTTGACTCTGATGCGTGAAAATTCTGAGAATGACTTCGCGAGGTAGGGAACGGTTGCGTCGAGCATCGCTTTGATAGGTCCAAGGTACCCGTAGCTCGTTGCTTTGGTGTTAGAGATGGAAATCGTCACAATGCTTGCGGTTGGGGTAAAGCGCTCACGGAGTTGATGACTCATTTCGACCAGGGAGAAGCAACTGATCTGTGCTGCCTGAAGGTAATCGTCGCGCTTGGTTTCAAGAAAAGGCTTAGGGCCCTCGGAGAAATTAGCAAACGCAAGTGAGTGAACAAAACCATCGAGAGGGCGGGTGACCTTCTCAGTTAGATTCCTGTCCCTTTCAACATCAAAAACAAAGGATTCGGAGCCTGGAAAAAGCTTCGCCACCGCCGCCAGGTGGGCCTCACTTTGAACGGAGAAAAGGCAGGTGGCACCATTTTCGATGAGGATCCGTGCCGTGAAATAGGCGACGGACTTCTTATTGGCGACGCCGGAGATGAGATAGTTTTTACCAGCGACATCCAGAAAGTTCATTCTGTTACTCCATTCTCAACCAGTGTCGCTGCGAACTCGATGGTCATAACGGTTTTCCCCTCGCAAGTAATCTTCCCTTTCATGAAAGCGGCGTTGGCGAGCATTTCGATAAAATCCACCGTAATGTGGAGAAGGTCACCTGGGCGCGCGATGTTTTTAAATTTGGTGCCTTGAATCCGTGTCACAAGAGCGGTCTTGGAGTTTCCCGCGGCCTCACCTCTGAGTGCCATCAGAAGAGCACCAGTCTGGAAAGCAGCTTCGCACAGAAGCACTCCAGGCATCACCGGCCGGCCTGGAAAATGGCCTCGAAAAAAATCCTCCTCTCCGGTGAGTTTCTTCGAAGTCGTGATGGAGTTCTCAGTCTGGTCGACAATGTTTTCGATAAAGAGAAAAGGGTCACGCTGAGGAATGTGGGCAAGGATGGTTTCAAGCATTGAGGCCACCTGCAACGTCGAGAGTTGCTCCAGTGATATAAGATGCCTCCCGGGCCGCAAAGAAAAGGACTGCGTGGGCAACCTCGTCGACCTTACCGAAGCGCTTCATTGGAACTTGAGACTTGTATTCTTTTACCTGATCTTCGGGAAGATCGGCCAGGAGCTCAGTTTCAATGAAGCCGGGACAGACGTTATTGATTGTAATATTTCGTTTGGCGACTTCCTTTGACACTGAAAGGGAGAGAGCGATTTGCCCCGCCTTGGAAGCGGCATAGTTCGCCTGACCTGGAAGGCCTAGTTTCCCGCCGACGGAGGACATGTTGATAATCCGCCCGTACCGGTTTTTCATCATCTGAAGGACTGCAAAACGAGTCATGAGGTAGGTGCCTTTGAGGTTCGTATCCAGAACCGAGTCCCAGTCTGTCTCAGACATGCCTGCGACAATATTGTCCCGCCGGATGCCGGCGTTATTAACTAGGACTTCAAGTGAGGGAAACTGTCCTTCATAGTCTTTAAAGAATGCTTCGACAGCTGCGGCGTCGGCGACGTTGAACTTTTTTAGGACAAGTTTATCGCCGTAGAGGGCCAGCCTTTCCTTAAAGTTCTGTGCGGCTTCGTCGTTGCCCGAATAAGTGGCGATGACCGTGGCCCCGGAACGAAGGAAGGTTTCCGAGAGGCCCGCACCGATGCCTCGGGTTCCACCGGTAATGATGACGTGCTGGTTGATAAATGGGGTCATTTTAGGCTCCTCTTCCTGCGAGATAACTTTCAATGGCGTTCGCCTGGATGGCGCCGTAGTTAGCGGCCCCTAGCCAGCCGGACATGATGATGCCGACGGAGCCGGCATGAAAGAGTCCCGGGATTATTTTGTGAAGGTTCATGGAAACGTCGAGGCCTTCAAACTTCGTACCAAAGGAAGTCCCCTTGGGGTGGAGAGTGTAGCGCTCAACGGTCAGGGGGGTGGCGGCCTCTACCACTTCGAGTTTATCTCGGATGTCAGGGATGAAGGCCTCCAGACCCTGGAGCGTATCTTCAATCATTCGCTTTTTCTCGGTCTCATACTCTTCGGGGGAGAGCTTTTTCCAGTCGTCGTAATGGCAGTTGGTTGAAGAGACGATAGCGACCCGCGCCTCTGGCGATTGAGGTCTGGTTTCATGGGGGTAATAAACGGAAAAAGTTCTGCTCGAGACTTTAAGGTCGAGGAGTCGTGCAGGGTCGTAGGTCGGGTGACTGGAAGTGAAGACGAGTTCTCCGATGTAGGGAATCGTCGCCCCTTCCTTTAGGCCCATGTAGACCTGACAGCTCGAGGAATTGAGGCGGATCGCGCGAGCTTTCTCAACATAGTCTGCTGGGAACTGCTCCTCACCGACGAGGTTCAAGATGGTTGATTTAATATTGCCGTTGGAGAGCACTGTTTTAGCACGAACAATTTTTCCGCCAACTTTCACACCTGAGGTGACTCCGTCCTCGAGGAGAATCCTTTCCACCTTGGCCTGAAGCTTAATGTCGACATTGTTCTTAAGCAGCTCCTCCTTCATCTTGGCGATAAGGACGTCCGTGCCGCCGCGGAAGGTGTAGACCCCTTTACTCATGAAGTTTGAGAACACGATGCCATACGTAATGGCGGGATCATCCAGAGTTGATCCATTGGCGTACGTGATGGGTTCCATCAAAAAGCGGACGACGTCGTTACGTCCTGGGAAGAAGCGGTCGAAGAGCTCCCGGTTGGTGAGTTGGGCGTCGTCATAGAAGTTCATGGCCCCAAGGTAGCCAAAGAAGCTGTCTACGGTTTCGCGGGTAAGCCCAAAAGTCTCAACCAGGACCTGAGTGTAATGCTCTTTGGTAAAATCCGTTTGGACCGAGAATTGTGGGTTCACGAAACGCACGTCTTTTAGCTGAACGATTGATTCGGCTATTTCGCGGCTCCAATACTTGCGGCAGGTTTTGATCATACCAACGGGAAAGCCGTGGAGGGAGATGTCGAAGACGTGGTTGCGCTCGTCTCGAAAGAACCAGGTGGCAAAACCACCAAGCTTATTGTGTGACTCGAGGAGAAGTACGGCATGCCCATTGCGGCCTAGGATGTTAGCAGCGGTCATTCCACCCAGGCCCGAACCCATGATGATAACGTCGTAATCCTTGGTGATCTCGTCCCGAACTTTATACAGCATGACCGAAAGCCTCGCGCAGCGTTAAGTTGATCAATATCATCCGGGAAGAGTAGACGAATCTCTCGAAAAAGTCATGAATTCCGTTACAATTAGTGAAAAGTATAACTTCAAAGGACTGCTCTCATGTCCGTGTTCACTCACCTAAAGACCACGTTCGGCCTAGATTACCGCTCCCTCGCTCTCTACCGCTTTCTGATGGGGTTGGTGGTGATGTTTGACGTTGCCTACAGATGGGAAGACCTGACGAACCTTTATAGCGATATAGGTCTCGTTCCCCGGAGTCTTTTTGTGTCCGAGATGGCCATGCCGTGGTCTTTTTCTTTTCACCTCGCTAACGGTTCAGAAGCTTTTGCTGTGGTTATGTTTTCTCTCCACCTTCTTTTCGGAGTCATGCTTCTGTTGGGATACAAGACCCGTTGGGCGACCCTTGGGGCCTACGTGATGACGGTCTCTGTCCATAACCGGAATTGGCTGGTTAATAATGGCGGAGACGACGTTCTCAGAGCGATCCTTTTTCTTTCGATTTTCCTTCCGCTCAACCGTCGCTTCTCGTTAGACTCCGCGCTCTCCAAAGAGCGCGATAGTCAGGAGGCGCACTTTTCGACGTGGGGACTGGCTTTTTTTTTACAGGTCTTCGCGATTTACTTTGTGAGCTACGTGATGAAGGACTCAGACATTTGGCGGCGAGACTTCACAGCGGTGTTTTTCTCCTCTCGTCTAGATATTTTTGCGACTCCTCTGGGGATCTGGCTCAGGGACTATCTCTTGATTGGCAAGGTCATGACTTTCCTGAGTATTTACTTCGAGTGGCTCGGGCCGATTCTTCTGGTGCTGGCCTTCACTTTCCGTAAGTACTGGTGGTATGTCCGGACATTCCTCGTCATCGCGTTTATCGGCTTTCACCTCGGAATTTTTTTAACGATGAATATCGGGCTCTTTACTTTCATCTGCGAGGCCATGTGGACGATCTTCCTGCCAGGACCTTTCTGGGACCGCTGCGAGACTTGGTTTAGGGGCAAGGGTCTTGGAAAGCTTACCATTTACTACGACGCGGATTGCAGTTTTTGTCAGAAGGGAGTCAGGATTTTACGGGAGTTTCTCCTCTTCCGTGATGTCCCTGTATTGCCGGCACAAGAGCAGGCAGATATCTTTCAAGACATGCAGAAGAGGCACTCTTGGGTCGTGGCCAACGCTGCCGGTGAGCGCTTTTTCCATTACGGGGGCTTCCTGGAGATTCTTCGCCACTCACCTTTCGGAGGTGTGTTTCGCGGGCTTTTCCTCCTCGCGCCTATGCGTTTCATTGGAGAGCGTACCTACCTTTGGGTTTCTCGCAACAGGCCCATGATGGGAAAGGTTTCACAGTTCCTCAGCTACCGGGAGCCCAGGAAGGATATTGCCACACTCCGATGGATTTCTGAAATCGGGGGAGCGTTTATACTTGTGACTCTCTTCATGTGGAATCTCACAACCATCAAGAAGTACAACCTTCAGGCGCCCTTCTTTCAGAAGGTCTCCCGCTGGCTTCACCTCTACCAGGAGTGGAACATGTTCGCACCTTATCCCAAGATGGATAATATTTGGGTCGAGATCCCAGCGGTTCTTGGTGATGGGTCAGAACTTGAGCTTTTATCTGGATCACGAGATATCTTCAGCATCAAGGATCAGGCGTTCTATGCCCAGATCCCCAACGAACACTGGCGCAAGTTTTATCTCAATATGTCTGATAGGAGTGATTATGCTCGGTATTATGGAGGCTACCTCTGCCGGAAGTGGAATGACCGGAAGATCCGCATTGTTCCAGAGACGACGCTGCGGAAGTTTGAGATCATTGTATACTCACAGACCACACTTCCGGACGGTGGTAAAGGCGGTATCAACCGGAAGCTTTCCTGGCGGCATTGGTGCTTTTCAGACGAGTACAGACGTGAGTCTAAAAGTGCCCCCCCCTAGACCACGAGTCAGTATTATCGCGTTTCTTATTTCTCTGTCATGACCGTGATTTCGAAGTTCTCTGTCACAAGTTCCGGGGCCGCAAGGAACTTCTGACACTGGCCAATAAGGCGCTTTAAGGGTTTGTCGCCAGAGTTGAGCGCATATAAGCCTTCGAAGTGATCAAGTGCTTCCCGGAAGCGTGCCGCCTGGTAGTGTCGGTAGCCCTCGGTAAAGCGCTCATAGGAGGAGAGATCCTTGGAGAGCCAGTGGTTGGCGTGGAGCACCTCAAAGATCTCTACGGCCGTGGTTTTGCCTTTAACTACGACCTTATCAATAGCGCGGATTTTAATCACCGAAAGATCCAGCCGCTCGCGGGTCATATCGGAGATGAGGATCTGTGCGCCATAATGCTTGCATAGCGACTCAAGCCGCGCCCCTAGATTCATGTTATCACCCAGTGCGGTGTAGGAGAAAATTCTCGAGGATCCCATGTTGCCCACCGAACACTCCCCGGAGTTAAGGCCCACACCCACCAGAAACTCGGGCCTCCCTAGGCGTTTGAATTCTTCGTTGATGGCCGGAAGACTGTCGATCATCTTTATTGCCGCTTCGACGGCGTATTGCGCGTGGTTACCGATTGGCAGGGGGGCACCCCAGATGGCAACGATAGCGTCTCCAATGTACTTGTCGAGTGTTCCCTTGGTGTCGAAGACAATGTCAGTCATCGCTCCCATATAGAAGTTAAGGGAGTGCGCGAGTTCCGTCGCCGTGAGGCCCTCGGAGATCTTGGTGAAATCCCTGACGTCGGAGAAGAGGCATGTGATGTCCATCTTCGTGCCACCGACTTGAAGCTTGTCTGGATGCTTGAGCATCTCGTCTACAATGGAGGGTGCTACGTAGCGCGCGAAGGTTCCACGAATCTGCTTTTTCTCCTTATTGGCCTCATAGAATTGCAGGAACGTGTTCCAGGTGTAGCAAGCGATGAAGCCGAAATAGCAGTAGAAGAGCTTGAGCTCGTAGCCCTCAGGCAGGAAATACAATTTGTCGGCGTAGTAGCTTCCGGTGACAACACCAATGACGACCAATGCGTCGAGAAAGGGATTTCCCAACCGTTGGACTCCAAGAAATAGACTTACTCCTATGATAAGGAGGATCAGTGAATATTTGATCGAGTCATTGGAGCTTCGATAGAAGTGCTGATGAATGAGCATGTGGGCCATGTTCATGTGGGAGTAAACCCCAGGCATCTTGGGATGGAGCGGACTGTGCCGGAGGTCATGGGCCCCGAGGGCGGTGCTGCCGACAAAGACCATTTTATCCTTAAGGAGCTTGATCATTTTGGGGTCGTTGTCTTTGGCCTGTAAAAGGTCATAAAGGGAGACCTCGGGGAACTGATTTTCCCCACCGACGTAGCGGATCTTGACCTCACCGCCGCGCCCGATCTCCATTTTTTTACCTTTGAGTTCAAGCTCACCGGTGCCGTCGGCAAAAATTTTGACGGTATTGTTGGTCCCGGTATACGACTGGAAAGCGTTCATCGCCAGGGATCCATAATAGATTGTGTCTACGTTGGCCACGATCTGGTGATTCCGGTAGATCCCGTCGGGGTCGGCTTCAGTTGTAATATTCCCAAGACCAACCTCTGAGGCCACAAGGTCAGCAATAGGAAAGGTAAATTTATTAATGCGCTTCGGGGTGAACTCGATCTCAGGCACGTTTCGCATCTGGATCGTATCGTTGAGCATCTCTACCGGGGCCTCAGGAAGGGACTGGTCCTCGTCATCGGCCAGGGTGTAGGCCAGAAAGGCGCGACGGCCATCGGTCTGGAAATTCTTAAGGGACTGGGCGAAGAGCTCATCCTGGGAGATACCGTTGTAGGCGGGAGATTTCTCGGGGTAGAAAATATCGAGGGCCGCGACTTTTGCACCGAAGATCCGCAGCTTATCGATCATCTTGGCGTGGTGGGAACGAGGGATTGGCCAAACTCCGAGGTGTTCGAGTGAATAGTCATCGATCTTAACCAAAGCGATATCTTGACTCCGAAAACTGGGGTCAAGCTGGGCCTTCATACGAGTGTCATAAAACCGGTTCTCAAATGAGATGGTATATTGGAGGAATTTGTTGAGTGTGTTTGTTAACACATTCGTGCTTTCGAGGTCCTTAACGATCATCGAGCAAAAGATCGAAAGGAGGGCAAAAGAAATGATGGCAAAAAGGCCCAAGGAGCGGAGCGACTTGGTGAGGAACTTAATCAGCACAATGATCCTTACTTAAGAGTCAGTTTGAGTGTTCCCTAGATTGTAATGATGTTCCGAGCGCGCTGCAACGGTGGAAGAAGTTTTGCCCAATCCTGTGCTGAATCTTAAGAAATTTTGTGGTACTTTGATGCCTTTGATAGAGCTGGAGGGGAGAGCGATGGACATCGGCAGCAGTAAAGAAAAGTTTCATGCACATGTGATGCTACTTCAGAACAAGATCACTCAAGAAATGCTCGCACTCGATCCGGGCCTTAGATCCAAGGAAGATATCTGGCAACGAACGGATCATGCCGGCGATGAGGGGGGAGGAGGTATCACCAGGGCCTTTCAGGGCGATGTGTTCGAGAACGCTGGGGTGAATACGTCTTGTGTCTTCGGGAAGATTGACCCGCAGTTTGCCCGTCACCTCTCGGGCACCGGTGATGAGCTTTGGGCAGCGGGCATTTCTTTAATCATCCATCCGTTAAATCCGAGAGTTCCTACGGTCCATGCCAACTTTCGTATGATTCACCAGGGGGACCGCTTTTGGTTCGGTGGCGGAGCGGATCTGACCCCTTACTATCCCTACGAGGAAGACTTCTCTGCTTTCCATGGCGTGTGGCGCCGGGCGGCCGGGGAGCGCTATGATGAGATGAAAAAGACCTGCGACGACTACTTCAATAACGCTCACCGAGGAATTGAGATGCGCGGTGTGGGCGGGATCTTTTTCGATCATTACAATACCGGTGATGTAGAAAAGGACATGGCCTATGTGTTCCACCTTTCGGAGCATTTTATCGAGTCTTACTTTCCCATCGTAAGGCAGCGCATGGGTGAAGACTGGACAAAGGAAGATGAGGATTTCATGCTTCATCGGCGCGGTCGCTACGTCGAGTTTAATTTGCTCCACGACCGTGGGACTCTCTTCGGATTAAAGACCAACGGCCGAGTTGATTCTATTCTGATCTCGCTGCCAGCACGCTGCAAGTTTAGTTACCAGTACCGGCCAGAGGCGGGCTCAGTGTATGATAAAATGTGGAGTTACTACACACCCAAGGCCTGGTAAACGAACTGTCTTTTGGTCTACTTCACGGGTGGTTTGAGAAGGCGAATTTCTTCTGTGGCGAGTTCATTTTTCAGCATCTTTCCACCGGGGAGAATAAGCTGGAAAAAATTTGCGATGATAATCATTGATTCGGAGTAAATCGAGTATTGCACATGAGGAGTGAGGGCCCTACTGTCGACCTTGACCCCGTTCTTGCTACCAAGATCCTGGATGAAGAAAAAATCATTCTTGACTGTGACCTGGCAGTGCTGACGGGAAAAGTCGTCGACAGGAATAACGAAATTGTTCGAAGAAGAGCGGCCAATCGTTATGACCTCAGTTACGATCTCGTGGGTGTAACACCTGTTGTCTCGGTCTCTGATGATTAGTTTCATAGTGTTTCATCGCTAGTCGGATTTTTAAAAGATTTATTTGGTTAAGTAATAGGCCATAAAACCTAGGGCCACCAGGAATCCAACCACCATCTTTACGACGTCTTGGTTGTTCTTAGGGGAGTCATCGGGCTGAGTTTCTGTACCTGGTTTCTTTTTGCGGCGCTTGTCTTTATTGATGGGATAGTCCAGCTGAAGGGAGACCGCGCTAGGTTCTACCGGGTTGAGCATCGTCCGAGAGGAATCACCTTTTGGATCACGAACAAGTTCTTCATTTTTAATGTCCGAACGAGTGTCAAATTCGACTCTCTCAACTCTTAGCTGGTACTTGCTAGCGAGTACGATCTGCGAATCTGAATCAATAAGCTGTGGCCTATGCTGTTCCAGGCGCGAGCGATTAACCCACACGCCGTTACTACTTCCCAGGTCAGTGATGAAAATGTCTTCGCCCTTGACCTCGACCATGCAGTGCTCTCGGGACAGGTCCTCAAGTGGCACGCTGAACTGGCATTTCAGCGAGCGGCCGACTTTGATCGATGCATTCTCGTCTTTCGCCGTGAAGACGAAGGCCTTGGTTGGGGAGTTAATTGTTAATTTGAGCGACCTAAACATATAGATCAATTATCTTTTTCAATTCCACTTAACTCAAACAAAATCTTCAGATTAAAGAGATGTTATTGAAAAATTATGTGAATAGTCCCCTTCCTGAGCCTAAGATGTCACTATGTTCAGATCTCGGGTGCTAGATATACCTCAATCTCCGGACTAAACTCGTCTCTAAGGATAGACCGGATCGCCTCGAGAGTTCCGGTGGTTGAGCTTGGGCATGTGCCGCATGCTCCCTGGTACTTAACGATCAGGATATTGTCTTTAAAGTCTTTTACGGCAAGGTCTCCACCATCCCCTTGTAGACCCGGTCTAATCCTTTTATCGAGGATCTCCTCAATCTGACGAAGCTCTGGTGAAAGGTTAGCGCGGCGGTCTGATTCAGGGTCATGCAGCTTGAAAGTCGGGTTGTGGTCATCAATGAAGGACTCAATACAGGTTTGGACTGCTGGTTCCAGGGAGTCCCAGTCCTCAAAGCTAAACTTACTGACAGTGATCACGTTCTGAAAGAAGTGGATCTGGTCAACTCCACGAAGGTCAAACAGGGACGCGGCCAGAGGCACGTCCTTACAGTCTTGGGGTGTCTTAAAAGACACTTTACCCTCAGCGATGACATCTTTTTCGAGAATAAACTTCAGGGCATTGGGGTTTGGGGTCGGTTGAATTGCGATTTCCATAGAGTCCCTTTCCTATTCAAAAAACTTTTTGAGCTTAACCAGCGCAAGGTAGAGCTGGTCGATATCTGCTTTATTATTATAAATCGACATAGAAGCACGACAGGTCGCCGGGACGTCAAAGAACTTCATCAGGGGCTGAGCACAGTGATGTCCGGTTCTGATCGCAACCCCTTCCTTATCAATAAGGGCAGCGATATCGTGGGGATGGATTCCCTCCAGACCAAAGGAGATCACCGAAGCCTTGTGCTCCGCCTCGCCGTAGATCTTGAGTCCGGGGATCGATTTAAGTTTTTCCGTGGCATAGGCCAGTAGCTGGGTCTCAATTTCATGGATCCGATGGAGACCAATGTCCTGGAGGTAGTCGACCGCCTTGCCCAGGCCAATGACGGCCGAGATCGATGGAGTTCCGGCCTCAAATTTATGGGGAAGATTGTTGTAGGTCGTCTTCTCGAAGGTCACGACGTCAATCATGTCGCCGCCGCCCTGGTAAGGGGGCATCTGATTCAAAAGGTCGAGTTTTCCGTAGAGGACACCGACCCCAGTCGGCCCAAACATTTTGTGGCCTGAGAACGCGAGGAAGTCCACATCAAGGTCCTGAACATCGACTTTCTCATGGGAGATGGCCTGTGCAGCGTCGATGAAAACCTTTGCCCCGTTCTCGTGTGCGAGTCGAGTCATCTCCTTGACTGGATTGATGGTCCCGAGCGCATTTGAGATGAAGACCACAGAGACGAACTTCACCTCCGGAGTCAGGAGCTTGCGGTACTCATCCAAAAGGATTTCCCCGCGTTGATTGATCGGGATGACTTTGATGAATATTCCCTTCTCCTCGGCAACGATCTGCCATGGAACTATGTTTGAATGGTGCTCCATCTGGGAAAGGAGGATCGTGTCACCGCGTTGGAGGAAATTTCTCACATAGCTCTGGGCCACAAGGTTGACGGACTCTGTGGTGCCTTTGGTAAAAATGACCTGACTCCGGTCCGGGGCATTGATCAGGCCCTGAATCTTGTCACGTGTCGCCTCGAACTTTGTCGTCGCATTTTCAGAGAGCCAATAGAGACCCCGGTGAACGTTGGAGGTCTCAATCCGGTAATAGCGATCCAACTCATCGATGACCAAGCTAGGCTTCAGGTTCGTGGCGGCGCTGTCGAGGTAGGCCAGCCGTTTACCTGAAATCACTTGTTCGGCAGCGGGAAAATCTTTTCTATAGGGGTTGTGTTCGATCAAGCTCATGGAGTCCCTCCAAGGGAGAACTTCTCAGCGAGCTTCTCCCGGATGATGACCGTCACGTGCTCCCGGCCCAGAAGGTTTCCGATCTTCTGAACTACTTCGAGACCAAAGCCCAGGGCCATGAGATTTCGGGCACGATCTGCAGGGATTCCTCGGGCCTGGAAGTAGAACACCTCGTCCGGTGAGAGCTGACCCGTGGTGGAGCCGTGGGAGCATTTCACATCGTCAGCAAAAATCTCGAGCTGAGGCTGCGAGTGAACCTGGGCCTTTTTTGAAAGGAGGAGATTCTTATTGAGTTGACTCGAGGCCACACGCTGGGCCTTGGGGAAGATGTGGATCCGGCCGGTAAAGACCCCTTTGGAGTTGCCGTCTAAGATTCCCTTTGCGATCTGATTTGAGGTCGTATCCGGTGCACGATGGTTAATTTCAGTATAAACGTCACTGTGCTCCTGCCCATTCGTCAGAAAAAGCGCATGGCTTTCTCCGTGGGCCCCGGGAGAATTGAGATTCAGTGTCAGGTTGTTGCGGTTAAGTTTTCCGCTAGCGGTGAGAATGACAGAGCGGACAAGCGCATCCCGCTCGACCTCAGCGACGATTGAATTATGATTCACTCCACCAGGGCCCTCAAGCTGGAGTGTGATGTGTTCGACTTTTGATGCTTCGAGAGCACGGATGTAGGTTTCAGAGACAGTCACGTGATCCGCTTCGCCGATGACCCGGGTTTCCTCAAGGACGGTTAGTTGGGCGAAAGGGTGGGCGACGATGACGATGGTCGGCGCTCCCACGGAGGGGCCGGTATAGAGGTGGAGGAGTCGCACTGGAGTCGTGGACTCGACTTTCGGAGAAGCCTCGATCATGACCCCGTCGTTAAGAAGTGCGTGATGGAGGTGGGAGAGGGCATTCTTTTCTGTGAATAACTCGCGCAGATCCATCAGGTGAGGACCGATCTTCCTTACACTGATGCCCTCTGGGAGAGTCCCAGCGCTGAGGAATTCTCCGTTCACAAAGGTCACGGTCGGAATGCCTGGTGCCTGAAAATCCTCGGCCTTTAGCGGTGTAGGGGCCGGGCCGTTATCAAGTGAGATTGACTCAAGGAAGGATTCTATTCTGGTGAATTTGTAGCTATCCGGTACGATTTCTCGCAGACCTTTCTTCTTCAAAGCTTCCAGATTCTCCGCCCGGAAGTTTCCCATCGTTTGGTCGGCATGACTGATTTTGTGGTGGGCCAGCGTGGCCAGGGTCTCGATGTTCATGCTTACCCTTTAATTAACCAGTCGTAACCCTTCTCTTCAAGCTCGAGGGCCAGGCCCTTGTCGCCGGAGCGGATAATCTGGCCGTTGTAGAGGACGTGGACGTGGTCGGGAATGATGTAGTCCAGGAGCCGCTGGTAGTGGGTCACAAGAATCGTTGCATTGAATTTACTTTTGAGTGCGTTCACTCCATTGGCAACGATCTTGAGCGCATCAATATCAAGGCCCGAATCGGTTTCGTCGAGGAGTGAAAGCCGGGGATTAAGAACGGCCATCTGCAGGATCTCGTTTTTCTTCTTCTCACCGCCAGAAAAGCCTTCATTAACGGAGCGCTCGAGGAACGATTCGTTCATTTCGAGGAGTTTGAGTTTCCCACGCAGGTGCACGAGGAACGCCTTATCGTCCATCTTCTCGAGGCCCTGGGCGTGACAGATCTCGTTGAAGGATTCCTTCAGGAAGGTAAAGTTCGAAACTCCAGGGACTTCAATCGGGTACTGGAAACCTAGAAAGATCCCGTCTTTGGCGCGATCGGCAGGATCCTTCTCGAGGAGATCGATCATCTTGCCGTTGACGTCGAAGCGGATTTCTCCGCCCGTGACTTCATAGGCAGGATGGCCGGCGATCACTTTTGAGAGTGTGGATTTTCCAGAGCCGTTGGGGCCCATGATAGCGTGCACTTCGCCTTTTTTGACCGTGAGGTTGATGCCCTTAAGGATCTCGGTGCCGTCGATGGATGCGGTGAGGTTTTTGATTTCAATCATGGTTCTATCCTACTGAGTTTTCGAGTTTCATTTC
>JAIYDC010000096.1 GCA_027487685.1 Pseudomonadota bacterium | reverse complement strand
TAAGTGTCGCGGTTGCCGTGAATCCGACTGCATAGTAGCGATTGAAATATTCAGGGCCCGGATCAAAGCCCATGTAAACCAAGCAGTTGTGGTACATGTTGTAATCCGCGAAGAAGGACTGCTCAGCTGTGTAAATCGCCGAAAGCTGGAGCTTTGCTTCGGAAATTTTTGCTTTCGCCTGATATTTCTTGAAGTTAGGGATCGCGACAGCAGACAGCAGCCCGATAATTGCTACGACGACCATAAGCTCTACTAGAGTAAAGCCAGCTTGACGCTTCAGAACCTTCATAAATTTTTTCATCTTACCCTCTCCTATTCGGATCATTAAGAGATCCGAAATTTTGTTTACTACATGAACATTATCGTATCCAGGTATTAAGAACCAGACGTCGACCTCAGTTCATTTTCTTATTATAAGATCATACGTAGTTTATTTATAAAATAATATAACAAAAAATCTCAAGCCTTGCCCTTCCGGCAACTTATTCCCCTAAACTTCAGATCACCCTCTGGACCCCAACTTAGGACCGCCAAGGACTGGAGGCAATGATTCATAGATTCCAGATCTTGCAAGAAACAGCTTCCCAGCGGCAGACCGTACCCATGAGGACTGTCCTCGCTTCCGGCCTCTTCCCCAAATATTGCCGCAAGTTAAGGAGAATTTCATCCCGAGCTTGAATATCACCCACATCCTCTAGCAATTTCGAATGGTAGAACTGGATGAATATGTCCGACCCTTTAAGTTCGGAGTACTCTCGTAGTTTTGACTGAGGAGACAGGTGATCAGAGAGATAGTAGGCTCGAGCAAGTCGCGCTCCAAGAGTCACGTGTCGGAAGCTGGGATACTCCTGCACGAGCTTCGCAAAGATAGGGTACGCTGACTTCGGATCTACCACGAGAGTAGTAAGGGCCCAACGAAAGAGATTTTCTACACCACCTTCAACCTCATATGATGTCCGATGAAGAAGAAGATCAGTTTCCCACATGCGAGTGAATCGATAAGACATCGCCGAGTAAAAGAAAAGAGCGGCAAGTAGCGCTAGGCCAGTCCATTGTCGGACCGAAGTAGCGAGAACGACAATACTAGCTACCGTTGTAAACAAGAGGTAGCCGTCTCGGACACCCCAGCGCAAAACAGGGAATAAAGTTGAAAGGGCTAGAATTATGAATAGCGTGATTTGAAGACCGGGGCGAAGCTTATAGGCGAGAAACGCACCTGCGACCCAAAGAACAAGACCTACCAAGCCGAGAGGATTTCCAGGATCGTACTCCACGGCCAGTGAAACAGGTAGCATCACTTGAATCGGCACTCGGGTTAGGTTGAGGAGATTCTCGGTGACGGTTCTCGCTGCGTGGACTTCGTTACGACCTTGAAAGGCAGGCATGGTAGCATAGAAGTCATAGTTAAGTGCGAGTATCATGCCCGCAACGACAAGGAGTACGAGATCACCCATTTGAGGCCTAACCCTCCGGGTGAAGCCTTTGTAAGCGACTGTAATGAACGGGATGAATAGAGTTATTGGCTGGGCCAGGAAGCTCAGGATGGCGAAGGTCGCACCTGCGAATGTAGTTCGCTGATTACTCCGGAGCCAGTTTGAAATGTAAAAAAGAATGAGTGCAACGGCGAGGACATGCTTACGGTTCGAAACCCATGCGAGATTAGTGTTAATCAGTGGGTGGAGGGCAATCATCAGGAGACCGATATAAATAGATGTCGATGACGCATCAAGTGCCTGAAGGAGCCGTCTCGCGCCTAAAAGAAGTAAGCCTCCACATAGAAGGTTCGTGAGGTGGTAAGCCCCGTACCCCAAGGCCCCGTATAGCTTTATATTGAAGAAGAACGTAAGGTCCCGGATGGGTTGAAGATCCATGAAGACACCGCGAAAGAGCTTCTCCACATAGTCGACTGGGTCAGTGACAGTCGACACTGACCCGACGAGAGACATATCATCGCGAAGAAGCAAAGTATCAGCTAAAATTAGAGGCCAATGAAAGAAGATCCATGATGCCATGATTATTGCAATGAGACCCGCAGTCGATGAAGCGATCCTCACTATTCGTCTGCTCCACCCGCCGACATGAAGATCGGAAGGTACATGGCTATCAAGACGAAGCCGATGATCCCACCTAGGACAACGAGGATAATCGGCTCAATGAGCTTCGTCAGGTTAGCTACTAGCTCTTCCACTTCTTCTTCAAAGACGTCCGCAACTTTAAGCAGCATTTGGTCGAGGTTACCAGTCGACTCTCCGACTTTAATCATTTGGGTAACAAGGGGCGGAAAGTAGGTGATCCGCGAGAGTGGTTCCGTAATTGACTTCCCCTCGATCACGGCCTTTCTAACCTTCGTGAGGTCCTTCGCTATCTGAGTGTTGTCGAGAGTGTCGATACAAATTTCGAGAGAATCAATAATCGGAACTCCCGCAGCAAGCATGGTGGCAAGAGTTCGAGTGAATGCACCAAGGTTACCCTTGATAACCAGCATCCCAAATAGCGGTGCCTTCATTGTGAACCTATCCCAGCCTTGCTTCCCTTCCTTGGTTTTGATGAAGTTTAAGAAGAACATAGTAGAGGCGACAATTCCCGCAATGAGAAGTAGGGTATAATCACGGAAGAAGTTGGAAATGTCGATGACGGTCTGGGTAACCCAAGGGACCGCCTGATTTGATTCCTTAAGAATTTCCACGAACTGGGGTACGACGAAGACCATGAGACCAAATATAACAATAATCCCAACAATGACAACGATGACCGGATAAGTTAGAGCAGATTTAACCTGCTTCTTAAGCTTCTCCGCCCGCTCGAGGAATTCGGCCAGTTTGACTAGAATAGAATCCAGGATACCGGCGGCTTCACCGGCCTTAACTAGCGCGCAATAGAGCTTATCGAAACCTTGTTGCTGTGACATTGCATCAAAGAGCGATTTACCTTCCTCGATCTGCATCGTAATATTTTTTACAACTCGCTTCAAAACCATGTTCTGCTCCTGCTTATGGAGGATCTCCATACATTCAAGGATGGGAACGCCGGCGTTGATCAGAATCGCAAGCTGGCGCGTAAAGCGCATAAGCTCGGCCCGGCCAAAGGGCTTAGCGAGCCCCTTTTCAACCAGGAACTGACCCAAGTCTGCTTCGAAGAATGATGGTGCAATCACCTTAGTCGCACGTATATTCTGCCGCCGTAAAAGTTTTTTTGCATCCCGGGGGGTATCGGCTTCGACCGTATTCTCAACCTTCTTACCATCGGCAGTGAAGCCGATGTACTTAAACTTCGGCATAAATGCTTATCCTTTTCTCTTGCCCGGTTGCCCAAGTCCCAACATCCGGGCCAACTCTTCTGGGTTGTTAGAATAAGTCATGGCCGTTTCTGAGGTGATAAGCCCGGTGTCGAGTTGCTTTTTGATGTGTTGGTTCATCGTGTTCATACCTGTCTCTTCCTGGCCTATTTGCATCTGTGAGTAAATCTGGTGGATCTTATCCTCCCGGATAAGGTTTCGGATTGCAGGGGAAATACGAAGGATCTCCTGGACCAAGACTCGGCCTTTTGGCACTTTAGGCAGAAGCTGCTGAGCGACTACGCCCTGAAGCACGAAGGAGAGGAGTGTCCTGATCTGTTCTTGCTGCTCGTGAGAGAAAACGTTGATGATTCGATTGATAGTCTGAATCGTAGAGTTCGTATGGAGTGTCCCGAACACCACATGACCAGTTTCCGCGATCGTTAGAGCCGCTTCAATCGTCTCGGGATCTCGGAGCTCTCCGACGAGGACAATGTCTGGATCTTGCCGCATCAGGGATTTGATTCCCTTACCAAAACTTAAGGTATCGGCCCCTATCTCCCGCTGGTTGACGAGAGAGAGTTTATGTTGATGCACGAATTCAATGGGATCTTCAAGCGTTATAATATGACACGCGGAGCTCTGGTTGAGCTTGTCAATGATGGAAGCGAGGGTTGTGGATTTACCGGAACCGGTAGGGCCGGTCACCAAGAAGAGACCTGAGGAAACGTTCACCATTTCCAATAGAACCGGGGGGAGGTTCAGGGCCTCGAAGTCTGGAATTAGACTAGGAATTTGCCGAAACACGGCGGCCACTGCCCCCTTGGAATAAAAGACGTTGGCCCGGAAACGGGCAAGGCCCTTAATCCCAAATGAGAAATCGAGTTCAAGATTTTTCTCTAATTCGGCCTTCTGCTTCTCTGTTAAAATCTGATATATGAGACGCTTCGTATCGTCGGGAGTAAGACTTCCGACTTTCACACGCACGATGTCGCCACTAATTCTCATCCCTGGAGGAGTTCCCACGGTCAGATGAAGGTCCGATGCGCCGTTGTCAACCATGACCTTAAAGAGTTGCTGGATCTGAATATTTCCGATTCCATTTTCGGCGTTGGTCTTAGTGTTGGTGTTGGTAGTTGTGTTATCTGCCATAACTGCTCCTAGAGTTGATCCGATGCCGAATTCGAGACAGCTTCTTCAAGGGTGGTAAGGCCCTGCGCGACCTTGGTTAGAGCACACATCCGGAGGGTCTTCATCCCATCTCGGATCGCCTGTTTCTTTATATCGTCAGCTGACGCATTCCGAAGGATGAGCTCCCGAACCTTGGCCGTCACAGACAGAACTTCATAGATCGCCACACGACCCTTGTAACCGGTGTTATTGCAAATCTCACAGCCCTTCCCGTGATAAACTTTGATCTTTTCAGCTGATGCCGGAGCAAAGCCACAGGCAATCAGCTCATCAGGAAGTGCCTTACGTTCGTCCCGACAGTTTATACAAATCTTCCGACATAGGCGTTGAGCGACGATAACGTTTAATGCCGCGACCACAAGGAAAGGCTCTATCCCCATGTTGAGTAGCCTGGTTATTGTCGCAGGAGCGTCGTTGGTGTGGAGGGTTGAGAGGACAAGGTGACCCGTAAGGGCCGCTTCGACAGCGATTTCACCTACCTCGAGATCACGAATCTCCCCCACCATGATGATGTCAGGATCTTGCCGGAGGAAGGCCTTCAACGCAGTCGCGAAGGTTAGGCCCACTTCCTTTCGGACGTTCACCTGGTTAATACCTTCGAGGTTAAATTCCACCGGATCCTCCGCTGTGGAGATGTTGTTGTCCGGTGTATTGAGATCAGCTATTGCGGAATAAAGAGTGGTTGTTTTTCCTGAACCTGTTGGACCTGTAACCAGGCACATCCCGAAGGGGCGATGAATACCTTCCTTGAAGACCTCGAGCTGTTTTGCCTCGAAGCCAAGTTTTGTCATGTCGAGCTGAAGATTCGAAGAGTCGAGGAGTCGGAGGACGATCTTTTCTCCGAAGAGTGTCGGTAGGGAAGAAACCCGATAGTCGATTGGATTACCACCAATCATGAGTTTAATTCGTCCATCCTGAGGCTTGCGTTTCTCGGAGATGTCCATCTGGGACATGATTTTTAACCGCGACAGGATCGAGGCCATCATACTCTTTGGTGGCGTGGCCACTTCGACCAGGTTTCCATCGATCCGTAAGCGAACCCGAAAGACCTTTTCATAGGGCTCAACATGGATATCAGAAGCCTTCTTCACGAAAGCCTCGGCGAGAAGACGATTGACGAACGTCACTACGTCGTCGGAAATATCCTCCGCTTTAATCTGTTCTTCTTGAATCGTGTTGGCCGTTACTTCCTGAATATTGTTGATCAGGTCATCTACAGATTCTTTGATTCCGGCAAAGAGCTTACGCCATGAGGAAATATTGGTAAGGATAAACTCCGTCTGTTTTCGAAAGACGTCGGAGAGTTCCTTCGTTCCCTCAGCGATCACGCTAGGGTCAAAAGTTGCGAGAGTCACTTTGTTTTGAGTTTTTTGAATCGGTATGGCACGGTACTTAATAACTAGTCGCTTTTTAAGCGCGGAGAGAGTCTCTGGAGGGACCTTCGCATTACGGAGGTCAATGAAGGTAACAGCAAATTTTTCCGAGCAAACCTTCGCAAACTTATTTTCGTCAAAGTAAGGCATCTGAAGCAGTTCAAACTCATTGATCTCATCGTCCTTCCCCATCGAGAGGCGACGCATCTCTTTGAGAGTGGCCATTCCCGTGTTGGTTACGATGTCGATAAATTCTTTGCGAATCATGAGATGAATTAACCCGTTAAAAGTATGTCTAGCGATTCGGGTTATTCACTACTTAAGTTTAGGGTTATGTTT
>JAIYDC010000035.1 GCA_027487685.1 Pseudomonadota bacterium | reverse complement strand
GTTGCCGATGGTGTAGCGGCTTGTGACAGTGTAGGCGTCGACAGTTGGGGCGCCGACGTTGTTACCGACAAGTGGGTCCGCCTTAGCATTGTAGAAGAGTGTCGACGCAGACTTCGACGGCGTCAGATCCTTGAAATTCTCATAGCGGAGGTTCACATAGAGGTTATAATCGAGCTTAATGTCCGCATAGCCTACGAGAGCAGTCCAAGCGGAATCGCTTCCAGTGGTAGAATCGAAGCCTTGCTGAGTTCCCACAACACCGTCAAAGACCAACGTGAGATTATCTGTCGTATTGTGGGTAAGGATCAGCTCATGCATGGTCTTCTTGTTACCCACTTGGTTTAAGTCGGTCTGGGCCCCAAGATCATTATGCTCAGAGCCAGTAATTAAATTGTAGACCGCAGAATAGTTGCTCCGGGCAAAGTTTAACTGCGCGCCGTAAGTCTTTTCCGAATCGTTATCGACTCGGTCGTCGGTTTTGTCATAGACGTACAGGCCATAACCAAAGCCAGGGCCAAAGCCACTTTGCGTGAGTGAAATCCCTTCGTGCCAAAAAGGGCAAACGAGCGTGAAGTAGAAAGGTCTTGAGTAAGTCTTGTTCTCGATGTTCTTTGGAACTTCCAGACCAAAGTGGGAATAGAATTTACCCGCAGTGAAGGTTAGGTTATTCAGCTCAGGCCGCTTGTAGCGTAGGAAAGCTTGCCCGATGTTGTGTGTAACACCGTCTGTGCCTTCGGCTTCGTTTTGCTCCGGCTGTTCTCCGAAATCAAGGTCCGCGTAAAAGTCGAGATTCTTAAATGACTTGTAGACGTTAACTTCGAACAGGTTGACGGTGAAATCGTTGTGCCGGTTGTTGTAATTCCGGTAAGCGATCTCCGAACCATTCTTTCCGGCCCGCTTAGGCTTCCTGAAGTCCCACTGATAATAGCCATCAAACATCACACCAACCCGGACACCAACCTTCCGTGCCTCGGTCAGCTCTGTTGCTTCAGATTCACGGAGCTTCAACTCATAGCGAAGCATCAGCACTTTAAGCTCTGAAATCCGGGCCTGGTTGCTCTTCCGGAGTTCGTCCGTCTCCGGGGTACGTAGACCATCTGGAATCCCACGGAGTCGATCATTCATATCGTAGAGATCGGCGAGCTCATCGAGGATGAGCTGGTAGCGCTTCTCGACTGGAACCGTTTCATCTTCATACTGCTTAATGTCTCGTACCAGAGCTGTGGGAAGTTTCTTATCCTTGATTTCGGCTTCTCGCACCTCTGGCTCCGGCCGGCGACTCACACGCTTCTCAGTACGGATGAGTTTCTTATACTTCGCCCTCTCGCCCTCAAGGCGCTTGAGCTGTTCCTTGAAGATTTCCCCACCAACTCCTTGCGTCTCATAAGACTTGATCTTCTCGATCTCAGCTTCGATCTCTTTGAGGTTATTCGGTAGGTCTGTGGAGCGGGAAAATGCGAGAGGGCTCGCAAGGAGCAACAGGGCAGCGGTCATACGTTTCATAAAATCCTTTTATGTCCCCTTCTCCCTCATGGAGAAGGCTTATTGTCAACCTATTTTCCGGTTCATTTGTGTGAGCAGTGACATCAGAAACTCTGGCATTTCTCCCAGACCTTTTACGTGGGCAGCGGCACCAATCCGAATGGCCTCCTTCGGCATACCGAAAACGATCGAGCTTGCCTCGTCCTGGGCCACAGTTATGGCACCGGCCGTTCGAAGCCCAAGCATTGCCTCAGCCCCGTCCTTCCCCATCCCCGTCAGCATGACCGCGATGACGGTCCGACCTGAAACCTTGGTGACAGAACGGAACATAAATTCAACTGAAGGCCTGAACCGATTGATCGGTTCACTTGAGACGATTCTCACATTCTTCCCTCCCGCAGTCAGGGAGAGGTGATGATCACCAGGGGCGATGAGGATCCGACCGGCCCTCACTTCGTCGTGATCCTCGGCTTCCTTCACTTCAAAAGGGCAGAGTTCATTCAGGCGCATCGCCAGGGATCGTGAGAACCCCGCAGGAATATGCTGAGTCACGAGGATAGGCGGAATCTTTTCCGGGAGCCTAGTGAAAATTTCTTGAAGTGCCTGAGTCCCACCTGTGGAAGAGCCGATCACGATGAGAAACTTATCTGGATCAAAATTCCCAGCAGTTGCAACTCTACGGACTGGCCCTGAGGGTTTCTTGAGGTGCCATTTGGAGCGCAGCCCGGCCTCCAATTTAATCAGGAGGTCATTTTTTAGTTCGCCTAGCTTCCCGGACTCGGGCTTTTGAAGGTAGTCGATTGCACCTGCGTCCAAGGCATCCATCACGAGGCCTCCATCGGCCTTGGGCTGAGAAGTGACAAGAATGGTGGGGAATTGTTTGGGTGCAAGGAAGCGCTTCATCGCCTCAACACCATTAAGCCCTGGAAGGTTAAGATCTAGAGTCAAAAGATCCGGGTAGTGCTCTTCAAGGGCCGCCGGAATATCCTCGGCCCGCTCCACTTCGGCGCAAATGCTCCAGCCGTCAAAACCAGTGATGGTGTGGCGGAGAAGCTTTCGGATGGTTGGAGAATCTTCAACAATAAGCACGCGCTTTTCGCGAACACCGGAAAAGCTCACACTCCGGCGAGTGAACTCGGCCCTTATGAGCGCACCGTCACGCAGACCTACAACCTTAGTTCCTACCGGGAAGCGGAAGCCAGGAAAGAGCGACTTCACCAGGTCAAAATTTCCAAATATTTTCCAAGGATATTGGATCTCCCGCTGCCACGAGGGTGGAACGTCAGCAGCGCTCTCAATCAGAACTCCTTCCGCTGAACTGGCATTTCGCCAGATGAAGACCATGCCCGGAGCAAGAGTGAATTGAAGGTCACCAGTTGCGGCGCCAAGGAGGGCGCCAAAATGAAGCTCGCTCATGCTCCACCTAGATACTTGTCAACCAGGTAAGAGAACGAGGTCGCTGGTGAGACGTCGGTGGCGAGACTACGCAGATTCTGCGGCAGGGACCCACCATCGTCAATGACGAGAATTTCACGAGAGCGTTTAACCACTCTTAGCTCTTCGGAGCTACCATTTTTAAAGTGGAGAATGATAACAGGTTTACCTGAGATTATCGGCGCTGCCTTTGAAACTACGGAAAGGCGCTGGCATGTCGGAGTAAGTGCTTCGCAATCGCGGCGAAGCTCATCGATATTGGTAAAACCAGTAGCGATAATGGTGAGTTCATCGCTACCCCAGCTCTGCTGACGGAGCACGTGGAGGAGATTGACCCGGTCGCCGGCGCCAACGTTGAAAACAATATGACCTGCTGGTCGTGTACGGACCGGGGCCGGAGCTTGGCCCTCTGAGCGTGCTATAGACACATTCTTCTTTTTCGCGAACCACGCCATCCTGAGCTTTTGAGTTAGCTCGTCGCCGATCTCTTTCATATTGGCCAGAGTAGGTTTTTCCACAAAATCACAGACCCCGAGATCAAAGAGTGGGTTTACAAACCCTGTATCGTCCCTGGAAACAGAACTCACCATAATGACAGGAATGGTGCGCGCAATGCCCGATGTCCGGAGGAAGGTTGGACCATCCATCTCAGGCATGTGAACATCGAGGGTAATCACGTCGGGGGCGAAGGTTTTAAGTTTTTCTATCGCTTCAACGCCGTTTGTGGCAACTGCTACGACTTCGTAGTCCGGTGCACGAAGCAGCTTCTTTAAGATATTGATAACTGTCGCTGAGTCATCAACGCACAGAACTTTCATCGGCTTAGGCGGCGCAAGCTCTGGAGTACGGACCGTGGAGACCACCGCTTCTTTCGGCTGATTTGCCCGAACGGCGCTGGCAGTTCGGTAAACAGATGGAGCGAAGGATTTAAGGTCAAGGCCAAGGCCATTTAAAGATTCACTCATTCCGGTGATGAGTGCTCCATGAGGAGAGAGGAATTTAAAGAGAGAGCCGACGGCCTTAAGCTGGTTGGCCTTATCAAAATAGATCAGGACGTTCCGGCAGAAGATGGCGTCATAGCGCTTCTCTGTGGTCCGAAGGTCGAGGAGGTTGGCGGATCCGAAGCTCACATGAGAGGAGATGGCAGACTTGGCCTTGTACCAGTCGGCAATATCATCTTTGCCGCGCACCCAAAGCCCTTCCCAGAGGTGACGGGGACAGGTTTCAATCTCCCGGCGGTGGTAGACACCATTCATCCCCTCTTGCACAGAGGTTGGATCGATATCGGTCCCGTGAACCTTCCATTTCATCGTTGGATCGATCTTCGGTAGGTGATGGTGAAGCCACATGGCAAGGGACCAAACCTCCTGCCCCTTCGAGCAAGCGGCCGACCAGAAATTAAGTGTATCCCGACCTTCGCTCCGGGCGGCCTTCGCCAGCGCCGGGAGCTCTGATGCGAGCCATTCAAAGTGGGAGAACTCGCGGAAGAACGAGGTGAAGTGAGTTGTGAGGAGACCAATCAGGTGCGACGTTTCAGCTGCAACGTTCGCCCTCCAGTAGGCCTGGTACTCGGAGGTATCGGTGAACTTGAGCTCCAGGAGACGCCGCTTCATCCGAGATTCGACCATAGGGCGCTGTTTCTCAGTGAGGACGTTTCCGGTAGTGGCACCAATCTTAGCACAGACCTCGACAATCAACTGATCCCAGGGATCAGAGCCGTTTTTTAAAGGTATACCCATTGTTAGACGTCCTCAAAACGAGGATCGTTCGCAGAAGGGGCTTCACCAGAAATGCCGGACGCCTTTTTAAGTTCAACTTCCCTCGCCGGAGAGCTGACAGTCTTCACGGCTGGTTTTGAAGACCTGAAAGGAACGACGTTGTTCTGGGATTTAGTCGCTCGCTTCGAGGGAGTGCTAGACGCTCTCGGAGCTTCGTCAAATGAGCGGGCATGGGTCGAGACCTCGCCGGCCACGAGGCCTCGGAGTTCGTCGATTAATTGGTTGAGCTTCTCGGCCTGGAATTTTAACTCGCCTGCAGAGTGGGATGATTCCATCGCGGATGCCGAATTTGACTGGGTCACTTGATCAAGCTCACTCATCGCCTTATTGACCTCGGTGACACCCTGGGATTGTTCCTTGGAGGCGGTGGCTATCTCGCACACCATTTCATTAACAGTAGAAACGTTCACAAGGATTTCGTCCAGGGCCTGAGCGCATTCATGGGCAGTGGATGTCCCCTGTTCAACTTTTTCCTTACTCTGCCGGATTAAACTCTCCATGAGACCTTTAGTTCCGTCCACAATAACTGTCACGCGGTTTACGGACTTACCGAGCATCTCGGTGATCTCAGTTGCCGCCTTACCAGACATGGAGGCCAAGTTACCTACTTCCTCTGCGACGACTGCGAAGCCCTTTCCATGTTCTCCTGCACGTGCCGCCTCAACGGAGGCGTTAAAAGAGAGAAGCTTCGTTTGGAAAACGATCTCGTTAATGACTTGGGTTTTGATTGAAATCTCTTCGATAACCTTAACGATTTCAGAAATCTCGCGGTTCGACTTTTGCATCTGATCGATGATTTCCTGATTCCCATTGGCGATGGCCGAAATGGATTCGAGCATGAGTTCAACCTTCTCTTTACCTTTCCGGGCCGCGAGGTTCGACGTCTCCGAAGTACGAGTCGACGTGCTGGCACTATCTGCGTTTCGGGAAATCATGGCCGAAATTTCGTCGATGGAAGCGACGGTTTCCTGAAGACTGGCCGCTTGCTCAGTGGTTGCTTCTGATAGTTTCGTAGAAAGATCTGCTAGCGCCACCGAAGTCGTCGCAACTTTTTCGGCTTCCACACGGAGACCTTCGGTGACTTTCGAAAGGGCCCCAGAAAGGGTTCGAGCAAACCAGGCAGCAAAGAGGCTTATGATGACCGCTGAGGCAAGTAGAAAGACTCCGAAAGCGATCCGCATAATGGAAAGGGAGGCAAAAGCTTCGTCGGCATTAATCACAGTCTGGATGACCCAGCGGTTGCCCAAGACTTCAAAAGGAGCAACGCTAATGACCGCTTCTGTGTTTAAGTAATTCAAACCGACTCTCTCAACGGTTTCTCCTCCGATCGCACGCGTGATGGCTTCAGTTTTAATTGAGCCTGTCTCAGGATTTCGAAAAGAAGCACGAACGTTGCGATTCGTAGAATCCATCTGAGAGTCAGAGCGCATTTTAAAGTCGCTACCGACTAGGAAGGTCTCGAGGGTTTTGGCAGATCCCGTCTTCTCGAGAGCGATGGTGTTGATTTTATCAAAGGAGATCTGAAACGCGAGCACCCCACGTTTTTGTCCGTTAATCCAGATCGGTGCGGCAATAAAGCCTGCGGGACCGTCGTAGCTTGGGGTGTAGGTCGAATAGTCCTCCATCACAGCGTCGTTAGGCGTTCCTAATTCCATCGCTTTGCGATAAACTCGAGCGAGACCTGAGGTGCTGTAGGGGCCAGTCTTCAACGAAGTTGCAAAGTCGAGTTCTTTATAAACACTATAAACGATGTCACCCGTGGGTCCATCAATCAGAAAGATGTCGTAGAGTTCAAAGCGCTCCAGAAATTCTCGCATATTCGGATGGAAGTCAGTATGCGCCGAGTGATAATTTGACTTCCCCTTGCCATAAGAGTCTAGGAGATGCTTCGACCCGAGGGCCTGTTCGTTGTCTGCGATATAAGCGTACTGGAGGGCCAAACCGTTATCAGAGAGACTCATGAGAGAACGAGCGTCGACATCTTTTCCGGCATTCTGCTTTTTGTACTCAGCTCCATAGCTTCCCACGTAGTAGTCTTCGAGCTTCTTTCGAAAGACGGTAGTATCTATGGAGGAAAGCCTCTGCTCCCGAGAGTAGTTATGAAATCCGGATTCGAAGGCTTCAAACGCTTCTTTAACCTGTTCCTCGTGTGCCATTGAGAGCGTCTGATTCTTCAGAAGCTTAAAGTAGTTCTGAAGAGCATTCGTCTTTAGCGTTCGCGTCGCCGCGAGCTGGGAGAAGACTTCCGTCTCGATCGCCTGACTACTTTGCCAGTAAAGGTAAGCCCCGGCAGAGAAGACCGGCACAAGGCCAGCGAAGAGGAACGCAGCAAGAAGTTTTTTCTTAAGTGTCATAGCTTTCATATTTCTCCTTATGCCGCTTTGTGCTTCGCCGAAGGCGTGCCCGCGAGAAGTATCACTGGGTCAATAAGCATGGTGAGTTTATTGTCAAATTGGATAATGCCTTTCATGTAGGGAGTCGCAGCGTCCGCATCTGGCACGGGCTTAACATTTTCCTTGGGAACATGGAGCACCTTTTGAATTGAGTCTACGATGACACCAACAAGACGCTCACCCAGATCGAAAATGATGACAGCATTTTCCGTCGTTGTCTTTTCGGGTTGGATCCCGAGAAGTTTCCGGGCGTCGATCACTGTCAGGACCAGACCACGGAGGTTAATGAGTCCCGAGACATGGGTGGCCGACTTGGGAATGGGCGTCATATCCGGAGGAGTAATGACTTCCTTAACGAGGAGTAGATCAACGGCGAAGCTCTCTCCACCAAGGCTAAACTCCATAAAGCGGCTCGCATCGCTTGAACTATGATTATTCGCTGATCCCATAATTTAAATCTCCTAAGCGGCGGCGGACTTAAGTCCGACGGTCTCTTTCTTAACGCGTTTCATGTATAAGTTGAGGAGGTCGATGATGATGGCCGGTCTACCGTTTCCAAGGATAGTCGTGCCCATGACACCGCACTGGCTTGCCATCTCCTTAGTCGCTGGCTTCACCACCACCTGAAGCTGGCGCAAGACATCGCTGATCCCAACGGCGTATGTCACATCACCTTGAGTGACGATGACAGCAACATTCGCTTCTGGTCGCTTCACATTTCCAAAGTCACCTTGAAGGTAAAAAAGCGGAATGATTTCGTTCCTGAGGGTGATGTAAGGAACCCGCCCTGTAATCCGCGTAATGTCTTTTTCGTTGAGTTTTATAATCTCTTGCACTTGACCTTTTGGTATCACATAGGTCTCAGTCCCGGTCTGAATGAGCATGCCTTCGATGATGGCCAGAGTGAGTGGCAGCATAAGTCGAAAACATGAGCCTCCGCCCACACGGGAGCGGACCTTAACCTCGCCCCCAAGGGCCTCGATGTTGGTTTTGACAACGTCCATTCCAACACCACGCCCCGAGACCTCGGACACCTGATCCTTGGTCGAAAACCCCGGATGAAAAATGAGTTCAATCCCCTGCTGTTCTGTTAGAACTGCAGTTTCCGGGATAATGCGTTTTTTCTTCGCCTTCTCTATGAGTCGATTAGCGTCGATCCCTTTACCATCATCAGTGATCTGGATCACTAGGAAATTACCATCATGAAAGGCCATGAGTTCCACGACTCCAGCCTCAGATTTCCCAGCCGCTGCCCTCTCCTGCGGGGTCTCGACACCGTGGTCGATCGCGTTTCGAATGATGTGGACCAGAGGATCCCCGAGACTCTCGAGAACCGTCTTATCAATCTCCGTGTCTTCTCCAACCACGCGAAGATCCACTTTCTTTTCTAAGAGGGCCGAGGTGTCGCGCACCACTCTGCTCATTTTCTGGAACGTAGGCCCTACCGGAACCATTCGAAGAGAAATAGAGAGGTCCTGAATTTCCTTGCACAGTTTCCCAAGGGAACGAGAAGTTTTATGCTCTCCCATAGAGTCCAGAGAGTTTTCAACTAGAGCTTTCAGGATGACAAGCTCGCCGACCAGGTCATTTAGCTTTTCGAGCCGATTTAAGGAAACGCGAAGAGTTTCGTCGTCTTTGCGTTCTTTCTTCGGTGGCGGCGTTTTTTCTGTCTGGCCTGGGACAGCGAAGGCCGGGGTCAGTTCCGGAACCACATCTAGGACCACTGCAGGAGCACTCTCATCGCTCATCACCGGTGCAGAGTTCGCCAGTGTCTCATGATCAGTGGAGGGTGCTTCTTCCTCTTCCCACTTGGCGTCGGAGGAAGACGGAGGAGTAAAAGTCACGATGGGTTCGGAGGACATCAGCTGAGCGGGAAGCGCCACGGCCCCACCCAGAGGAGGTTCGTTATTAGCTATCCTCTCGAGTTCGAAGACAAGTTCATTGATATTAAAGACCGCGTCGAGGTTCTCGTCGAGACCCTCGATCATTTCAGAGACCTTATCATTAAAGGTCAAGAGGATAGAAACGATGGCCTGATTGACCTGGATCTTTCCGTTTTTAATTTCAATCAGAAGATTTTCTGCTGAGTGAGTAAGCTCAGCAATTTGTCCAAATCCAACAGCTCGTGAAGTTCCTTTTAGGCTGTGGGCGAAACGGAAGATGGAATTGATCAGTTCCTGATTCGTAGGATCACGTTCGAGTTCAAGGAAAGACTGTTCCACACTCTGGATCAGGTCCTTGGCCTCTTGCAGGAAGTCACGCTTAATCTCTAATTCAAAATCATCCATTGAAGAATCCCATTAGGAAAAGGTCCAAAAGACATTTCGTACTTTTGTCCCTATAACTTCAACAGAGATTAAGAAAAATGACATTAGGTTCTAAAAGCGGCAAGAATTACTTAGTTCTAGCGACATAACTCCGCAGCCTGAAGAAAATCTAGCAAAGCTCTGGAGAATACCCGACTTCTCTCAGCAAGAATAAGACACGGTCATCGGGGAGGTTATCTACCGTGACGAGTTTATCTTTGAGATTCACCTCAACTTTCACGCGAACATCACCTCTCGTAAGCTCCTCCCGGATCGCCTTTTCACAGTGGCCACAGGTCATATCATTCACTTTAAAGATGCTCATACTCCCCCACTCCCTCTACGCTCTATAGCCTCAAGAAATGACCTCAAGCGCTGGACGCCGACGATCAGCGCCTCTTCTTCAGATGACTCGTTATAAATCATGTCCACATGCTTGAAAATTTTATGGGACTCACGGTGTATAATATCAATTTCGGCGTGAAACTGCTCCCTCACTTGACCCACTATAATCCGACCAAGAAGATAAGGATTATTATCAAGCTCGATGTATTTTTCTACCGGGTAGCTAGTCATAATTATTCATATATCATCTTGAGTAGACCGAAAAGTCAATGTCACTCAACCAAGGAGCACCTATGAAACTTATGCTGATCGTCGCTGTTCTCTCTCTCGTCATCTCAAATGCCTTCGCCCACAACCATGAAGAGCAAAAAAAGAAAACGGGGCACGATAAGGAACACTCTCATGTGTCGGGTGCTAGCGTCGACCACGACCATAATGATGGCCATCACGGGGACCACGACCACAAGGCCCATCATCCGGATCACAAAGACGAGGTGAAAAAGCTCGAAGAAAAAAAGAAGTAGTTTTCAACGGGGGTGAGCTGTGAACGAGCTAGCGCAGAAGTTTCCGAGCCTCACCCTCTTTTCTGATCTTAACTGGGAAGCGGTCACTACAGAGTACGAGACCCAGTACGTGGATATTTCCTTTCCCGAGTATTTACAGCAGAAGTCGCTTGAAGGGGATTGCCCACCCTATCTATTTGAGCTCGCTTTTTTCGAGCTCGCCCTCTTCGACGCTCGGACTTGGGACGAACCTTTTCCCCATGTCCCGGGCATCTACCTCAATCCGACAGCACTTTTTCTGAGCCTCGAGTTTGATGTCAAAAGAATGCTTGATGAGGCGTCTCAGGGGCGCATTCAGGTACTCGAGCGACCTCACGTCCTCTGCCTCTTCCGAATCAGCGATGGCGTAAAAACCATAGAATTAAGCGATGAAGATTTGACACTCCTTCAAAAACTTGAAGGGGGGCCGCTTCCAGGTTCCGATGCATTTAATGACGATGAAAGGCAAGTGTTTACGCGGCTAAAACAGCTCGGTCTCATTCTTGACCTAGCGTCCTAGCTGCGAGAAATTAGGCTTCACAAACAAATCTCAGACACGCTCTTCTGACCCCTATTCAGAGTGATTAAATTGCTGCAGTATCGGAATATGTCGACACTCTGCTGGGTCCGCCGCGACCTTCGCCTCCATGACCATGCCGCTCTTTCCCACGCCTTGAAAGAAGGTGAAGCAACTCTCGTGTTTGTCTTCGATAAACTTATCCTTGAAAAGCTCAAGGATAAGCACGACCGACGCCTGAGCTTCATCATCGATTCTCTGAAAGAGATGGAGGAGATGATTCGTCATTTCGGCTCCTCCATCGTGATCCGCTATGGAGACCCGGTTGAAGAGATTCCCCGTCTGGCCACAGAGCTTAGGGTCAAGAACGTGTACTGTAACCGAGACTATGAGCCCTACGCCAAGGACCGGGACACCAAGGTTGGGAAGCGGCTCCTGGCCCAGGGAATCGGCTTCGATCAGTTCAAAGACTCGGTTTTTTTTGAAAAGCATGAAGTGCTCACGAATCAGGGCGGAGTCTACAAGGTCTTCACCCCCTACAAGAATAAATGGATCGAAACCTTTGAAACGTCCGGGAAAGTCATCCCCGATTTTACCTGTGATCTTGGGCGACTCAGGAAATTTAAGAACTCTCACAGTATTTTGGACCACGATTGGTACGCCGACCTTGGCTTCGTTGAGACCCCATCCCTCTTGGGCGGAGGTACGACCAATGCCAAGAAGCGCCTGGCCGATTTTGCCCCCAGGATGAGTGATTACGCCGAGGCCCGGAATTTCCCGGCCATTCCTGGAACCTCGCTACTCTCGGTTTATATCCGCCACGGCAACGTCTCCGTTCGAGACCTGGTTCGAGCGGGAACGGCGCGAAGAAGCGAAGGGGCAAAGACCTGGCTATCGGAAATTATCTGGCGCGACTTTTACCACATGATCCTGGACATGTATCCCCACGTCACCAAGGGCGCATTTAAGCGCGAGTATGACAAAGTGATTTTCCCTGGGGGAGCTCAGGAGTTTAAATCCTGGGAGGAAGGCCAGACAGGATTCCCCATCGTCGACGCGGCCATGCGCTGCTTGAATCAGACGGGGATGATGCATAATCGGCTTCGCATGGTGGTGGCCTCGTTTCTCTGCAAGACTCTCCTGGTAGATTGGAAACATGGCGAGCACTACTTCGCAGAAAAGCTCCTCGACTTCGACCTTGCGGCCAACAACGGGGGCTGGCAGTGGTCCGCCAGTACGGGTTGCGATGCTCAACCCTATTTCCGTATCTTCAATCCCTACTCGCAAAGCGAGAAGTTTGACCCGAAGGGGGAGTTCATTCGCCAGTGGGTACCGGAGCTCGCGCACCTGAACGCTCGAGAGATCCATAAACCGGATCCATTAATGGCACCCGACTACGTTCGACCCGTGGTGAGCTACGAGCTCAATCGTAAGCGTTGCCTCGACCTTTACTCAATCCTCAAAACGACAGAAGGCTAGCCGCCCGACGCTTACGGTCAAATACGTTAAAAAATGTCTTAGGTCTCCTCATCAGAAAAAAGCATTTCCCCCCTGACAAGTGATGCAAATCTGATACATTGAGAGCAAAGATATCTAAGACTTAAATGCATTTTTACTCGAAAGGGAGCTCTTTTGTATGATGACCGCTGCTGTTAATCATTACTTTCGATCTTCCATCGGAAGAAAACACCTGGTAGCGATCACCGGTCTCCTCCTCTGCGGATTCTTGGTTGGTCACTTATCTGGAAACCTTCTTCTCTTGGTTGGTCCCGACGCCTTCAACATCTATGCCCACAAGCTCATTTCCTTGGGCCCACTCCTCTACGTCATAGAGACCGTACTGGCGTTGGTTTTCCTCGTCCACCTCTACCTCGCGGCCAGACTCAACATCGAAAACAGACAGGCCCGTGGGAAATACACCTTGAAAACGAGGACTGGTCGCGGGACGACCTTAATGTCTGCCTCTATGCCTTACACTGGCGTCGTATTGCTGGTCTTCATCATCCTCCACCTCATGAACCTGAAGTTCGGAACCAATTACCAGACCCAGGTCGACGGCGTGCAGATGCGGGACATCTACCGCACCACCGTCGAATACTTCCAGAGCCCGGTTAGCGTCGCCTGGTACGTGTTCGCTATGGCCTGCGCCGGCTTCCACACGGCCCATGGATTCTCTTCGGCCTTCCAATCCTTGGGTTTAAATTTCCCGAAGTACTATCCGAAAATCAAAATCATCAGCTACCTGTACGCCGTCACCATCGCCGGAGGCTTCGCCTTCCTTTCGATCTGGTGCTACCTGAAGGGAGTGTAATATGAGTTTTAATCTCGACCCAAAAATCCCGGCCGGCCCACTTTCAGAAAAATGGGACAAGCATAAGTTTGAAATGAAGCGCGTAAACCCGGCCAACAAGCGGAAGTTTACTGTCATCGTCGTTGGAACTGGTCTGGCGGGTGGTTCTGCCTCTGCCACTCTGGCCGAGCTCGGCTACAACGTCCTCTCGTTTTGCATCCAGGATACTCCACGCCGGGCGCACTCGATCGCTGCCCAGGGCGGAATCAACGGTGCCAAGAACTATCCCAACGACGGCGACTCCGTCCGAAACCTCTTCTACGATACGATCAAAGGCGGAGATTACCGCTCCCGTGAGGCGAACGTTTACCGCCTGGCACAGGTTTCAAATAACATCATCGACCAAATGGTTTCTCAGGGTGTTCCTTTCGCTCGCGAGTACGGCGGCTACCTGGACAACCGCTCCTTCGGCGGCGCGCAGGTTTCTCGAACGTTCTACGCTCGAGGCCAGACCGGTCAGCAGCTCCTTCTGGGCGCCTATTCGGGCATGATGAAGATGGTTGCCAAGGGCAAGATTAAGCAGTTCACTCGCCGAGAAATGATGGATCTCGTTGTGATCAACGGCAAGGCCCGCGGGATCATCGTAAAGAATCTCATCACAGGAGAGCTCGAGCGCTACGCTGCGGATGCTGTCCTTCTCTGTACCGGCGGCTACGGTAACGTCTTCTATCTTTCGACGAATGCTCAGCACTCCAACGTCACAGCGGCCTGGCGCTGCTATAAGCGCGGTGCGGGCTTCGCGAACCCTTGCTTCACACAAATTCACCCGACCTGTATTCCGGTTCATGGTGACTACCAGTCCAAGCTCACACTGATGTCCGAGTCCCTCCGGAACGACGGCCGAGTGTGGGTGCCGAAGAAAAAAGGTGACACCCGAAAGCCGGCAGACATACCGGAAGAAGAACGGGACTACTACCTTGAACGGATCTACCCGTCCTTCGGTAACCTTGCTCCTCGGGACGTCTCCTCCCGTCAGGCGAAGTTTCGCTGTGACGAGGGTCACGGTGTAGGTCCAACCAAACAAGCAGTTTATCTCGACTTTCGGGATGCCATCAAGCGCGACGGTAAAGAAGTCATCGCCGCTCGCTACGGAAACCTTTTTGAAATGTATGAACGGATCACCGCCGACAATCCGTACAACACCCCCATGATGATTTTCCCTGCGGTTCACTACACCATGGGTGGACTCTGGGTTGACTATAATCTTCAGTCCACAGTACCGGGCCTTCATGTTCTCGGAGAAGCCAATTTCTCTGACCACGGTGCAAACCGCCTGGGCGCCTCCGCTCTGATGCAAGGTCTGGCCGACGGTTACTTCGTCGCCCCGTACACCATCAGTAACTATCTTGCGTCCACACCCCTTGAGAAAGTCACTGTCGATGACAACGCCTTCAAAGACGCGGAACAAGCGGTCAAGCTTCAGACCTCGAAGCTCCTCGGCATTAAAGGTTCCAGGACGGCGACAGAGTTCCACCGTACCTTGGGCCACTACATGTGGGATTACGTGGGTATGAGCCGGAGCGAGAAAGGTCTCAAGACGGCACTCGATGGTATCCGAAAACTTAAAGAAGAATTCTGGAGCGACCTGAAGCTCAATGGTGATACATCGGATTACAACCTCGAGCTCCACAGAGCAGCACGAGTCGCAGACTTCATCGAACTCGGTGAACTCATGGCGCTTGATGCTCTTGAGCGTCGCGAATCCTGCGGAGGCCACTTCCGGGAGGAGTTCCAGACGGCAGACAACGAGGCCAAGCGTGACGACGAGAACTTCACCCACGCTGCGGTTTGGGAGTACACGGGATCTAACTCGAGCCCGGTCCGCCACAAAGAAGAGCTGGTATTCGAGAATGTTAAACTTGCGACCCGTTCATATAAATAATTGAGGAGTCCCTATGGCCACCACCAACAATATGACCCTGAACCTCAAAATCTGGCGCCAGAAAAACCAGACTAGCGAGGGCAAGCTCGTCGACTACCGCGTGGAGAACGTCTCTCCGGACATGTCCTTCCTGGAAATGATCGACGTCCTCAATGATCAGCTGGTCAGGAAGGGCGAAGACACAGTCGCCTTTGACCACGACTGCCGCGAAGGCATCTGCGGCATGTGCTCCATGATGATCAACGGCAAGGCCCACGGTGGGTTCAAAAATACCACCACCTGCCAGGTTCACATGCGCCTCTACAAAGACGGCGACACCGTCGTCATTGAACCGTTCCGCGCTAAGGCTTTCCCCATTGTAAAAGACCTCACCGTTGATCGCGGGGCGATCGATAAGGTGATGGCCGCCGGCGGTTTCATTACCGCTAACACTGGGAACGCTCCGGACGCCAACGCTATGCTGATACCGAAACCCGTCGCCGACGAAGCAATGGATGCAGCTGCTTGTATCGGCTGCGGCGCCTGTGTTGCCTCATGTCCGAACGGCTCCGGAATGCTCTTTATGGGAGCGAAAGTCTCTCAACTGGCACTCCTCCCTCAGGGCCAACCCGAGTCGCCAAAGCGTGCCCTGAACATGGTGTACACTCACGATACGTTAGGCTTCGGCAACTGCACCACTCACGCTGAGTGTGAGGCGACTTGCCCGAAGGGAATCTCCATCGAGCACATCGCCCGGATGAACCGCGAGTACCTCAAGGCAGCCTTCACTTATCATGAAAAAAATCGCTCTGAAGGCGCTGGCTAAACAACTCTCCTTAGGAAGGCCCCGTACTGGGGCCTTTTTTAATCTATGGCCCCGATGATCTGGTCAAAAGAATCCTTTTCTATCAGCACTGACCCCGCACACTTGGACTTAGAGAAAATCCATCACTTCCTTTACCACTCGTACTGGGCCCAAGGGATTCCTCTAGCGACGGTCCAGAAGTCGATCTCTCACTCTCTTAGCTTTGGCCTCTACAGAACCGAGACCGCAAACCTTAGGTCTCAGATCGGTTTTGCTCGGGTCGTGAGCGACTTCGCTACCTTCGCCTACCTCTGCGATGTTTACGTTGAACAGTCACACCGTGGTCTGGGACTCTCCCGCTGGCTCCTCGAATGCATCATGGCCCATCCCGAACTCCAGGGACTGCGGCGCTTCTGTCTCGGGACCAAGGACGCCCAGGGCCTTTATGCCAAGTTCGGCTTTAAAGTTCATCCTCAACCGGAGAACTGGATGGAGATCAAGCTTTCCAACATCTACCTCCGAGGCCAGATCTTGGACGAAGGTCATTGATTTTAGCGTAACCGCCCATGTGAAGCTGGAAGCTCCTCCTGTCTTTCTGGTTTAGGTAGGGTTTCGTCGCTGACTTTAGTGCAGGCCGCGGTGAGCAGTGCAAGAATAATGATCCATTTCATATCCACCTCTTACTAAAAAGTCTTGCACGAGAGGTGCCACAGAAGTTGCTAACTCTGGCGTCTTGCTCCATACTGGCGCGATGATCCGCTCCATTCTTTTACTCCTCGTTGCTATGCTCTCCATCCAATTCGCCGCATCTCAGGCGAAACAGCTTTTCCCAATCCTCGGAATCGCAGGAACGTCCGCGTTGAGGCTACTCTTCGCCGGCGCCTTCATGGCAGCGTGGTTCAAACCCTGGAGGATGCGCTTCACGAAAAACGTCTGGTACTATGGCGCGGCCCTCGGGTTGATGAATTTTAGCTTCTACTACGCCCTTAAGCGCATTCCCCTTGGGATCGGTGTGGCCCTCGAATTCGTGGGCCCCCTCGCTGTGGCGATTTTCACGTCGAAGACTAAGCTTGACTACCTCTGGGCCCTGGTCGCTGGCGTAGGAATCCTGCTTCTTATTCCTGACACTGGAGCTTCAGAAGTGCCACTTGATCCCCTGGGCATCGCCCTGGCGCTTCTGGCGGGTGGATTCTGGGCCCTCTATATAATTTTCGGGAAGCGCGTAGGCCGAGAGTATAGCGGAGGAGTGGCCGCAAGTATGGGTATGGTTGTCGCGGCCCTAATGGTTTTCCCACTTGGGATTCTCATCGATGGACCTCGGCTCTTGAATCTCGAAGCTCTCCCACAGGTCCTTTTAGTCGCGATACTCGGAAGTGCCTTGCCGTATTCTTTAGAAATGATCGCTCTGCGAAAACTTCCCCCTCGCACCTTCGGCATTCTCATGAGCCTCGAACCCGCCCTGGCCGCTCTCATGGGATTCTTCTTCCTCACAGAACACCTAAGTCATTTGCAATCGGTGGCAATTCTCTGCGTAGTCATCTCCTCCTTTGGAAGCTCGGCCACTAGTCGGAGCTGAACCAACGATGATGCCATCAAAGGAGCATGGTCATTTGTTATTTTTTAAATGCGCCAACGCACTCTTTACGGCACCCTTTAGGTATTTTTTTAATCTTGGATTGTCAGATCTTGAGTTTAACCAACCAAGCATGAGAAGTTTTCTTGCCGTAATTAAATAAGGAAAAATTGCCTCATCGTGCTGGTCCCAGTGGCGCTTTTTCTTATAGCCGTCTATCAGTGCTTTCTTATAGTCAGGAAATAAATGATTCTTCTTTTCACCTAGCGAGTTCTGAGCTGAGAGCAAAGGGATAACCAGATCATATGCAAAGAATCCAAGGCCAGCATCATCAAAATCAATGGCCCCAAGTCCATTTTTAGTTGAAACAATATTCCCGAAATGCAAATCAGCGTGAATAAATCCGAGTCTCTGAGGGAATCTTCTTTCAAATTGCCTTAGCTTTTTAAAAGTTAATTTTCTCGCCTCCGTCAAAATGCGTTGCTGCCTAGACGTTATCGAATTGAGTTTATCAAGAGACCCAAATTTAGGCTTTGCTCCAACTAAACCCTCTGCTGTCCAGTATTGTCTATCTTTGGCCATTCCCTTGGGAGTATTATTCTGAAAATCACCTAGCAGTTGTCCGATTTCAAACATGTGTCGAGGTTTAACGGATTTTCTTATAAACTCACCGTGAATCCATTTGAAAACAGAGCAGTTCCTTGCGCCTACGTCTGCATCTTCGACGGTCTCAACTAAATTTCTATTTCTCGAAAGTACAGGCTTAGGCACGGACAGCCCCTTACTTGCTAAATGACTCAGCCACGCCATTTCTTCAGTGATGGCCAACGTTGTGTGATAATCGTTGCGGTGTATTCTTAGTAAATAGGTCTGACCATTGGTTGCTTCTATGCGAAACGTTGTATTCTCCCCATGATTAAGGAAGCTTATCGATTTCACTTTAAGTGGGTATTCCTTTAGCGCCTTATGGGCGAGTTTCCGTAGCCGCCGAACTTGGGATAGATAGGAGACTTGAGTGAACGGCTTACTCACGCGCGCCTCATGTAAAGGGTGATCGTTCCATTTTGTGCATAGGTCTTAGACCGATCAATCAGAAATGGGGGAACTTGATTCGTCGGGACGATTTTAAAATTAATGAACCCGTAGAAATTTTCTAAATGGGTGTAGGGCAGACAGAAGACATTTTTAATTTTATTTAGGTCCAGGTACGCAGCAAATGCTTCAAGAAGATATCTACCAACGCCTTGTTGTCTGCATGTAGAGTCAACATACATGGTTCTCAGCATGGGAGTCCCCTCTTCAACGCAAAAGCGGACACAGCCAACGATGCTGTCGTCGAAATAGGCCACAAAGAAGAGATCGTCCTGTCTTGCGGTTCCCTTACTTCCATTTTTCTTATAAAATTCTTCAATCGCCGATTTATCTTCTTTGCCAGCAACTTGTTTGATTCTTATTCCATCCATACGATCACTTAATTTAGCACAACACGACTTCTTGAGTCATTACGTGTGCCTCCGAAAGAAAGACGGAATAACTCAAACGACGAGTGGGTCGACTTGGTCCTACCATGGCCAAACATTTCTTCTTGAAGAAGGCCGATAGATTCAAGACCTCATCCTAACCGCGGATTAACAATCCATCTCATGAATTTCATGCCATCATTTTTTGAAATGGAGGTTACTCATGCGAATTGGAATCGCTCTTCTCTTATTTGGCCTTGCTCTAACAGTCCAGGCAGAAACAAATTTTGATCGAGTCCAGTCTCTTAAGACCGTGACTCGAATAGCCTTCGGGTCTTGCAGCAATCAAAATGATCAGCAGCCCCTTTGGACAGATGTCCTTGCTCAAAAACCAGATCTCTGGATCTGGGGCGGCGACACGGTCTACGCTGACTGGGGTGGCAGTGATGAAACTGTTGCAAGTTCATACCAAAAACTTCTGGCACTCCCGGACTTCGCTGCCGTTCGTCAGGTCACGCCTATGATCGGCACTTGGGACGACCACGACTACGGCCATGATGGTGCCGACGGCCGGTTGTCCTACAAGCGTGAAAGCCAGCGCCAGTTCCAGGACTTTTACGACATCCCCGTTGACCACCCCCTTCTCCAACGGGAGGGCGTCTACGCCAGCTATGAATTCGGTGAAGACCAGCAAAAGATCAAGGTGATCTTGCTCGATAACCGGTACCACAAGAATCTCGACCCCAATGCTCCGATGCTTGGTGAACAGCAATGGCAATGGCTTGAGCAGGAGTTTAAGAATTCGACGGCCCACCTCCATGTTATCGTAACAGGTTTGTCTATTTTCTCCCCGACTATGCCTTACTCTGAAGAGTGGAACGAAATACCTCGGGAGGTGAAACGCTTGCAGGATCTTCTCAAAAACTACAAGGTCAAGGCACCAGTATTTCTCACTGGTGACAAGCACTTCTCCACCATCTTTAAGTACTGGGGTCAGCTTGAGTTTCTCTCGAGTGGAATGACCCACACTGCTCCGTCCAAGACCTGGTGGTACCTCGGTCGAAAGTACCCGAAGACCTACTTCGGTCTTTCATATGGGATCATCGATGTTGCTTGGGAAGAATCAACTCCAAAGCTCACTCTCTTCATCCGCGACGGGCGCCGGGACATTCACAAGACTAAGGTCATCTGGCGTAATAACACTTGGGAATTCACAGCGAAATCAACCGGGCCCTCGATGCAATGGGATTTGGCAGCACCGGTTGACTAAAAATAAGATCAAGAAAAAGGACCTCCGGAGCTAACCCTCCGAAGGTCCCCAAGGGATGACTACTTCAACTCAACAAAGGTTCCTTCGTAGAGCTTTGAAGTCTCAGGCTTCGTCGCATTCATCAGCTCGCCGCCAAGATTAAGCGTCGATGAGAGTTTCAGGCTTAGGCGCATGTTCTTTTTCTTAAGCTCTCTCTTAATCGCGTTCGTCAGATCAATTGAGAGCGCGGCCTTACTATCAACAACACCAAGGTTAACACCGAGAGACGGGTACGAGGCAACGAGTTCAGCGATCGTGCGGGTCCCAGTGAGTACACCTTTATGCGTGATCTTAAGATCCACTCCACCTGTGGCCGAGATCTGACCATCCAAGACGATCAGCATCTTCTTAGAGGACTCAGTAATAGAGGCCTTACTGATCGCAGTTGGCAGAGCGATAGGAAGCATTTCTTTAGAGAGGACCTCAAGGATAATGCGTGACTTAAGCTCAATCGTATCCTTGGTGTTTGAAGCAATCGATACTTCTTTCTTCTTTAGGACAACGAAGACCGTAGGCTCTTTGCCGAGCTTAGCCTCGATGGAGAAGACCTTGAACTGAGCGTTCTCTTCTTTAATTACCAGCTGGACCGGGAACTCTTCAACCAGACCATTGGTCAGCACTTCAACCTGGATCTTGGCCTTGAGGGTCTTCTGAGCTGTGCGATTAACCGTCTCAGGCCGAGTACATGAATAGCTCTCTGTACGGTATTGAGTTTCCATCCGGCAAACCGGAACTGTGTATGGGATGTCCTGACAATCGTTGCGACCAGGGACAGTTTCGCAGCGGCGGCGTGAGACCGTATCACATTCAGTGTCATTGTAGGGAACTTGCCGGCAGATCTGCGGTCCTGGAACCTCTCGGCAGTCACGCCCTCCACCTACGGTCGTGCAGTGAGTTCCACCGCCGACAGTCGTACAATGTTGAGTACCGTCCGGTCGAGTCCTACAAACTTCTCTTGTCGGCCTTTCAACACAAACCTCGCGGCTAGGAATATCCCGACACTCGGTGCGGCCAGGGCCCCGGTCGCAATCCTGGCGGTACCGAGTGACAGTTCGGCAAATCCGCTCCGGTTCATCCCAGCAGCGCTGAGACTGTGGAATCCATGAACACTCCTGACGGTAGCGTGTCTCTTGGGTACAAACTTCGCGCTGACCATTAGGAACTTGTCTTGTGCAGGTATCGGGGACTTGAATCACTTCGGGGGTTACAACGGTGATCTTCTTCTCTACAGACAAAACTTCGGCGTTTTGGCCATTGAACTGAAACTGGGACTCGAGCTGTGCATTCGTGATTGAAGGCACAAGCATGACGATAAATAGCGCGATTCTGCTAATCATTCTGACACTCCTTGTGTATTACTTGAGCGCCGGACTTGCAAAATGTTTGCCAAGAAGTGTGTAAAAAAATCCAAACACTTGACGCGGGACGCATTGATACCGGGGCCAAAATGGGTTTGACGAGGCCGTGGAATGACTGGTGCAATAAGGTTCCACCTTTTAAGGAGTCACTTCCATGCGCTTGATTGCTTTTGCTCTTTTCTTCATCTCATGGACAACCTACGCCTGCCCGAACCTTTCCGGAACCTATGCCCTTTGCAAGTCGAGTGCGGGAGACTCACGGAACTTTGTGGTCACGCAAAACATCGTCAACAGAGTGACCGTTTACACTCTCACCGGGACGAATCTTGAGACAGGGGATCGGACAACGGAAACGATCCGCGCCGATGGAAAAATCATCGTTGAAAGCGGAGTTGATCCTGAGACCGGAATGAAATGGCGTCAGGAAACCACTGGATGGTGCGAAGGAAGCGCCCTTAAAACGAGAATCAGGGGCCTTTTGGATAATGAGGTCGTCACTAATATGGAATCAAGCATGACCCGAAGCGGGCCTCGCCTCATCACGGTGACGAAGGGAACCGTAATGGACGAAACCTTCAACAGCGAGAGCGTCTGCGAGTAAAGCTCTAGATTCTTGGCGGTCCTCTACTTAGATCGGATTACAAACAAGATCCGCAGCGATGACGTTAACGGAGTCAATCAGGTGCCCCTCAAGCTTCGCATCTGAGGTACAAGTCTTGAGTACAACCTGGAAGCCCAGGGCACTCCCATCAAACCGCGTCTGCCGACCGAAATGCCCGCAGCGGACCCGTGACTTCTCGAGGGGAATCTCGAGTTCACGGTTGATGATGAGCATGTCCTCCTCGATTAGAATGTGATTGACTCCAGACATCTTAAAGTCTTTAAAGCGGCAACTCAAAGAAACACCCCAGGCCTCGGCCGGAAGTGCTGAAACGATCACAAATAAAAGTGCGGCCGAGAGTAGCTTTGTCATTCCGTTCCTCCTCATAAAGACGGGAATAACTAAGAAGTAGCATAGTGATTTTGCTTCCGTAATTAGTGCTTTTTGGCACCAGCACTTTTGAAGTTGGTTACATTTTGGCCCCAAGAAGCTAGATTAGCTTCATGCACGTTTACGACGAAACCACCATCGCCTTCAGTCAAAAAGCCGAAACCTTCGTTCGGGAGATCCTAGTCTCCTGCGGGATCACCGTCCGTACCAGCCGCTTCGAATTCAACCGCTACCTTTACCCCATCAACGTGGTCATATTTGAGGGCCCAGAGCTTGGTCATTTCAATCCCCCCTTTCTGCAGTTGGGACTTAACCGCAAGCTCGTATACCTCGCCAAAGATAGTGTTATCCGTGATATTCTCAAACACGAGCTCGCCCACTACCTAACCTATATCCTTCACCCGAACGTTAAACCCCACGGCCCAGAGTTCCGTGCGGTCTGCGAGCGCTTCGGTTTCCCTAAAGAGGTCGCCGCCGCCACAATGGATCTCGCCGCCAGCAACCTCTCGAAAGAGGGGGATCTTCAATCCGAACGGGTTCTGGAGAAAGTGAAAAAGCTCCTGTCCCTCGCCCAGAGCTCAAACGCCCACGAGGCAGAACTTGCCACGGTCCGCGCCAACGACCTTCTCCTCCGCCACAACCTCGAGTACCTCGCTGGCGGAGACACCACCGCGCCAATCTACCTTGACCGCCTCCTCATGCGCCGGCGCAAAGATACAAAAATTTCGGCCATCACTTCCATCCTCAAGCACTTCATCGTGAGATCTGTGATCAGTCAAGGTAAGGAGGTCTGCTGCCTTGAAGTTTCCGGTGCACT
>JAIYDC010000113.1 GCA_027487685.1 Pseudomonadota bacterium | reverse complement strand
GGTAAATATTTGAGGATTTGGGGTAACACCCAAATCCTCGTAATATCAGTAGGTTCCCCGCCTAGGAAGCCATGGTATTTTAAAGTTAAGAATACCAATAAGTGGGAGGAAAATTATGGGCCAGCAAGAAGAAAAATCAGGCGTACAAAAATTGAGAGAAAGATATTACAGCATCAAAAATAATCTCAAGCCATCAAAGGAATTGATTGATGCTCTTATCAAGACTGGCAAGTTAAAGCAGCCCAAAGATAAAAAAGTGGCGAGACCCTATACGCCTGAAGCAGGAGCTTAATGGAGTTAAAAATTTCAGATTTTGAAGAATCAGTAGAAAAATTTCCGGCCTTAAAACAAGGCTGTATTGTTGATACAAATGTTCTTTTCGCAGGTTCATATCCACTTGATATTCACAATGATTGGGCAGATGAGGTTTTTAGAACCTTAAACCGTTTAGGTATTCCCGTTTACACGAACCTTAACGTCCGCTCAGAGTTTCTTGATTTGCACCGCAAAGTTTTAATCCCTGAAGGCCTTGTTGGCTTTTATGAAGATTTCTCAGAATCTCTTGATGGGAAAATTTACGATGAGCTTAAATATCTTAAACGAAAAGCAAAAGCTGCGACTGATGAAGAGCGCGTCTTTAAATTAAATGATTCAGATATCAAGAAATACATGGAGCTTTTTGGCCATGAGCCAACTGGTGATGGACTGAGTGCATGGACTGCCTTTTGTCAGTCCTACTTTGCGCCCTACATAAACGGCATCTGGGAAGATGTCGTTCAAGAGCTTAAAATCAATTTTCTTGGGACAAGAGAAATTGAGAGCAAAGAGTTTTTTGAAAAGCACCCTTCTTGGTCAAATATGGTCGCCATACTGGGAGAGTCGGGCATTGGGTCAGCAGATGCGATGATATTAAATCTTTATAAAGAATCAAGTTTCTCGCTTCTTATTACTGCCGATAAGGCTGTGAAGAATACGATGCTTAATAGTTCGTTTAGTGGGAAGTTTATTTTAAGTCCCTAGGGGAAATTATGCTTTTAAGGGTAATGTCTGACAAAGGTAAGTATCAAACCGTATACTTCGCCTTGATTGATATTTTGGGTTTTAAAAATATTTTAATTAATAATTGCAAAAAAAATCCAAATTATCTTTTGAAAATTATTTCTGAAGCCGATGACTCCTCTTCGAGAGGCCCATGGTACGGAATAAACAAGATTTTTCTTTCAGACTCGATTTTAATGTGGACCCCACATAAAAATGCTATCCCTTATCTCTTAGAAAATTGTGAACGCTTGCAAGAGAAGCTTTTTTTGAAAGGACATTTAGTTCGAGGAGTTATTGTAAAAGGATTGCATTACTCAGGTGCTCTTGAGTCTCTGGATACGAAAGCTCGAAAAATGGAAGTATTCCCTGATCATATTCTTGTAAGTCCGGCCCTTGTTAAAGCCTATACGTACGAGCAGTCCTTAAGCGATCCAGTGATTAAATGTGAAGGTGCTGTTCTAAATGATTTGCCGAAAATTCTAAAACAAAAAAGTTCCAAAATTCAAAAATATAAAAGCAATGAGTTCTACTTTGGAAGAGATTACTGCGGCCATTTTTCTTACTTGCATTCATTATTAGTTGCTTCTGATAAAAGCTGGAATAAAGAATTGAAAAAAGAAGTTAAGCATATTTTGAATTTACGAAATATGGTCGAGAGAAAAATTAAAAATAACTCAGGGAGTCCAAAGAAAAAATGGATATTCGTAGCTAAAAGATTTAATGCATGTCTCGACTTAGTTGCTGAAGGTCTAAAACTTAAAAAGGTTGAAATTCCAAGAATTAAACTTCGGTAATAAATTTTGATATGACACAGGGTAATTGATTAATGCTTCCAGTAGAAAAAAAATGTATCTTTTGCGGTGAAAAGCCAGTTGATAAGAATAAAGAACATGTACTACCTAAGTGGCTACTAGAGCTTTCTGGAGATCCCAAAAGAGTAGTTAATCAAGGAATTGATTGGAAGACTGGCAGCAATCGTTTTTTTTCTGCTGATCAGTTTGTATTTCCTGCTTGTTCTGGTTGTAATAGCTTTTATGCTGATTATTTGGAGTCAGATGCCAAGAGGATTATTGAAAAGCTTACTAAGCATGAGCCTGTATCCTGTGCGGATTATAAAATATTGCTCGATTGGTTTGATAAAGTAAGGATTGGCCTTTGGCTTGGTTTTCGTTATTTGAATAAGAACCATCTAGGAATAAAACCGAACTTTCATATTGATCAAAGACTTGGCACAAAAGATCGTCTCCTCGTTTGTTACCCCTATAATAAGGATGATAGAGGAATAACTTACATTGGAACCGATTCGCCCTTTTTTTCTGTTATGCCCTCCACTTTGGGTATAAGGATTAATAACTTAATTTTTATAAACGTTTCAGCAGACTACTTGGTTTCTTCTAGGCTCGGCTTTCCGTATCCCAAGATAAGTGAGATCAAAAAAGCTGATAATAATATGTTTTCAATTGGAGATTTTAGAAAAAAGAATAGTATCACGGCGATTCCCCCACTCATCGGGAAATCACAATCTGATACATTTAGCGTTAAGCAATTAGCATAGACTCTCTTCTTCTGGCAAACTCGACCGGAGTCATCATCTCTAAACTCGAGTGTGGGTTGTAGTTATTGTACCTATCGTGCCACTGATTGATCTTCTCAATGGCGTCCTCAAGGTCATGAAACAGATGCTCATTCAAGCACTCGTCTCTGAAGCGACTGTTAAATGATTCTATTAGCTGATTCGGTTTTCTCACCCTGGTGAACTCAAGCTGAATTCTATTCTTGTAGGCCCAATCGAGAAACGCCCTGGAGGTGAATTCCGTGCCTTGATCAACTCGAATGACCCTTGGTAACTTCTCGCATGCAAGCTCTATAAACGGACCGAGATCTTTCCCTGTGATTGAGTGTGCCACAAGTAAGGCTGGGGAGATTTTTGTCTGCTCCTCGACAATTGTCAGAGTCTTGAGTCGCCGACCACATTCGATGTAATCGAAGACAAAATCAATGGCAATAACTTCTCCGGCGCCATACGGAGTTATGGGCCCAACATTAATTCTGCCTCCTCCGAGCTTCTTTCTCTTTCTGTTTTTAATTTGAAGTCCGAGGAGCTGGTAGATCCTCTCGCTTCTTTTGTGATTAACTATGATTTTCTTCTCGCGCTTGAGCAGGATAAAGAGACGGGGATGACCAAAGCGCTTGTTCTGTCCGGCGAGATCAGCGAGAGCGTCTCCAACTTCTGAGTCATCGCGAGGTTGCTCTCTGTAATCGAAGGTTGATCTCGCAAGGCCCAAAACTCGGCAAACGCGAGAGGCGCTGATGGCAAACTTTTGTTGCACATATCTTGCCGTCTCTCTCCTCAGTTTGGGCCCTACCACTTTTTTGAGTTAACATCCTTTAGGATCTGAACATCGAGGCTCAGGTCGGCGACTAGACGCTTTAAACGGGCGTTCTCTGCCTCAAGGGCCTTGAGCTTTCGAGCTTCGTCAGCGCTCATGTCACCGTACTTAGTCTTCCAAGTGTAGATGGTCTGAAGGGTGATGCCCTTCTGGCGAGCGACCTCTTTGGCGGCCTTGCCCTGGCGGATCTCCTCTAGGGTCTGGATGATCTGGTCTTCGGTAAATCTCTTCTTCATCTGATTCCTTTTTGTGCCTTATGACACAGTGGGCATCAGATTGTAAACTACCTAGTTTTTAGGGGGAATCGCC
>JAIYDC010000112.1 GCA_027487685.1 Pseudomonadota bacterium | reverse complement strand
TTCATCAACAAAGTTGACCGGGACGATCAGCGGATCGACGAAGTGAGATCCGGGGTCGAGGATCTTCTCCTTGAGCTCGCCTCTCAATCAGGTCATGAGATTGACCTCAACATTCCGTTCATCTATGGCTCAGGCCGAAACGGTTATGCTTCCGATGACCAAAACCGACGTGAAGGGAACCTTGAGCCGATGCTCGACTTCCTGATCTCTGATTATTATCCGAAGCCGAAAGTTGAAAAAGATGGTCCAGCCCAGCTGATGATCACGAACCTTTCTTACTCGAACTACCTCGGTTCATTAATGGTTGGTCGGATCCAACGCGGGACTGTTTTCAACGCGAAACAGCTTGCCCACATCCCGGCCGATGGTAAGGTGAAGACCTTTAAGGTCACCTCCCTTCAGATTTACGATGGTCTTGGTATGGCCACCGTGGAGTCTGCTGAGGCGGGTGAGATCGTAATTATTTCAGGTCTGGAGCAAGCAGAAATCGGCGATACTCTGACCGCTACTGATAAGCTTGAGGCGCTGCCGCGGATTGAGGTTGAACCTCCCACAGTTTCGGTTCAGGTTTCGGTTTCTACATCTCCCATGTCAGGCCGAGAGGGCGAATACCTTACTTCTAGGAAGCTTGAGGAGTTCCTCATCGACGCTATTAGAAAGAATGTCTCCTTGAAGTATGAGCCAACGAGTGATCCAAAAGTCTTCATCCTTAAGGCGCGTGGTGAACTCCAGGTCGCTGTAGTATTCGAAGAGATCCGGCGCGCTGGCTTTGAGCTCATGATCGCTCGTCCTCAGGTTATTATGAAAGAAATTGATGGTGTTTTAATGGAGCCTTTTGAGCGTCTTGTCCTCGACGTTCCTAACGATTCAACTGGGGCCATCACGGAAAAAATGGCAACACGGAAAGGTCGCCTCGAAGCGATGCAGCCTTTCGGCGAAGGCCGCACCCGGATGGAGTTTCACGTGCCATCCCGCGGTCTCATCGGCTACCGATCCACCTTCCTGACCGATACGAAAGGCCAGGGACTTATGTCTTCTTACTTCGTTGGCTATGAGCCACACGTAGGCAAAATGCTTGCGCGCCAAAACGGAGCACTGATTTCCGACCGTACCGGAAAAATCACGCCGTATGCACTCTTTAACCTCCTGGCCTCTGGCCGCCAGTTCGTCCTTCCGGGGGAGCAGTCCTACGAAGGTCAGGTTGTCGGGGAGCACACGAGACCTAATGATCTCAACGTTAACGTGTGCCGGGAAAAGCACCTTACTTCTGTCCGCACCGCCGGCAAAGACGAAAACATCATTCTTCCTCCTATTCCTCAGCGTACACTTGATTGGGCCCTGGATTGGATCGACGATGATGAATGGGTCGAAGTTACTCCTAAGAGTATCCGGGTCCGCAAAAAAGAACTGAACCAAAATCTCCGTAAAGTCACTCGCTAGTAATCAAGGGGCCCGTTAGGGCCCCTTGACTTTTGTCCGTTCTTTCCCTTTCCTTCTCCTCCAATAGAAATGCTTTCCGACTGTCCTCTGTGCCCTGAGTTAAGAGGGATCAGTGACTCACAATTGATTAAAGATTCCCTCCGTTTCAACCGATAGGGAGACAGGAGGAGTCTATGAAACTCTTACTTGTGTCATTAGTGCTCTCATTTTCTACGTTATCTCTTTCGCATCCTGATTTTAATCAGGAGCTCGCTGCTGATGTAAAATCGGAGCTATCTAAGGATGACGAAAAGTTTAAAAAGGTTCCCGTTCGTGGACCAGCGTCAGCGACGCCTGTAGAGAAAGTAGAGTTTGAGGGGCCGGACAAAATCGAAAAAAACGTCAAGCAATTAGGTCACCAGAGTTGGTGATCCTCAAGTTTGATTTGCCCGGACGTGCCGGGCAAATCGTCAGTGACTACTTCAAAATTTTAGAGAAAAAATCCATCGGAAGTGGGAAGAACGTGGTCGAACTACTGTTTGTGCCCGCAATCTCTCGCATAGTCGATAGGTATCGGAGAGTGATCGCATGATCTTGTTCTCCCAAGACCTTTGCAGCTTCGGAAAGCTTCTTAGCGGCATCGAATTCGCCTTCCGCTGAAATAATCTTGGCGCGCTTCTCCCGCTCGGCTTCGGCCTGCTTCGCCATTGCACGCTGCATTTCTACGGGTAGGTCGATCGCCTTCACTTCAACGTTTGTGACCTTAATTCCCCATGGCTCTGTCACTTCATCAAGGATACCTTGAAGCTTAGTGTTGATCGCATCCCGTTTGGCGAGGATCTCGTCTAGCTCGTACTGGCCTACAACGGAACGGAGAGTGGTTTGCGCGATCTGAGCGGTTGCATGGTAGTAGTTCTCGACGGAGATAATCGCTCGCTCCGGATTACTAACCTTAAAGTAGACTACGCCGTTAACCTTTAGGGTGACGTTGTCTTTTGAGATGATGTCTTGTGATGGAATATCCATCGTCACAAGGCGAAGGTCGATCTTGAGCATTTTTTCGATGCCAGGAACGAGGATGATGAGGCCGGGACCACGTATACCTGAGAACTTTCCGAGACGGAGGATCACACCGCGCTCATACTCGTTCAGGACCTTAAAGGTGCTGAAAAGAATCAGACCGGCGAAAATTAAAAAGGGCAGAAACGTAAGCTCCATAGTAACTCCTTAAAGTGATGAATGGTCTTTGCGAATTTTAATGATGAGACCTCTGGGGTCTACCTCTGTCACGGCTATCGGATCAGAAACCGAAAGCTCTTCCTCGGCCAGAGCGCGCCAAATTTCTCCTCGGACTCTCACCTGATATTCATGCACCGAGAGCTTTGTTAGAACTTGGCCTCGGGCACCGATGGGAAGAAAAAAGTCGTCTATATTTAAGCGCCGTTTTTCCTCGCGGTAGAGGTACCATACGATACCCCCCAAGCCGAGGATGACCCCGGCGAGGGACGAGAAGATGACTGAGTATTCAACCGAAATATAACCGGATTCGTCGTGGAAGAGGAAAAGGGAACCCGTGATGAGGGCCGCAAGACCAGCAATAGTGAGGATCCCATAGCTTACGATGAAGACTTCTAGGATCAAAAGGAAGACTCCGGCCGCAATGAGACCCAGAGAGCCCCAGTCGAGAGGGAGCACCTGAAATGAGATGCCCGATAGTATGAGGAAGCACAGACCAACGGAGCCTGCGATGAAACCGCCTGGTGCCTGGAATTCGAAATAGATGAGAGCAATCCCAAGGAGAAATAAAATGTAAGCCGTGGATGGGTCCGCGAGTACAGCGAGAATCTTTTGCCCTGCCGAGGGGTCATAGGTTTTCACTTTAGGGGCTGCGAAAACGATGTTACGAGAAACACCGTCGAGGTTGATGGTTTTACCACTCACAAATGAGAGAATATCTTTCTCCGAAGAAACGACACCATCGATGATCCCCAAAGTGCGCGCCTCATCGGCGGTGTACGCAGAAGCATCTGAGATCATTTTCTCGAACGGTTTGGCAGGCCTGCCACGAGAGGCGCTGAGTGAGCGGACCAGGGCCGTGAGGTCATTGAGCGCTTTCCGGCGACCGTCACCGTCGTTGATGTCTCCACCTAGACCAACCGGGGTGGCCGCTCCGAGATTCGTTCCGGGAGACATGAAGATGAAATGCGCAGCGGATGCGATGATCGCGCCGGCACTAGAAGCCGAGCCGCCCTCTGGTGTGATCCAGACCACAAAGGGACGCCCTTTGCGACCGACTAGAGTGATGATGTCTTTGGTGGTGCTTACGAGACCACCTGGAGTATTTAATTTCAAAACGATCAGCGAAGTGGCCGGCAGGCTGTCAAAATTTCGCTTCAGGTAATCGTACGTCGCCGGAGTAATGGCAGAATTAACCGTGAGTAGGCTCAGTTCTCTGATATCTAGAGGAGAGGAGTGACCCTTTAGCGGGATAACTGTCAAGACAAGGATCAAAAATTGGGCTAGGATGTTAAGTCTCATATGTACCAGTACATTAACTGATCTTTTTCGTTACGGACAACTTAAAAGGACCTCCTGTGGCAGCGCAAAAATTAAGCTTTTACATCGGCACATTTCTCAATCCAAAGGACGATGAGTCATCTGACTACTACAAGACCGGACTCCTCGTCACAGAGGCCACGGACGCCGGTGCAAGGATCCTTGACCTCCTCCCCCTAGAGCGCGGCGTAAAGAAGTACGGGCCTCGCATGACTGGCCGGAACACCACAGACTTCGGGGATGCTCTGATTCTCCCTGGATTTTTCGATATGCACTTTCATTGGGTGCAAGACGATGTCAGTGACATGCCGAAAGACTCACTCCTGGAGTGGCTTGAGAAGTACACTTTCCCCGCTGAAATGAAGTTCGCCAAACGAAGCTATGCACGAGCTAAAGGACGGCAGTTTTTCAAGAAGCTGGTGGCACACGGAACCATCGGAGGGGCGTGTTATAGCTCGATTCACGAGCACGCCGTCGACGAGGCCCTGAAGTATGCGCGAGGCGATTTTGTGGTCGGTAACGTCCTTATGAATATGAACTCGCCGGCCTCACTGACGCAAACAGATGCTGAGTCCATCGCCCTGACCGAGAGACTCATCGAGCGGCACGGAGCGCTCCACTGCTTCACACCTCGATTTGCGATCACGACGACTCCAGCTGTGATGCGAGCGGGGAGTGCTCTCGCCGATCGTGCCGGCTGCTTTAAGCAGACCCATCTCTCGGAAACGCCTCAGGAGATTGCTTTCGTGCTTTCGATTTATCGAAAGCTTCCGGGTTTTGAGAGGGTCCGCTCCTACACCGAAATCTACGCTAAGACTGGAATGCTTGGAAAACGCTCGCTCATGGGTCACGGAATTCACCTTTCTCCCAAGGAGTTAAAAATTCTTGGGCAGACGAAAACCTCGTTGATCCATTGCCCCACGAGTAACGCTCCTATCAAGGAGTTGGGTTTGGGCTCGGGGCTGTTTGACTTCCGGAAGGTCGAGCGGGCCGGAGTCCGCTGGGCCCTCGGCTCTGATATTGGAGGTGGCCCCTTCCTTTCGATGTTTGACGTCATGCGGAGCTTCGTTGATCAAAATAAACGTAAGCATGTTTCCGGAGCTACCTACGTCAAGGCCCTTTATCGGGCGACTTTGGCGGGCGCTGAGATCCTCGGTCTTAATCGCCGCACTGGAAATCTCAATCGTGGCAAGGATGCGTCTTTTATCGTCATTCCACTCAATGGCCTAAAGCTTCCTGATGAACCAGAATTACTGCTGAAACGGATGATTGAATCACACAGAGGAAACCGTGCCCATTATTCCAAATTAATCACGGCAGTGTATTTGAATGGAAAACGGCAGCGGTTAAACAGTTAGATCTCTTGCCACATCGGAAGACCGGCCCTAGCCTTGTTTTGTAGTGGAAGATAAATCCGCTCATTAATTCGGGAGATCGTAGGTATGGGTGATGTAAATGTTCTCTACCTCGATGACGAACCTGATCTCCTGGACCTTGCTGCTGGATTTTTTGAGGACGATAATATCTCGCTCCACACTTCCTCCGATTTTGACAAGGCAATTGATCTGGTCCGGCGAAACGATTACGCTGTCATCCTTTCTGATGCAAGGATGCCTTCGGGCAGTGGCCATGAGTTCTTTCGTTACCTTCGGAATGAACTCAACTTTAAAGGTAAGCTTATTCTGGTGACGGGAAACCTAGAAGCTAAAGGGGTGAAGGAAAAAACGGGTTACGACGCCGTGATCTACAAACCTATCAACTTCCAGGAACTCGTAGAGGCCGTCAATATCTATCTAGGGAGATAGCTCGAGGACGATCGGGCAATGGTCCGAGCCCATTACAGCAGGAAGGATTTCCGCCGACTTCACACGAGGGAGGAGTTCCGGAGTGATGAAAAAGTAGTCTATACGCCATCCAATATTCCGTGCTCTCACTCCGGGCATGTTGCTCCACCATGTGTAGGCGCCTACACTCTCGGGATGGAGGTGACGAAAAATGTCGATGAAACCGGCCGCAATGAAAGTGTCGAGCCATTCGCGCTCGGGAAGGAGGAAGCCAGTTGTGTTTTTGTTGGATTTTGGATTCGCAAGGTCGATCTCTCGATGTGCGGTGTTGAAGTCGCCTGTGATAATGACTGGTTTAATTTTTTTAAGTTCGGAGAGCTTGGTCAGTACGTCATGACAAAACTCGAGTTTGAAGGGGACCCGTGCGTGGTCTCGTTGACCATTGGGGAAATAGCAGTTCAGAAGGAAAAAGTCGGCGAATTCGTGGATGAGTACACGACCTTCGGAGTCGAAACTGTGCTTTCCAAGTTTTTTTGTGTCAAGAATTTTTTCCCGGGAAAATGTCGCGACCCCAGAGTATCCTTTTTTTTCAGCAGAACTATGAGCAATCTCGTGGCCTGGGAGTTCTCGGATTTCAAGTGGAAACTGTGAGTAGTCCGCTTTGGTTTCTTGTAAGCATATGATGTCCGGCGATTCCTTAGTGAACCATTCAAGAAATCCCTTGTTATACACAGATCGTATGCCATTGACGTTCCACGAAATCAGCTTCATAAAATTATTTTTCCCACTTAGTTCTCAGCTCCTGGTCCTATAGTATAGATAGTAATATTTTTGTGAATGGTGAATGACATTCTCGAAAAAATGCATATTATTTTGAATCTTGCCACAATCTAGCCGGAGAACACATGCGTTGCTTTAAGAACATTGCTCATCTTATTCGTACGAAGAGAATGAATCACACTAAAGGGTATTCACAGTCTGAGCTGTCGCATCTTCTGGGTTACAAAAATGGGCAGTTTATTTCAAACGTTGAGCGCGCGCTTTGTAATATTCCTCTCAAGATGCTTCGCAAGGTATCTGAAGTCCTCGACATCCCTTCTGAGGAACTCAAAGCGGCCATCCTGAAAGATCAGGAGGAGAGTTTGAATAATTACCTCTACAACATGAAGACTACCAAGAAAGAGAAGTCTTCGGATGTGGTAGCAACACTTACAGCTCCTCAGTTCGGAGCTACGGGAACTGACGGCCTCTAGTTTTTGTTTGAGATTTTATCTAGTGAAATGGCCAGGGTAACCTGGCCATTTTTTTTAGACCTGACCCTTCAGACGAAGATAATCCTCGAAAGTGCCTTCCGACTCCTCCGTATCGTCTTGGTATTCTGCGAAGGCTTCTTTCTGAGAATCTTTGAAATGCGGATCCTCCACTTCGTCAGGGCCCACCTCGACCTTTGCTATCTCTTTTGGATCCCAGCCTCTGTTGTTGGAATACGTGAGGTCTAAACGGTAGCGTTCAGTTTTATGCTTCTCCAGGGCTTCGCGCTGGGAGCTTTCTAGGCTCGCCTCAAAGCGGCGAAGATGCTCGATGCTCGTAAAAAAGTTTTTCTCGAGTTTGAACAATTGGCGTTCGTCGACGCGGTTAAAATATTCGAAGTACTTTCGTCTGGTGATGAGGTGTTGCTCTAAAAGATTGTCGTACTTAACGAGAACCTGATTGACTGACAAGGCCCTGCCACTTCGACCCCGGTTTCGGGAACTCGGTTGCTGAGATCGGTTGCGGTTATCACCTGTGCCCCGATTCTGGGCCTCATTAGGATTGCGCGCAACAGATTCAGCGCCCCGGTTTCCACCGCTTCGCGATCCACCGCGAGAGCGGCGTCTGCGGCCATTCCCGCTACCAGCACTACCGCCGCCATTATTTGATCTATTTGGTGAGTCCACAACTACCTCTGCCTGACATTCTTTAAAAGCTTTATACTATGCCCCATAGGAAGAATTTGTCTAGGCTGGACGAATAAAAGGTGAGAATCAAAGGTATTTCCCCTATAATAGCCTTAATATTTAATTCACGTTTGTGGAGGTTTTTATGGCCAAGAAAAGAGTCAAAGTTGCTGTCACAGGTGCGGCCGGACAAATTGGATACGCCCTTCTGTTTCGGATCGCTTCCGGTCAGATGTTGGGCATGGAAACGGAAGTTGAACTCCAGTTGCTTGAACTCGAGCACGCTCTTCCAGCGCTTAAAGGCGTGGCCATGGAACTCGAGGACTGTGCATTCCCGCTTTTGAAGAATATCGTTCTGACCTCCGATCTCAATACTGCTTTTAGAGAGGCCAATTGGGTTGTATGCGTCGGTTCTATGCCCCGGAAAGACGGGATGGAGCGTTCGGACCTCCTCAAAATTAATGGCGGGATCTTCACCGCTCAAGCAAAAGCAATCGAGCAGTCGGCCGCCTCCGACGTGCGTGTCTTCGTTGTTGGTAATCCGTGCAACACTAACGCTCTTGTTGCTATGAACAACGCCAAAGGGATCCCTGCTGATCGCTTCTTTGCGATGACCTCTCTTGACGAGAACCGCGCGAAGGCGCAGCTGGCAATTCGGGCACAGGTTGACGTGACTGCGATCAAGAACATGACCATTTGGGGCAACCACTCGGCGACTCAGTATCCGGATTTCTTCAACGCGAAAATTAACGGCAAGCATGTCACAGATGTCATTACGGATCACGAATGGCTTAAAGGCGACTTCATTAAGACTGTCCAGCAGCGGGGGGCTGCGATTATCAAGGCACGAGGTTTCTCTTCTGCTGCATCGGCCGCTAACGCAGCTATCGACGGAATTCGCAGCATCGTGACCGAGACGGCCGTTGGTGAATCCTACTCCATGTGTCTAGCCTCGAATGGCGAATACGGAGTCGATAAGGGACTCATTTTCTCTTACCCGTGCCGGACTGAGGGTGGTAAAGTGAAAGTCATCGAAGGAATTAAACATAACGAATTTGGTCAGGAAAAGTTTAAGCTCACGCTGGACGAACTTCGTGGCGAGCGCGACGCTGTAAAGTCCCTTAATCTCATTTAAGTTTTACCTTAGAGAGGCCCGGCGGTTATTGCGCTGGGCCTTTTTTTTATTGTCATATCCCCCCCGATTCCCTATAACGACTTCTAAATTTCTACGAGGGTCTCTAGATGGACAAGATGCAGGAAACGATTAAGCTTTCCGGATTCAATAATCTCACTAAGATTTTGTCGTTCAACTTCTACGACTTCTGTATCGCTATGAATGAGACTCAGCGGCAGGAATATATTAGTTACATCCACACTAAATATTGCGCGAAGAACATTAGCCAGATCGCCCGGAATATTTGTGAGATCATCGAGGCGAATATTCTCTCTGAAACCGTGCAAGACTACGAGCCAGTGGGGGCATCAACCATGACTCTGATGTCCGATCTCAAGGGGGGCGGTAACTGGGAAATGGGCAAAGAGGGCAAAGTTGCCGTAAGTATGCACCTTGATAAATCCCACATTACGACACACACCTATCCTGATGCCTCGGATCCTGAAGGCATCTGTACATTCCGCCTCGATCTCGATGTCGCAACCTGCGGCGAGATCATACCCCTCAAGGCCCTGAATTATATGTTTGAGGTCTTTGAGTGTGACGTGGTTTATATCGACTACGTCGTTCGGGGATACACGCGGCTGGAGAACGGTAAGAAAATCTACAACGATCATTATTTCAACTCGATCCAGGACTTCATCAAGAAAGAAACCCTGGATCTCTACCAGTACCGGCAAGATATCAACATCGCCCACGATAACATCTGGCAGACGAAGCTTATGATAAAGCCCATGGGCCCAGAGAATTATCTCTTAGATCAGAACGATCGGAATCATCCCAATATCGATCACAAGATGAAGCTCCTGAATCAGGAAATGCGGGAAGTCTTCCACCTTAATTAGTTACGTCTCGCATGACTGACCCTGCCTCAGGGCCGTGATACCGATGTTGCGAGGTGAAATGTCTTCGTCGAAGAATTCTTCGAGATGAACTGTATAAGCATTCTCTTCAAGAAAAATGGCGCGGTCGAGCAGAAGGTAGAGTTCGAGGACGCGGCCCAAAGCATCTCTGATCAGACCCGCTGCTATCATCCTATGAATCGTCTTCTGGACATGTTCCTGCGCGAAAAATTCATCTAGCTGCTGCTCCGTGTGGGTGGCCGTTACTGATAGGCGCCGTAACTGCTCGAGCGCATAGGCAGAAAATGGTCGGCCGTAGAGGGAGTGAGGTGAATTCCCGAGGCTTAGCACATCCGTTAATCCGTAATGATCGGTGAGTAGGAGGTGAATGGCGTAGCGGTAAAGCTTGACCTTGAGTTTTAAGTCATAGGTTTTCTCATCCATCTTTCGATGCGCTCGGCACGAGAGGGTGAGAGCGAACTGATTGAGCCAGAGGGGCCCATTGTTTTGGGCGAAGTGTGAGATGTTCTGGAAGTCTGGCCGGGCGTCGAGGGTTTGGTAACAGCAGCCGAAGTTGACCAGGCCGGGGACCTTGGCATGAGCTCCCGCACGGATTATATCTACTGCCAGAGCGCCGCAGGTATGGAGCCCTACTGGGAAGACGTTTTCTTTGAGGAGTTCCTGGAAATCTCCGCCGTCCTCAACCTTCATATGGAGGTAGCGTACGATATTTTTTGGGTCTCGGGCATTTTTCTCATGGCGCAAGCGGCCTGTTCGCTGAAACTCTGCGTTCATATCCACGCTGGTCACCGGCAGCTGATAATTGTTAGTCAAGGTCTGGGCGAAAAGACCGATGCCACCGCCAATGTCGACTACCTCGCGGACGCCAAGAGAATGGTAAAGGTTATAGACGTGTGGTGCTAGGCGCCGTATCTCATGCTGCTTTTTAGGGATAACATAAAGCCAGGTCCAGGCGTCTTCGGGCATCGGCGGGTACGTCGGTGCAGGGGGAAGAAGGCAAAGATCCTGTATGGAGCGATAAAACGCCTGGAGCTCGTGACCAGCAACAAGGCCCTCGGCATCTTTCAGTTCCAGTCGAATAACGTCTGCCTTGGCCTGAATCTGTAGCAGCTCCTCGAGCCATGCCTCAGGATACTCCGAGAGGGGACCAGGGTAGGTCAGCATGATTTCGTTTTCCCACATTCTCTGATATGGTTTTAAAAAATCTCTGACTTTGATAAAGCGCTCGCGGTAGTTCATCTACCGGCAAAGGTACCATAGCTTATGAACAAGATAAATAAAGTGGCCATCTTCGGAATGGGGAAGTCTGGTAAAGCGGCCCTGCGTCTGGCCAAGAAGCTTAACCAGGACGTCTATGCCGTTAACAAGGGCGATCCCCATGAGTGGTGGAAGAGCGAAGGTCTTGATGGCATTTGCACCACCTGCTCTTGCTTTTCCGAAGAGGATTTTGCGCAGCATTTTCACAAGATGGACGAGATCATTCTCTCGCCAGGAATCCCTGTTACCCATCCTGCCCTCAAACGTGCTGTAGAGAAGGGTGTACCGATCATCTCAGAGATTGAGTATGCATTCCGGCATACATCCAACGTGCCGGTGATTGCCATCACAGGCACCAATGGTAAGACTACCACCACGACAATGATTGCAGAGGCCCTTGTCAAATCCGGGAAGCGGGTCTTTTGTGGTGGAAACATCGGCACCCCTTATTGCGAACTCGCCTTAAGTGAAGGTACGACAGAGTACGCAGTGATCGAAGTTTCAAGTTTTCAGCTGGAAACAATCCGCGACTTTCACCCAAGGATCGGTCTCTATCTCAACCTCTTTCCCAATCACAGTGAGCGCTACGGTAGTGTCCGAGATTATGCCTTGGCCAAGTACCGACTTCTTACGAATATGACAGAGGAAGATCACCTCATCATCGGGACGGAGAATCCTCATCTCGAGGAGATGAAAAAGTATCCGGTGCAGGTTCACTACTTCACAAAAGGAGACCTCCCCTCCCAGTTCCGGTCCATGTTCGACTTCACACGTGCCCGGGTCCGGGGTGAGCACAATGAGGCCAATTTTTATGCCGCCTACGAGACTCTTCGGCTTTTGGAGATTCCGGAGTTGCCGCGACTCTTTCAAGAGTTCATCAATGAGTTCCCGGGAGTCGCCCATCGGCTTGAGTTTGTCTTAGAAAGTGAAGGGCTTGCACTCTATAACGATGCAAAATCCACCAACGCTCTGGCGACGACAACGGCAATACGAGCGTTTAAAGAATCTACGGAACCGCTTTACCTTATTCTGGGAGGCAAGCTTCGCAGTGAGTCCGACCGTCTGCTTCCAGATCTCTTACCGTTTAAAGGGAAGATTGCGAAGATCTTCACCATTGGTGACGTTACTGACCGCCTGTACAATGAACTCCGTTCTGATTTTTCCGTAGAGCGGGCAGGGGATTTAATACGCGTTTTTGAACTCGCCCAGGGCCTCAAGGGAAACCTCGTGTTCTCCCCGGCCTTTCCTTCGTTTGATCAATTTAAAAACTATGTCGACCGCGGAGAGAAGTTCAAAGTCTGGGCGCGTGAAGCGTTTCCAGTAGTCCGCTAACGAGGCCAGGGAAGTCTGAAAAACTCGGAGTATGCTCGAAGTCTCCAAAACCATAAGAGGCGTAAACGAACGAATATCCGGCAGCGAGAGATGCGAGTCTGTCTCCTTCTGTGTCGCCGACGTAAACAGCCCCGGCGAAGCCGTTTCGTTCAGCAAGAAGCTTGAGGTTCTTAGTCTTCGGTAAACTGGTTCTTCCGTGGCACTCCCAGTCGCGAAAAAGCTCTTCTGTACCAGTTAGAGAAAAAAACATCCGAAGGTAAGACTCCTGGCAGTTACTTACGAGGTAGATTGGCACCACTTGTGCGAGTCTGTGCAGACCTTCTATGACTCCAGGGTAGAGAGCGCCGCCGTAGCGTTGTAGAAAGACTTGCTCGCTCATATCAATACGGGCCATGACCGATGGAAGATCTGCTTCTTGCAGGCCTGGGCAGAGTCGGCGGACACACTCGGGGAAGGGGAGGCCACAGACGGATTCTATCTCCGCTCCCGTGATCTCGAGATTATAACCTAGTTCCCGAAGCACAGAATTCCAAGCAGCAGCACAAGTTGAACAGGCATTCCAGAGTGTTCCATCGAGGTCGAAGACCACGGCACGGGTGAGATCAGGAATTTGCAAATGGTTCATATCGTTCTTATAAAATTAAGGAATTGGAAAGATACATCGAGATGGGAAGGCTGGCAACGCTCAGGCGGGGGCGTTCGGGCTAGCGCTTATTCATGTGGTCGTTATAGCTCTGATCGATCGAGGCAGGGAATCGATCGTTAGTTCGCTCGGGTGCCTTTTCGGCCATGGCAGTTTCGAAGGATATCTTCGCAATGAAGAACATGAGAAGAACCATCACTACGGACCCGATCTTGACACCCATAAATCCCTCTAAAAGTTAAACAACCGTTGTCGTTCCTAAGGGGGAGTATCGGCACTCTCTTCTAAAAGCTTTAAGGATTTTCTGAAAATGCCGGGGTTAATTGATGACTTTCAGGAGTTCACAAAGTCTACGTACGTCGGCCTCGTCCTGATAAAGGCCGAATCCGAACCGCATGCGCCTTCCTCGGCGATCTATAAAGACCTTCTGTGCCCTTAATGCCGCTTCCAGCCTAGCGGCGGTCTCTTCGTTAGGGGCTTCAAAGGTCAGGAAATGGGCATGCCAGGCCAGGTCTTCGTCGATCAAAGGACGCAGATCCCAGGCCTTTACGAATTCTTTAGGGATCGCCCGCAGGAAGGTACGCTGCAAGTTTAAAACGTATTCATGAATGGACGAAACCGTAAGTCCTTGTTTTGAATAGAAATCCCAGGCGGCGTTGAAGCGGTAGAGCCCTGAAGGGTCTTGAGTCGCTCCGATGAAAGCAAGGCCGTCGGAAGTATAGCCTGTGTCAGCACCGGGGGGTCTGGCCAAGTCCCCGAACTCCGCGAACCACCCTGTGTAAGCAGGTCGCCATTCACCCTTGGGCACAACTAGAAAACCGACACCCTCTCCGGCCTGGGCGTACTTGTAACCTCCGCTCATGTAGAAAATCCTGCCTTCGAGGCGTCCCAGATCGGTCGGGATTGCTGCGAAACCGTGATAGCCATCGACAACCATTATAGTATCTTCGTGGCAGGCAGCGGCGAGGGCCACAAGATCGTCATCGGTGAGAGCGAGGCCTGAGTCGAAAAAGACCTGGCTGATGAAAAAGATATCCGGACGCTTCTGGAGAGCAGTGGTGAGCCCATTCAGAAACGCACCTCGGTTTTCGAGGAGCGGAGCGGTCGAGATAACTTCGACTTCCACCGCGGAATCTTCCGCGAGCCGCATGAGTTGCCGGCGCCAGGAGTGGAACTCACTACCGGTAGTGAGGACACGAAGAGAGCGGCGGCCATAGAAAAGAGAGAGTATGCGCGCTCCGAGCTCGTGGGTATTGGGTGCGAAGACGATTTGTTGTGGGTTTCGAAGATTCAGGATTCGAGCGACATGGGCCTGGGCCTGTGGAATTACGGCACCGAAGATCCGTCCCCACTTTTCGTCACTCAGGCGGGCACAGTCATCCCAGTAGGCAAGCTGTGCATCACGGGTCACGTCAGGCCAGAAGTGATGAGAATGGGCCGCGAAGTGAAGCTTTCCGGCATGAGCATTGAGGAAGCGGGAAAAAAAGCGCTTAGGTTCGAAAGTTGTCATAGACGATATCCAATTGGTCGCGGATTTCTTTGGGTAGCTTCGGAGTCATCCCCTTCGGGATCAGGAAGGTCGCGAGGTTAAAGAAATCTACGAAGGCGCGGTTTCGCTCCGTTGTCGACTTCAGGTAATCATGACCGGAAGAACCTCCTGTCCCAATTTTCGTACCGAGGATACGCTGAACCATGATTGCGTGACGGTAGCGCCAGGTCGTGAACTTTTCATCGACTTCTACTAGAGAGTTCAGGATCCGGAACGGCATCTGGAGTGCCGGGTAGTCGCGGTAGAGGTAGATGAAGACTGCGGACAAGAGGGCCCTTTGCGAGAGGCGCACCTTGCCGCTGTTTTTCCAGTCAGCAAAGCGACTGGCGTCCAGGAGAGTGTCGAAACTCTCACGGGTGAGATCGAGGTTTTTAAGCTCTATGGTTCGGGTACGATCGTCGAGAACAGGGTTGGTGGATATAATCTCCCGGTCCTGAGCGATCATCTTCTCGACTGCGCGGGAGTATTCTCCCCAGAAATCAAAATCACCGAAATGGCCAAACGGCATGCGCTCGAGCCACGCCTCGATGAGTTCAAAAACACTGATCTGCGCTTCGGTCGCCTCTAGCTTTGCCCGGTCTTGGGCCTTAAGGCGAGATGTGAAAAACTGCTTCTCCACTTCCATCCTGTGCTCGGGTTTGATTCCGAGAGTGGCTTCGATTAGGCGAAACTGCAGGCTCTGAAAGCCCGACGCCGGAACCAGGAAATCCCGGAATTCCATGAAGTCGAGGGTCGTCATCGTTTCCATCACGGTAATCTGGTCGATGAGAATCTGTTGGACCGCCGTCACTCTCTCAAGCCTTGCCTGGACCACAGACAGTTCGGTGGACGGGACGAAGGGCCGCTGTAGGATTTCTCGAACCGAGTCAAGCTCATGCAGGATCTGCTTAAACCATAGCTCGTAGGTCTGGTGGATGATGATAAAAAGCGTTTCGTCGTGGGCGGATTGTCCGTGTTTCCCGCTCTCGGTGACTTGCGCGTTGAGAATCTTGGGGAGCTGCAGGTAGTCACCATAGTAGACAGGAGTTTGGATCTTCATAAAAACCTTCCCAAGAATCTTGGAGGAGAGTAACTTATTCGAACGGAGTTATTGTATGAAAAAAGCCTTCGATCTATCAAATCAAACTATCGCGTCGAACATCCAGAAGTTGAAAAAAATCATGGTTGACCGGGGCCTCGACGGAATGTACGTCTCGAGCTTCGACCCGTTTCTTAACGAGTATGTTCCCCTCCAGGACAATCACCGGTATTACATTACCGGATTCACCGGTTCCATGGCAGAAGTGCTCGCCCCAGCAAATGGTCGAGTCCGACTCTACGTTGACGGACGCTACCATGAGCAGGCGGACCTCGAAGTGGACGCGGCAGAGGTTGAAGTGGTTAAGGTCGGTGCTGACTCTTCGACTACAGCGGAGCTTGCGGCCGACGTAAAGCGCCTGGGACTCCGAAAGCTTGGCTATGAAGCCGATCGGACTACCCTCAGCTACCTTAACCGGCTTGCGGCAAATGCCACCGAGACTATTCCCCTTCAGAGCGGGGAGCTGGCCCAGCAAATAACTTTCGAACCACTTCCGGCGATGAAAGAAGTTAAGCTCGTTGCGCGGGAATGGCGCGGCCGGGATACTCTCGAAAAGACTCGGTCCATCTTCTCCAGCGAGAAGCAGGCAATGTTTCTTACCGCCCTCGATTCCATTGCCTGGATTACCAATTGCCGAGGCTACCATCTGCCCTTCCTTTCAAGCTTCTACGCTAAGGCCCTGGTCACGAAGGAGAAGGTTTATGTTTTCGTGACCCCGGAGACTCCGGTGAACGAAACTGCGAGGCGTGAGACAGGTCTCGAATTCGTGGTCCTTCCATTCGCTCAGTTGGGCAAGGAACTTGACCGGATCCAAAATACGCTCCATTTGACTGAGGTATGGTTTGATCCCGGGATGCTCAATAGTGCTGATTTTGGGGTGCTGGTGAAAACCTTTGGCACCGACCGCCTGAAAGAGAAGGCCGGTGGTTTCTACGAGTACCAGTCTATTAAAGAAGCGGTCGAATTGCGTCAGATTGAAGCGTCTTTTCGAAAGTCGGACAAGGCGATTTTTAACACCATCAAATGGCTTAAAGAGTCGGTCCGTTCTGGTAAGCGAGTGACAGAACTCGATCTTTATAATGAAACCACTGTGAAATACAAAGAACAGGGTGCTGTAGACCAGAGTTTTAATACCATCGCAGGCGTGGGCCCTAATGGCTCTATCATTCACTACGGAAATCCCTCGGATCAGGTGCTCATCAAAGAGACAGATATGATCCTCCTGGATTCCGGCGGCTACTTCGAGGGCGGATGGGCCACAGATACCACTCGTACATTTTTTGCCGGTGGTGCGGCCACCCCGGACCCGAAAATGCGGGAGATGTACACATTAGTCCTCAAAGGTCTGCTGGCAGTTCAGTCCGCTGTCTTCCCTGAAGGAACTCGCGGCATCGTGCTCGATGGGCTGGCCCGTGCACCTATGAGGAAGAGAGGCCATGATTACAACCACGGGACAGGTCACGGAGTTGGTATCCACGTTCACGAGCCAGGTGTGCGGATTTCCTCCATCTCAAACGTTCCTATGAAAGCAGGTCAGGTCGTTTCGATAGAGCCTGGGATCTATGTTCCAGGTTTCGCCGGCGTCAGGCTTGAAAACATCGGCTCAGTTCAAGCGCACCCAAAGTATCCTAATATGCTGCGAATCGTTTCATTGGTTTACATTGGCTTCGATCCGGCCCTGATTGATCTTGCTCTTCTAAATGATGAAGAAAAGGCCATTCTTGACGAATATGAAGGCGAGTGTCTAAAACGTGGCACGTCCCTTCGCACGCTTAAATAAGCGGCGCAGCTCACTTAAGAAAATCATCAGGACGAGGCAAATGCCGGCCGGAAGAAGAGGGCCCCCTGGACCACTTCCTCCGTTATTTATTGTTGCGCAAGACAGGATGCCGTCCTCTGAGAGCCCGTAGACGTCCCCGCCAATGGGATAGAGGAAGCTAATTCCGTCCACATCGTCCTGACCAAGGCGGCTGCGCTGGGCAACGGTTCGATAAAACATGAGGGAGGCATTCTCGTCTGAGTGACCCAGGCCCAGGGCATGGCCGATCTCATGAGCGATGACTCCAATCTTGTCCGACCGAGACAAGTCTCCGAAGGTTCCACTAGTGTCATTGATGAGGATGACTGAGCCTTTAATTTTTTTTCCGGAAAACTTGTTGGGAATTGTGACTGCCAAAACGTTCCCACCACCGAAGTTCAGGGTATTACTATTGCAGGCAATAACGATCTCGTTGACGGCCGGGATTAGGCCTTCAGGATCGGCCTCTCCTGCGGCAATGCAGTCGTCATCGGTAGGTGAGCAAAGGCGACCGCGATTGATGGTCGACAAGGCTGGTGAGAAACCAGCTGCATCAAGACGCAGGCTCGAGGTGGGAACCTTATTCCAGTACGTATTAATAGCTGGGCCAACCAGTCCTTCCAGCTCTTCGTAGGTCACGCCGTTCGTAGGGCAGACGGTTCCTTCGTCCACAAAAACCTTTACTCGGCCTTTGGGAAAAGCGGCGCCGAAGTTATTGTTCAGGGTCCATGCCTGAGCAGTCGCAGAAAGTAAGAGTGCTAGTAAAAAAATGAATTTCATAGTCATCATCGATCCCAGTAGTATGAGAGGAAGAGGGTGTAGGAGAGTTGACGGCGCTCGGACTTTAAAGGCGAGTAGGTATAGGTCTGAAGCCGCAATGAAGCCGCGCCCAAGAGAAGCTCGGCCCCCACATCGAGAGTGGAGTTGAAGCTTGAGCGATTTTGATCCGGGTTGTAGAAGGTCGCAGTTGAGTTTCCATTGTTCATTTTTACCGCCCCACCGCTCCCATGCTGATTAAGCCACATGAGTGATGTTCCGACCCGGATGCGGAGCCAGTCTACGGGATCATAACCAAGGTCGGCCCGGCCCATCAGAAGGTTCTTTATAATCTTCTCACCCGATTTGCGCGGTAGTACCCAGTTGATCTCTGGTAAAAAGAGGAAGTTACCGAGTACCGCGGTTTTAACTCCCGCTCCGATAGTAGGTGCCGGATCGAAGCGCTGCATTCCTCCCGTCGCGTCGACCTGGATTTGATTATAAAATTCTGTGTGACCTCCGGCGGAGACATAGATCTGGCCTTTCTGGGCCGCTGTTCCTTCCGTTTGCGCTGAGGTCATAAACGAAAAGACTGCCGTGAGGGCAAGGCAAATTAATCTTTTGAGCATTCCTTAAGGCTATCAAATTTCTAAGCGGATCGCTATCATAGAGCGAAAGTTCATCTCCGAATTTCATAGGAGCGATTATGTTCGAATCCGTTACCGTTCCCGCAGCTCTTAGGCCCTCGGATCCGCGCTTCGGCGTGGGCCCCTCACTCATTCCGACTGAAACGGTCCACAACCTCGCAAGGACAGGAACATCTCTTCTCGGGACAAGCCATCGAAAACCAGCTGTCAGAAGCGTTGTGCGTGAACTTCAAGAAGGACTTCGCGCCTACTTTAAGCTGCCAGCAGACTACGAAATTGTTCTCGGTAACGGTGGAGCGACGTTCCTATGGGATATGATTGGCCTGGGCCTGGTTGAGCAGACATCGCTTCACTTTGTGTGCGGAGAGTTTTCTGATAAATGGTTCCGAGCGCACAAGAATATTCCCTGGATCAAGGCCACGGCCGAAAAAGTTGAGTTCGGCCAAGGGATCGACCCTGTTGCAAGGCCGGGCCATGACTTTCTTTGTTGCACGCTGAACGAGACCTCTACCGGAGTTCAACTTTCGACACTACCGGACCTGACCGATTCGAGGGTTCTGCTTGGAATGGACGCCACCTCAGGTGCAGGACAGATTCGAACCGACTTCCAAAAGGTTGACGTCTACTACTTTTCCCCTCAGAAAGTCTTCGCCTCCGAGGGAGGCTTCTACGTTGCTTTTCTTTCGCCCAAAGCGATTGCCCGGGCTGAACGGCTTGGGCAGGACCTGACTCGCTTTGTGCCAGAATGCATGAAATGGTCACACGCCATTGAGAACTCACGCAACAATCAGACTTATAACACTCCTGCCATCTCGACCATCTTTCTGCTCAATGAGCAAGTCAAACTCATGAATCGCCTAGGTGAAGACGCCGTCATTCGTGAGGCCAAGCGGAAGGCACGGCTCCTCTACGACTGGGCCGAAGCGAAACCTTACCTCTCGGCTTTTGTTCGGGATCCTAAATTTCGCTCAGACGCAGTGGCGACCATCGATGTTGATGCACGTTTCGACGTTGACCAGCTCGCCCAGGCACTTCGTGCGCAGCACCTGGCCTACGACATCGATGGCTATCGGAAGCTCAACCGAAATCAGCTAAGGATCGCTTTATTTCATAACGTGACTTACGAGAATCTGGAGAAACTGACGCAAATCATCTCGCTCATGATCGAGGGCTGACCTTAGTGCGAATTTAGTTTACTCGCTTTAAAACTCCGCAGACCACCGGGATCGTAGCTGATGGAGGAAGAGATTCACTGCTGGCCACTGTTTCTGGTAACCCTGTCTCCCTGGCGACTCCGAGGACTAGAACGACACGGCCTTCTAGGTTCAGGTTCTGGCCCGTGCGCACGCGAGTGTCTACTTCGAGTTCTTTGAGCGAAGCTTTCTCGTTATAGGTGAAGCCGCTCCCGACTGGGTACACATCTTTTTCTGATAACGCCGAATTCAGATCGCCGTCTAGCGGGATAAGCACTCCGCCGGAGACTCGTGTGGCTTCGGGGCCATCGATCACTCCATCAGCATTGGTGTCATCTGAGGTCGTGGGGCAACTGGTGCCGAGTTGGATGGCCTGTCGATGGGCAACTTTGGCGTCATCGTCGAGGAAAGTCAGGACCTCGACCCTATCACCAACAATCCTGATATCGACGACTCCTGTGGGGATGAATCCCGACAGTCGGTTGTTCAAAGGTCTCAGGAGAGCGCGGTATCTGCCCTCAGAGAGCTGTTCTTCGACCAACTGTGCAGGAATTTTACGGTCCACTCCCTGATTCCTTTCACCGCCACAGCTGGAGACTAAAACGAGGGATGAGAGGAGACTTAAAGCTGAAAGATTTTTCATACGGAGTTCCTACTGCTCGAAGGCAAAACGGCGTGACATCCGAAGTTCGCTCTCGCTGGACTGAATCCGAAGACGGCCAGTGAGCTCCCGCTGGTGAAGCTCATCTGGAATTCGGTAGTGCATACTTTCTATCATCAGGTAACAATCCTCTGTCTGAGGATTAACGTCGTACTCAGAAAACTTGGTGGTGACTTTGCAAGGTCGCTTGGTGAATACGAATTCATCAGTCCAGTCTCTCAGGCCCATGGGGCGATGGGTGTAGCGCAGGTCCATGACAAGGTCCCGGACTTCGTCTTGGACTTTGACCTTGTACAGCGGGGCCACGTGAAACCACCATTTGAAGCGAACAGAGTTGATATAAGAGGCCGTGAAAAATACGAAGGCCTTGAGAGACTTTGATCCGGAGGTACGATACTCGTCATGGGCCCAGACATGGGCCCGGTCGGTGCACTCTGAGACGCGTTTGTAAAAGGGGTTTGAGCGATCGAAAATCAGTCGTGCCTGATTCAGGCCATCAATAACAGTCGGTTCAAAAGGAGGGTCACTTTCTTGTAGATAAAGAGCGGTAGGCATCTCCATCAAATCCACTGAAGACTTGAAGCCCTTGAGCTGGTGGACAGTGATGACTGAAGACCGATCGTCGATCTTGATTCGGACAGCATCGCTTTTCTTGAAGTGGAACTGCTGGATTTGATCAAGGAAAGCGACGCGACCATTTTCAAGCTTGACGATACTGCCCTGGATGGCGTGGATTCGGCCTTCTATAACCTCGGCTTGTGCTGCTATAGCGAGGATGGGGCCAAGGAATAGGAGCTTCTTCATTCATCCTCCGCTGCTTCTGAGCTGCCGTAAGGTTTAGTATGTTTCAATCGGAATTGCCTACCAGTCAGGGTCATTCTTCATTTGGAATTAAATTTATTGATCCTTTGCGTAGGATCTTTGAGTTGGTCTTTCTCTTTATTCAGCAACTTGAGACCGACTTAAGTCCTCCGATTCTCCAACCGATACGCAGCACAGGAGACAATCATGAAAGCCTTTACTTACCTTTTGTTCGTGGCCCTGGCGGGCTGTGGAGCTAAAAACGACGGTGTTAGCTTCGGGAAGACAACTGTCTCGGCACTTGTTGCAGAGAGGGGAGCTCCTTTGGAAGAGAAACCGATTCCCCTCGAAGATGGTAAGATCCTTATTTACGATGGGAACGAAAAGTTTCAAGTGAAGGGCGACATTGTGACCCACGGATTTAAGGATCCAAAGGGTGATGAGACTCTCCTAATGTTCTGGCGTCATAAGTTCAAGGACTGTCCGCCGGTCGAAAGAAAAATCTCCGAGGGACAGGGGCATGTTCGAGCGGAGTTTGAGCTCACCTGTCCGGCAGAGGGGCTTACCGTGATTTATACTCAAGACAGCGAATTCGTTTCAAGGATCATTCACCATGAAAAGAAGTAATCTTTTTTGGGTTGCCCTACTTATGCTCGGGGCCTGTACAAAGAAGTCACCGGAGCTTCTCATTACCCTATGGGACAAGAAAGCGGCGCCTTCAGAGCGAACGCTGCTTCGGACTCTGGCCAGTTCCCAGAACCAGTGTATGAAAGATGTCTTCACGGTGGAAACATTGAAAGCAGAGGTCCGTGAACTTGAGCGTCGATTTACACGTGGGCGGCCTGTTTCAGGCCGCTGGAAACATATAGATCTCTCTACGTTACCGGTGGCCCAGGGGAATTTTCTTAAATCTTTTGGACGTGAACTCGGTGATCTTACTAATCCACAGGCCATCGACTTCTCTTCCTGCACAGACGTGCCTTGCGTCTTCAATCGCATTTACGGCAAGGGAGATGAAGTAAATGGTTATGTGCACTATATTTGGTACCTGAAATTCGGACACCTTCTCGCTGCCGACAATAAAGTTCCTATGCAGACGTCGATGAGTGCTGGAGAGTTCAACGGTAAGGCGATCCCGTTTTCGAATTATCTCTTCGATGAAAAAGAGCTCTATGCCTTCTGGCGCCTCTCTTACATGTTAAAGGCCCCCCACACCACCCTTCGTTACCTGACTCAGATTCAGCGCATTCCTCGTGGGGAGCTATTTGAGGGTGCTAATGCAGGCGCGTGCGGGCTGGCCTATTCTAGTGGCTTTATTACTCTCACTGATGGCTGCCTGACGTTTGATAGCTATTCCCAGGACAATGGATGGATCTACCAGGCGATTACCCATGAACTCAGTCATCAGGTTGACATGGAAGAGGGGCGAGGATCTATTTCAGGATTTCGCTCGAGCCGCCAGGATTACGTGTCACTTTCAGGGCTTGCTATGACAGAGTACGTTGACGCCGCCGGAAAGCCCCAGCGAGGCTGGCAACTGGCCCCTGGGGCGAAAGTCGTTAGTGATTATGCTAAGACAAACCCTACCGAAAACTTTGCGGAGTCGGTGGCCGTGTTTAGGATTGACGGGGCCCGTGCTAAGGAGGGACTCTCAAACGATCATTACGGTTTTGTTTCTCGTTCTTATTATCAAAATCGCGAGTTTACTGTGCCTGCCTTGATGTCCAGTTGGATTCAAGAGAATGCGAGTGAAATTTCTGAGGCGGTCTTGAAGGCCGTCGCAGACTGCGCCAGACCCGGGGCATCTGGGCGCTCTCAGTACTTCCGACGAGGAGATTTTTCGACGAATGTGACGGCGAATGTTCTAGGGTGCATTTCTGAACGCGCCTCTCAGATCAGCGCTGAACTTCGAGCTAAGGTGGCCATTACGACTGCCCAGGGATGTGATACTCTCGCGACCGGCGGAAATCGCGACAGTTGGAATGCTCTTGTGAAAGACCACCTGAAGACCTCGTTTGAGCGGCACCTCGTTCAGGGTAAGGAGGATCCTCAGTATTTAGGGCGGCTCCAGGAATTCATGCAAGACATCAATAATCCGACCCTCGCGCGTACGGCCTATCTTACTTGTTATCAATCACCTAACGAGAGTAGTTGCTACGCCGAAGAACTCCACAAGCGTACCCTCGAGCGACTTGGGCCTCTAGGTCTTCCGGAAGTCGAAGCTCAGGAACTCCTCCGTATGTACACGAATGCCCATCCCTATGAAACCATCCGGGAAGATACGGTCAAGCTGTATCAGACCTTTGTTCAGGATAACCTCGAGCAGATCCGAGTATCAGCAGGAGAGAGCTGGAATAGCTGTCTTGCCATTTCTCATAGCGATACGGCGTCACCAACCGGGCGGGCCTTCACTGTGGGGGACGGTTACCTCATAAGCTCTTTCTTTAACTGTCTTAATGCCGCTCTTCCTGAAGCAGTTTTGACGACCATTAGAGCATTCAGGGTCGATGAAAGACGGGTAGAGAGTGCTTCTGAGGAAAAGTTCCTTACCGCCGAAGTCCGTCCACACTTCGTGCGCATCTGGCGTCAACTCTACGACGACGCGAAAGTGATAGAGATTCAAACCGCTGCTCAGTTCCTCCAGCAAGATCAGGGAGAGACACGTCGCAAACTCTTGGCAGACCTTTCGTGGGTTAAAAACGTCGTCGACTCCCAGCAAATCTTGAATGACTGTAAGGTGCAAGGTTTTAAGGTTATCGGGATGACACTTCTTTATAACCTGCCTGCAACAGTGTTCGGGCAATTCATTGAAGGGGTGGCGTGCCACAACATTGTCTCCGCAGGAGAATTCGGGGCCTGGCTGGATAGCTCTCAGGGCCAGCTACGTGAACGGGCGGTTGCCAATCTGGATGGGTTAATGCTTGAGTACGGTCATCGAATCGCTGACGAATGCCTCCGGCAATTCCCAAACACTAATATCATTAATCGACTCATCAACCGCCGATCGCGTGATGCTTGTTTCCTAAGTCGTTGGCCAATCGCTGAGAGAAGTATGATTACTGAAACTTTAAGTAATCCGGTCATTCAAAGGCTTAACATCAGCCGAGGGGCGATTGAATCACGGCTGGCGCAGAACCGTTCTGCCCTCCAGCAGCGTATTATCACAGAGAAACTCCGTTAGATGAAGGGGAGGCCCGGATGCTTGACGACATCCTGGCCTCTTCTTTTGTTGCGAATTAGTCGCGCTTATATCCCTCAAGGAACTGCTTCTTAAACTCCAGGAAGCGGTCTTCAAAGATTGCCTCCCGGGCGCGCGTTGCCATCGACTTATAGAACGAAATATTGTGGGCCGTGGCCAGGATCTGGCCCAGGATCTCATTTGAGTCGAAGAGGTGTTTGATGTACGCCCGCGTAAAGTTCGTATTAACGTAGTCTTTGAGGTTTGGCTCAATGGGAAAAAAGTCCCGGCGGTAATTTTTGTGCTCGATCCGGATTTTGCCACGGTTCGTGAAGAGCGTTCCTCCGCGTCCGAACTTTGTCGGAATGATGCAATCGCTCATATCGATGCCGTGTTCCCAGATCATCAGAAGATCTTCGGGCATTCCCACTCCCATGACATACCGGGGCTTATTGACCGGCATCAGCGGTGCCGTGGTGCGCACGATTTGCTCCATGTGCTCAGGGCCCTCTCCGACGGAGACGCCTCCTATGGCGTAGCCAGGAAGGTCACGTTTTGTGACTTCTTCGATGCAGATCTTCCGGTACTTCTCGTAGACGCCACCCTGGACGATACCGAAGAGTGCCTGCTGGGGATTTTTCCACGCATCGACACAGCGGTCGAGCCAGCGGTGGGTGCGTGCAATTGAAGTCTCCACATACTTTTCTGTGGCCGGGAATGGGATGCATTCATCAAACGCCATCATAATATCGGACCCGAGGTTCTGCTGAACTTGAATCGAGATCTCAGGTGTCAGGAGGACGTTTTCTCCCTTGGCCCCTTTAAAGTTTGCTCCCTCCTCCGTGATTGAGTTTTTCTGGAGTGAGAAAACCTGAAAGCCCCCGGAGTCGGTGAGGATCGCCCTGTCCCAACCCATGAACTTGTGCAGTCCTCCCGCCTTCGCGATGAGTTCTGAGCCCGGTGTGAGATGAAGGTGGTAGGTATTAGAGAGTAGAATCTCAATGGAAAGATCGACCAGCTCCTTAGGCTGGAGCGCCTTGATCGCACCGTGGGTTCCGACCGGCATAAAGACCGGAGTTTCGATGGGCCCATGAGGAGTTTCGATGATGCCGGCCCGGGCGCCACAGTGCTTGTCAACGTGCTGAACTTTGAATTTAAAATGTTGGTTTACTTCCGAACGAACGTTCATCGTAGAAAATCCTTTGGGCGAAGTTGTTTTCAAGACGGCGAACCGTCTGCGTTTCCAGTAAAGGAGTTGAGTGGGCGGACACTATCAGATCCTTATACCTTTGTTGAGCTTATTCCTTGTAAGAGTAGATCTTACAGACCTTTTTCCCTTAAACCTTAGGGTTCAAATCCTCGAGGTTATTGATGGAGATACGGTGCTCCTTCGCTACCGGCACCAGCGCCTGAGGCTGCGTCTTGCCTTGATTGATGCTCCAGAACTTGAGCAGCCCTACCTCTCAGGATCCTCCGGCGCGGGCCTTCTCGCCCGGCGCTGTCTCTTTTCGGAACTTTCAGGCAAGAACGAATTTGTCGCGAGCTTAAGTTCCCGCGACCTTTACGGTCGCTATCTCGGGGACATAAATGGTGTGAGTTTTCGGTTAGTGAGGGCGGGGTGCGCCGTCATTTATCCCAATGCTGTTTTCTCTTCCCGGAGCGAAAAGTTTCGCTTCCTGCGAGCACTCGCCGAGGCACGCGGGGCCAAGCGTGGTCTGTGGAAGTTTGGAGGGATTGCTCAACCCAAGAAATGGCGCAGGTCTAGTAAACGATTCGCAGGCCCGCAGTCGCGCCGATAAGTTCATTTCCAAAGGCCTTGTCGACCTGGGCGAAGATGTTGATATAGGGAAGATTAATCTGGAGACCAGCGAAACCACGAGTCAGAATCGAATCGACTCTGCCCGTGCCGTCGATGTTGGCTTCGGCCTGGACAGTTGCACCGGCACCTGCGTCTCCGTTGGATGAGTCGTCGTCCGTGTCGTACCTGAGGGTGGTGGGGGTTGCGTTCAGAGAACCGTCACCCTTGGCACGGCCGAAGTTGAAGTCTACGCCAAGGCCGGTATAAATGGAGAGAAAGTAGAGGAGCTGGACGTTGGTCGAGATCTCGATAGGAATGGATTGTGTTGCCACATCGATGGTCGCTTCCGGTTTTCCCTCAATGGTTCCACGGACATGATCGTCGTTACCGATTCCACCGATGTTCTCGTCAACGTCTTCAGAGAGGGATGATTTAAAGGTCAATCTCGTCGTATTGTATTCATAGCCCGTGTGAATCTTAATGCCCCCCCAGCGGAGGATGCTGTGGCCTACCGGCTTGACCAGGTCATAACTCACGTGGAATCCGAAGGAGCTTAAGTCTCCGGTAATTTGGTCTTTATCGCCGTCGCCCATTTTCTGGTCAAGGTTATAACCCAGCCAGTTGACGTAGACATTGAGCCGATCTGTGTAGAGACCGAGAATCTTCTCGGCGTCCATCCAACTGAGGTTTGTCCCAATGAGGAGTCCTCCCTGGATTCCTACACCTGAGAGATCGGAGTCGGTTTGTTTGTCTTTTGTCATATCGGCCCCGACTCCGACCCCTGCGCCGATGAGGAAGACTTGCATCCTTGAGGCGTAATCTGAGCCAATGCCCTTACCCGCCATGACCGAGGAGTTTGCCATGCCCTGCATGAGTCGACGGGGATTTTCGGTACTCGGAAAGTCCTTATTGACCTCTGTTTGAATCTCAAGTAGCGCCGAATCCCAGGCACTTCGGAGGGAGGCATTACCGGCGAAGGCGCCGTAATCGGTGGTCTCTAGCTTGAAGAGCTGTGCCGACGAGTCAACGGGAAAAAAGCCCAGACCCAGAACGGCGGCCAAAATAATGAGCTTCATCATAACGTCCTTCCCTCGAAACAGGGTGTTGAAGCTTTGATGGTAAGGCCTTTTACCCTCCCTCGGTATTCAGAATTTTTTACCGCTTTCCCTGACAAAGGGAAGGGGAGCGTGATAAACAGATCCCATTTTGCTAGAACCAACTAAAAAGGCCTTGTCATGTCTTCCTTCATTTCTGCGGACCTTCATCCAGGCCTTACGGCGTATTACGACGAACATGGCCTTAAGGCCGCGACCCCAGTCCAAAAGCGAGTTATCCCTGAGCTCCTTGCTCGGAAGTCGATCATCGTGCTTTCAGAAACCGGTTCAGGCAAGACATTGGCCTACGCCCTACCGATCGTCAGCAAACTCAAGGAACAGGAAGAACGCGTCAGCGCTAGCATCCAGAAGGGCGCTCCCAAGGCCCTTATCGTCGCTCCTACGCGAGAACTCGCTTCCCAGATTTATAGCGTCTTCAAAGGAATCTCCTACCACCTGAAACTCCGGGTTCGGGATATTACGGGCGGAGATACTAACGCGAAGATGAAATCCGTTTCCAATAGCTCCTATGAGATCCTGATCGCGACACCCTCACGAGTGAAGAGTGCCATTCAAAAAAAAGAACTTAATTTAGGCCAGCTTCAGTACGTCATCTTCGACGAAGCTGATCAGCTCTTCGACATGGGCTTTAAGAAAGATCTCGATTTCATGATCGAATACCTTGATCCAAGCGTAGTCCAGCTCGGCTTTATTACCGCAACCCTCCCTACTGAAATTGAAAACTACATTGTGGAAAAGTTCCCGTCGGTGAAGTTTGCTCGAATAGCCTCCGATGTCTCTCATGCGCCGCAGACTAGGATTGAAACTTACAATGTGAAGGTCACGCCGGCCGAGAAAGATATGGTTGTTCGCATGTTCCTCGAGAAGCAGGCACAGGGTCGGGGGATTATTTTCACCAACCAGAAGAATCAGGCCGAGGATCTTTTTAAGTATCTCACTGAAAAGATGCCCAAGCTCAAAATGAAGCTCCTCCATGGTGACCTTGAAATCAAGGAGCGGGAGGGCGCTATCAAGGCCTTCGTTGAGAAAAAGGCCCAGGTCCTCGTAGCGACAGACATCGCAGCCCGAGGGATTGATATCCAGGATCTGGTCTGGGTCTTGAATTACGGTTTACCGAAAACAGGCATCTACTATCTTCACCGATGTGGCCGGGTTGCCCGAGGTGGAAAGAAGGGAATCGTCTATAATCTTGTCGCAGGCCATGATGCCAAGATGATCTCTCAAATTAACGAGGCCATCGCCAACCAGGCGCACCTGAATCTCGATGTGATTCCGGAGGCGAAACTCAAAGAAGATAAAAAAGTCGTTAAGAAAGTCGTGGAGAAAAAGCCAGCGACTTTCCGTGGTCAGGCGCCACGCTTGCGCGGCGAGGCCCGCCGCCAGAAAACGGAAAAAGAGATCCGGAATGAAGGCCCTATTAAGCCCAAGCGAAACCGCGGGATTAAGCGTCGTCGTTAAACCGGAGAATCTCGTCTTTCATTTTGAATGTATCCTCGTAACCAAGCTCCATCAGGGGCCTGGTGTAGGACTCGTCAAAAGCAAGGTAGCTCAGAAGATCTAGGCCTTCGTTATCAGAAACCCCTATACCTTTTAAGAGATAGCGCAGGACTGGCGGCAGATGTTCGGTGATGTTCGAGGTCATTTTCCCGAGATCACGTGAGGGCCTTATCATGAGGATCGGAAGTATTTTTAGCTCCGGGTGAGCGCCCTCTCGGATAAGCTCGTTTATGCGCTGGAGGCGCTCGACGTCGGCGTCAATTGAGTCCAGGAAGATAGCATTGAGCATAATCCCGGCCACCTGACCCAGGGTCGGCGTGGAAAAGGGGGCGAAGGCGAGGTTCTTCATCCGGTCGCTGGGGTGCGGATGCCTAACTCCGATAGCGATGAGTTTCTCTGCACCGAGGTGGATGGCCGGAGAGAGCGGGGTCGTTTGCCGGATGCATCCGTCCCCGTAGAAGCTGTGTTCAATCTGGACTGGGGGAAAGAAGAAAGGAATCGCCGCCGAGGCCATGAGGTGCTGGACCCGAAGCTGAGTCCGGCACGAGAAACGGTCTGAGCGTGCCCAGTCCTTGATCTCAGAAGCTCCTTCATAAAAGATAACGTTAGTCCCAGTGTTATAGTTCGTTGTCGACAGCGAGATACCGTGAAGGAAATGCCGATCAATGTTCTTACTGATATCAGCGAAGTCCACTTCTCGCTCGGCGAGAGCACGGAGAGGGGCCGTGTCTAGGAGGTGGTTAACAGAGCTACCTTTAGAGGAGAGTCCCCCGAGAACGGTTCCCGAGATCCAGCGGACTCCCAGGTCAGAGATGGTCCGGGCACGGAGGTCGTAAATGTCCTGGGGCTTGACCCTGAGCCAGAGATCCTGGAGGTTCTTCGTCGCCACGTCCCAGTTTTCACAGTTAGCACCCAGGTAAGTAGAGTTAATGGCCCCGGCCGAGTTGCCGGAAATGACGTCGAAGAGGAGGTTTTTCTTTCCGAGGATCTCGTAGATCGCTCGGACGCTTCCCACTTGATAGGCTGCTCTAGCACCCCCGCCAGTCATGACAAGGCCTGAACGTTTGCTCATTCTAAGATTATCGCCCAACTAGAACAAATAGCTAGTTAAGTTTTTCTGCCAGTAGTTCTGCCCCGACAATCGCCCCACGAGCATCACCGTAGCGGAAGCTGTCTCCCGTAAGCCAGAGCGATTCAGAAACTTCAGCAAAGGGCACAGAGAGGTGGGTTTTCGGAAGAACATAGCGCCATTTCTTAAGTTCCTGGTAAGTTATGTCGGGAGGTGTTGAAAAGGATATGAGGAATTCAGTCCGGAGGAATTCAAGCACCTGTTCCTCAGGTTGATCGAAAAACTCTTCTGAAAGGTCTTCGGAAGCACGCACAACAAACCCACGTGGATGAAGTCCTCTCTCCCTCATGGAGAGGAGAGAGTGGAGTCTAGAGGAGAATGTTCGGTCCGGGGCAACGATATCCTGGGTGACGATTAAGGCCATGAGCGCCTTCGTGTAAGTGATACTTCGGAGCTCATCTGTCACAGAGATGCGGCTTCGGTCCAGAAGTTCGAGTGCCTGAGGGAGAGGTGCTGTAATGACAAGATCGTTCGCTTGAAAGACCTCTGGGCCATCCGTTTCCACCTGCCATCCTTGCCCAGTCCGGCGAAGTGATGTGACTCGGGTAGATTTTCTTATGTCGAGACCTCGGGCCATTGCCTTAGGGATCTGAGTCATGGCCCCTGGGAGATAGAGACCACTGCCATTGGCACGCTCAGCACCACCGAGACCTGCTTCACGGAAAAGATCCCGAATCATGAGGTCATCGGGAAGAAGTGGGGCCCCGTGATCAAGGCCCATGTCATCAATGCGTCGGGTAGCAATACGCCCACCGACTCCGCGGGATTTTTCGACTAGGATAGTCTTACGTCCCAGCTTCTGGGCCAGGCAAAGGCCCGAGAGACCCGCGCCCACGATCAGAACGTCAGTTTTGGTCACAGGTTTCCTCCTAGAACTTCGTCAAGCTCCTGGTGGTTGCGAATCTTTCGGGTGTTCTTCCAGCGTAAGTTAACGTTCAGCACTCCGTGGTCAAAGTCACCAAGAAGTAAAATTCTCACTTTGGCAGAGAGGGAATTAATGACCTCATCGAGAAACGTCAGGATCTCGGCATCGGCGTGACAATGGCCCGGCACACTCAGTATCAGAAGATTTGCCTCTGTCGCCTTGACTGCATCGATGATGCTAGGGGCCGGAAGGTTCGAGTTCAGGTAGTAAAAATGCTTCTTGTAGTGGCAGCAAAGAAGAGCGCTGATCAAAAGGGGGAAGGTGTGGTGTTCCTTCTCGGCACTCGTGAGGACAATCCTATTGGAAGACTTAAGCCCACGCTCGAAGTGTGAATAAATGATGTTGCCGGCGTGGAACTTCGCAATAGCGAACAAGGCCTGGGCCTGGGCATCTTGAAAAAGTCCTCGCTCGCAGCGGGATCTTACATCACGGATAATCGGCTCGAGTATATCGAGAGCGAAGATTTTTGGAGCGAAAGATGTCTTCGCTTGCCCCAGGAGTTGGGAGATCACGTCGACCTTATAAGATCCCACCGCTTCAAGGAGTTGAACTCGAATGTCTTCAGGGTTAAGCTCTTTCCTCGAAAAGACCGGAGGGGGGGGGAGCTCGGTGTTTTGACGGAGTTTATTGTATGTCTCCAGGAGTTCGCTGTCCGGAAGCCGAGCGATTTGACTAATATTAGTCCCGAGTTGTGTCAGCTGGGCCAGCATAATGAGTCGGTCGATCTCAGCAGGGGTATAAAGGCGGCGACCGTTCTCCGTTCGCGAAGGAGTGAGGGCCTGGTAGCGCTTCTCCCACGCACGGATGGTGTGGGCCGAGAGGCCGGATAATTGTGCTGCCAGTTGAATGTTGAATTTTTTTCCGTCATCGTTGGTCATGTGTATCACCTCCCGTTAACAGTAGCCCTTGCCCCCTCGGATTCCTAGAACTCCTGCTAAGGTGTCGAGAATTTGTATATAGCGGCAGTGTCAAATTAATCCTATTTCCCGCTTAACCGTTTCACTTTAATTAGTTAGAATAAATTTAGACTTTTACCGAATCAAATTTAAAAAGGTGACCCGATGAAAATTCTAGTAACAGGTGCCACGGGATTCGTGGGGCAGAGAGTTGTGAAGCAGCTCATCGAGGGTGGAGACGAGGTCGTTGTTCTCACTCGAAACATCGCCAAAGGAGCGCTCCATCTGGGGAGTAAGCCCCGGTATTTTCAGTGGCTCGATACGACGACGCCTCCTCCCGCTGAGGCCTTTGAGGGCGTAGAGGGTGTGATAAATCTTATGGGTGAAGGCATCGCAGATAAACGCTGGGACGAAGCACAGAAAAAGAAAATCTATGACTCGCGCATCGTTGCGACCAATCAGCTCATAGAAGGGATCCGGGCCCTTCCGAAGAAACCTAAGGTCTTCGTTTCCGCATCGGCCATAGGTGTCTACGGAAATCGAGGATCTGAGGATATCAACGAGCAGTCCTCTACCGCTGATGATTTCTTGGCACGGATCTGTAAGGATTGGGAGGTTGCCGCCTTCAAAGCGCGAGAACTAGGGCTGCGAGTCGCCGTCGTGCGGACTGGTGTAGTTATAGGTAAAGACGGAGGAGCACTGAAGAAAATGCTTCCGATCTTTAAGCTAGGTGCCGGTGGGCCAGTGGGTTCCGGCAAGCAGTACATGAGCTGGATTCATGTTGAGGATATTGCCGGAATGTATGTTCAGGCGGTTCGAGATACGTCGGTCGAAGGCGTTCTTAATGGAACATCTCCCTATCCCGCGACCAGTAAGGAATTTGCGCGTCAGCTCGGCAAGACTTTGGGAAGACCAGCCTTCGCCCCGGCCCCTGCGTTCGCTCTGAAGTTGGTGTTTGGTGAAATGTCTCAGGTCCTTCTGGACGGCCAGAAAGTTCTTCCGGTCCGATTTAAGGAAAGGAAGTTTCGATTCCGCTTCCCAACTCTTGAGATGGCACTCAAAGAAAGTACGACCTAATTGGTTTCTTAAGAGGGCCATTTGGCCCTCTTTCATATTTTGATAATAATCTGCTTCAGTCGAGTCATCTCCTCCATTGCATACCGTACACCCCCCATACCAAGCCCTGATTTTTTGTGACCTCCAAATGGCATCTGATCCACTCGAAATGCTGTGTGGTTATTGATCACGAATGTCATGGTTGAAATATCCCGAGCTATCTGGAGTGCTCGATTCAGATCACGTGTGAAGAGGGCCGCTTCGAAAACATACTCGCTACTGTTGATCCATTCGAGAAGCTCATCTTCATCGGCATACCCATTTACACAAACTACCGGGCCAAAGGCCTCATCGCTCATCAGTCGCACCCCCCTCGGAACGTCCCGTAGGAGAGTCGGTGCTAGGAACTGGCCTTGAGTTCCGCTCACGGTGTTTCCTGTGACCAGTACTGCACCTGCTGCTATGGCATCGTCGATCCAACTCCTCAGTCGAACAACCTCGCCTGGGCGGATGAGCGGGCCTACGTCCGTCTCCATATTGAGCGCCGATCCAACAATAAGTGACTCGGTGGCCCTCTTAAATAACTCAAGGAATGGTAATTTGACGCTGTCGTGGACAAAGATCGCCTGAGTAGAAATACAAACCTGGCCCGCGTGGTAGAAGGCACCTTTTACGAGAGCTGCGACCGCCTGTTCAAGATCGGCGTCACCTCTTACGATGGCCGGAGCATGACCCCCATGCTCCAGGGAGAGGCGAGTGCCGGGTGCGATAAGTTGGCGCAGTTCCCAGCCCACCCGGGCCGATCCGATGAAGCTGACGTGCCCGAAGACCGGTGCTGCCGCGAGCTTTTGGATTAGAGGAATATCAGTGTTGATGACCCGAAGAACTTCCGGGGCAAGTCCAGCGTCAAGGAAGAGTTCTCGGAGTTTTTCGGCGCAGACAGGAGTCGCCGGTGCGGGTTTCAGGACTACGGCACAGCCGGCCCCGATGGCGCAGCCGACCTGATGGGCGATGAGGTTCAGAGGGTGATTGAAGGCCGAGATTGCGAGCACGGGCCCAATCGGATCTCGGAGTGTGAAGGCGATGTGGTCTTTCCCTGCAGCAGTGCGTTCCATAGGAATAACGTCACCGCCCAAACGGAGCGTTTCCTCGGCACAAAGCTCAAGGGTTGCGGCTGCACGGCGCGCCTCCACCAGAGCGTCCTTGAGTGGCTTTCCGCCTTCACTCGCGATCATGAAGCTGAACTCTCCCTCCCTCTCCCGAAGCTTCTGGGCAACAGTCCGAAGAATGTGCGCTCGCTCATAGGGCCGAAGCTTTGCCATCGACTTTTGCGCACCCTGTGTCTCCCGGAGGAGATGCGACACGTCCGTCTCGGTCGCCTGTTGGGTATTGGCCACAAGCTGGCCATCGTTTGGAGAGCGGACCTCTTGCCAAGCGCCAGCTGAGGTCGTGAAGGTCACAGGAAGGGTCACAGGAAGTTGAAACATACTTGTCCTTAACGAGGTTTCGGTTAAACTTGAGGCATGAAGATCATCCTCGTTCCATTTATCGCCGCACTTTCTCTTTTGGGGGCGGCCTGCACGAAGGAACAAAAGTATACCAAGGAACAGCTCTACAAGATAGCTGTCGCCGCAGAGCCGACGGTGACCTTTATCCTTCCAAGCGGCATGAAGACTGGCCCTTCATGTACCGATTACGCCGAGGGATGCGTCGGGGCCCATACCGTACGCGTGCGAGGACTCGACCTCATTGCCGTCGAATTTGAGACTACGGCCCAGGCGGTTTACGCTGCGAAGAAAATCCGCGGCTATTACGTCCTGAATTGGCTCCTTGATGACGTTACGGGAGAGCCAATCTTGGAAAAGTTTGCGACGGAAAGTCTAGAGGCCAAAAAACCGTAAAAAGTTTCCCTCGAAGAAAGCGAGTTTGCGCTCCCACTCTTCACCTAGCCTCTGCATCTGTGGGTGTGCTTCGATTTCTTCCTTTAAGGTCTTCCGAAAAAGAAGGAGCCAGCGGCCTAGTTCGCCCCGCTTGATCCCTAACGGTAGATGCGCTTTCATGACGTCGAAGGGTGAACTGATCTCGCGTTCCGTCTTCCCTAAAAGCTGGAGGTCCCAGAACGAAGCGATCCGAGGGATGTGGGTACCGAAGTCGTTGATGTTTCTGAAATGGTAGCCGATAAGGATGTCGCTCCGTGCCCGGTCGTAGAAAGAATCGATGACTCGCCGGATCCAGTCTGCTTCTAGCATAGGGGTCTTTCCAGCTCCCGAAGCCTGGATTGGAAATGCCTTACGACAGTCTTCTGTTGAAAGCCCTGGGACAGGAAGAACTTTAGGTCCTCTTTGTCCTCAAACACAAGCTTAGAGCCGAATTTCATCAGGTGACAGCGGCGAGCCTCGGGCATTTCAAAAAACTTGAGGATGGCATATTGGGTATAGAGCTCATCCCTCACGAGCGTCTCTCCTTCCGGCTCGAAGGGAAAGGGTTCGAAAAAAATATTTCCATTCTTTCCCTGGAGAACGAGTAGACATCCGAGGAGCTTGTGATCTTTTTCAAACGTCAGAACCTGCGCACCCCACCGGATCCAGGTCTCGAGTTGAGTGGCCGGAATCGATAGCGATCTCGGCACATCCGCTGGTGACTGATAGTCACCAAGATTGATCTGACCTTTTTTATGCAGCTCCTTCCAGCTCTTACGAACATCTTCGCGGATCCCTTGGTTAAGGCCTGCCAGGTAATCCTGGTAGGTCTTTGAGGCCTTGGTTAGTCCTTCCAGAATGTAGACCTCTTTTGTGAGAGTATGCTCTGGGATCCATGTGCTGGTGAATTCCTGGAGACCCTTGATGCTATTGACCTCTTGAGAGACAATCTCTGGTCGTGCCTCATACTCTCGGACAATTTCCTGCATCTTGTCCTTTCCGCTTCTAAAATACTTCGGATCAAAGGCGCAGATACCGGCGCTGCCGTCCCCAATCTTCCAGGATAGCTGCTTCCAGGCAAGGTGGTCTTTATCCCAAAAAGCGAGCTTCTTGTACCAGGCGCGTAGATCATCCGCAGGAACAGGCATGAGGCCCAACTGTGCGAAGCCAATAGGGGTATTTTGGGTGGGACCGAAAAAGAGAAAATAGGTGAAGGCATGGCCGGCCGGAGCGCTGTCATGGCGCTCGACGAGGATGTTAAAGCTCGCGATGTCTTCCTGAAGGAGAACCTCGAGATTGGGTATAAATTCCGGGTCGATTTCGTGAATGGAATGGAACCGCTGCACTATGATCATAGAAACATTTTGGACTTGTTTCACCGGAGAGTCAAAGGCAGGGAGCGAGGCTTCTCTAGAGTTTTATATCACGGCCGCAGTATGGGCAGAGCTTCCAGAACTGGGCGTCGAGGTCTTGACCACAGGCGCAGGCATAGGGCGCGGCGAGGTCCTCGAGCGAGTCGCCAAGGACAAAAATGTCGAGTCGCATAGCACGGACAGTGAGTGAGTTGGCGATGTGGCCACCAGGGATCAGAGGATCTGGGCGGAACATGGCCGGTTCCACGTTTTCGTCAACGCGGATTTGCACCCGAAAGTCTTCCCGGTGGTCGAGATCGAAGTTGGCCTGACCGACCATGTTTTCAATTTCGCGGATGATTTCGCGGGCGTGGTTAGGATCCTGGCTTGGATTTTTCAACAGAACTCCATCTTCGCTCAAGGAGGGCTATGATTTCCCGAACCGCCCTTTGGTGAGCATTGAACCATTTCCACGGGGGTGGTTTAATCTTATCAAATTCCCGTCGAAAATATACACCTTGGTTCCCACAGGATTCTATCAGGCGGAGGGTCCACTCCACAACTTCCGGTTCCCGGTGAAAGAGAAGAGCTTTGATCGCCTCAAGGAACTCAAACGTGAGGCGTTCCCCCCGCAGAAACCTGGCCTCAACGATATGCTTGCTGGCGGCGGTCAGTGTAAACACCAGCTCCCGTGGAGGAAGAGGGCCAGACAGAAGACTAAGAATCTCGCCTTCAAACTGTGAACTCGAGGTCGCTGAATGCCCAATAATACAAAGGACCTGCTCCAGGTCACGGCGCTCCCGCAATTGGCGGCACAGGTCTTCGATATCGTTCGGGCCCAAGCGTACAAGGCCCCTGTGGCCGCGCTGAATTTCATCCAGGATTTTCTGGTAAGTCGATGCTACATCCATTAAAGCGGTCCAGCGCCAATGCAGCGAACGGATTTAGAGGCCGTCATTGCATCGGAACTTAGAGTTCCTTCCTTAGATTGATAGAGCCAGGCCTCTCGGCGGTCGGTCGATCCCCCCCGGACAGTTCCGGTCCACAGCCCGGTGTCGGCCGGTTCCTTAACCAGTACAGAGCGAAGACCGTTCAGGTCGGCCTGAAGGAAGTCGTTGCGAGTTGGAATTCTCCAGCGCACATCGGTCCCGGCAACATCGAGTGTCACGTCTTCGCAACTCGGCTGGCCGACAGTACCTGTTTGACAATTGACGGTAACATTCCCTCCGACACCCTGAGTATTCCCCGAGGCACGGCACCAATTTGTGGCCTCAAGAACAGGAGACCAGATCAGATTCGTGAGGGAATCGAGCCAAAATTCGTCCCCACTATTTTTGGCGACTAAGCGCCAACTCCCGTCGCCGGCGACTCCAAACCGAGTCCCATCCCAGGTCGCTCGGTCAGAGTTTTTCTGAGCGCAGTCTGCGATCCGTGCAGTAATTGTTTTAAAGGCTGATCCCGTTCCGCAGTCAACGAGAGGACGACCAAGGCTTGTAACAGTGATGGAAGCGCTTTCATCGTCTTTTTCCTGATCAGGAATCAGGCGGTAGAGGCTTTCTGGGAGAGACCCTGCAAGAGTTTTTTGGATTTCCTCGGCGTAGGTCAGGATCGGACTTCCTTTCTCGCGGGGAAGCTGGCTTCTAAGTCCCTTCGCCTCCGGCAAAGCCTCTGGCCTTGTTGCCCCCGGGCTGGGGCGGTCCCTCCTGGATGAGGCGACATCTTCTCCGCACCCAGTAAGAGAGGACATAAGGAGGAGACTCGCTAAAAATTGTATTCGGCTAAGATTCATCTTCATCCGTCCATTCTAAGAAAATCCCTGACTTAATAGTAAAGAGAACGGCCGAAAATGTAAAATTTACTAAAGATGTAAGTGGCTGAAACCCTAGGTTTTCTTAAGCCCTCCGTCGTGTTAGACTCCGCACCCTATGAAGACCCTCTTGATAAACTCCATTTACCGCGCAACTGAAGGCGAAGGAATCCACATCGGAATCCCCCAGATCTTCGTGCGCTTCCAGGGGTGTCACGTGGGTTGTGTAAACTGCGACACTAAAGAAACCTGGGACTTTGACCCTTCCTATACGCGTTCTCTGGATGAAGTTATAGAAGAGATCGAAACTCTCTCTCAAAATGTCATCAAGCGCGTATCCGTCACCGGTGGTGATCCACTTCATCCCTCTCATGTTCCATCTTTGATTGAGCTCCTTAGCGAGCTCAAACGCCGCGATTATTACGTGAACATTGAGGCCGCTGGTACCCGCCTTGTGCCGGAAGTCTTCGACATGGTTGACTTTATTTCTTATGACTACAAGACCCCGTCAACGACGGTTAAGTTTTCAAAAGACCTGCTCTTAAAGTTCGTTGAGGCCTATGGTTCGAAGGCGCAGATAAAAGCAGTAATATCCGATAAAAAAGATTTTGAGGCGACCTACGACGCCCTTCATTTCGTGAAGGCCTCCGGTCTTACGGTCCCTCCGTGGTGCCTGACTCCCTGTTTTGAACCTGGGGAACCCTTTCCCATGAACAGGTTTCAAATGGTTGTAAAGCTGAATGAAAACTTTGGTCTTCCGTTTCGGGTGATCGGCCAGCAGCACAAGTGGGTCTATGGGCCCGAGGCGAGATTCGTTTAATCTAAATGACCTGATCGTCCGATAGGGGTGCCATGCGATTGCTGGCCCTTCTCCTAATCTTCAGTTGCTCGACTCAGGTCATACTGAGTGACAAGTACTCGTCTTCAAAGCGCGACCTCGCGGCAGTGACTGATGATCCTGTTGTGGCACGGATTGAAGGCGTTCTACGGGATCCCGTCATCCTCGCGACGGGCGTGGACTCGACGTTCTTGGTGGTTAAACTGTTTGACTCTGGCGGAGCACTGCTCACGAGCGTTGACCCCAATGATCTAACGCTTTTGACGAGTGAGGATGTCGAGGCTAAACCCTTTGTGCTTCAGCAGGGAATCTATAAGACTGAACTCCGTCCCCGCGTGAAGGGACGGAGCATCCGTATGCGGGTCGATTGGAAAGAGCGCTTACAGGGCCCGGAGATCGTCCTCGAGACAACCACCGCACCAATTAAAGACCCCCTTGAACCTCTGAATCACGAGTACTTCCAGTTTCGCAGTGTTGGGGAGGTGAGTTTCGGTCGAGGCAGTTCTTCTCCGGAGCATGTAACAGAGAGTTTTTCTTTTGAAAACTTAGGCGACAATCGGATCGTGAACGCGAAGATCAATCCTGGTGCTCAGCGCTTTTTTAGTTTTGATTACCTTGAGCAGGCGAGGCAGAACCTGGCCATGAGTGTTGATGATTCACCCAATGGAACTGTCTCTCATACTATGCACTCGATCTTCATGTTTTTCCCAAGGCTTAACGTTCCTCTCGTCGAACAGCTCACTGGCACAATCGACGTCACTCTTCCGACCGGAGAGAAGTTTAGCTTACGCAAAGACTCTAAGGAAATCGTCAGTGGCGTCCTCACCGAGGGCCCTGTCGACGTTTCGAATGATCGATTCAAGCGGCAGTACGCTGACATCAAGTACTCCGGACGCGGCGTCGTCCTTCGCGTGAATGCTCGTGGTCAGCCCCCGCAGACGGGACAGTTTGAAAATTTAAAAATTGACCAGGAGCATGGCCTTAAGGGGTCCGTGGATGTCCTGATTGTTAACGGCACTACCGGACAGCGTTGCCGACGACCCAAACGAGATTTCTGGGAGCCACTTGATGTGACGCCGATCGAGTTTAAGTTTCCCACGGACGAGGAGTTTGAGCTCTACCTGCGCCGTCATTGCGGCTTTGGGCTACCGAAGTTTTAAAAGCTTTAAGCTGACTCCGGCCCAGCCAGCAACGAAGAGCAGTCCTCCAATGGGAACGATCATCGCAAACACTCGGGCACCTGTGACCACGTACAGGTAGCAGTTTCCGGAAAAGAGCAGTACGCCCAAAAGGAAGCCGAGGTACGGGAGCGAGAGTCGAATCGCCGGGACCGCCAGTTGCAGAAGGCCCAGGAACAGGATGCCGAAGGCGTGGTAGAAGTGGTAGCGCACCCCGGTTTCGAACGTCACGAGCTTCTCTGGGGCCACGAAGGCTTTGAGGCCGTGGGCCCCGAAAGCTCCGATCAAAACTGCGAGTGCCAGAAGGACTGAGCCGGTGAGGAGGTAGCGTCGTGCCAGAGGGTGAAGAGTCACGATGAAAATCCTTTTTTACTTTATGAAGCAACCAAGGGAGCAGCTGAACTTAAAAAAAGCTTAACCCCTTAGGTTCGGGAGGTAAAGGTTCATTCCTTTTCCCTCAACTGCGCTGCGGATTGAAAGTGAGCGGCCACGGGCCTGACCCAGGCGATTCGCCTCTGTATCAGTCCGGTGGCCAGAGCGAGACTGGGAGAGACGACGGTAGATGACCTGGGTTTCTTGCTCGAGAGTTTGCTCCACGATGACGAGTGCCCTCTTGTCTGCTTGGGAATAGGCATCCTTCATTGTCCGCATTTTCTGATCATAACCTTCGGCGACGCCCAAGAAAAATGAGTTCTTCGCTTGTAGACCTCTGAGGCCCTCGGATGATTGGGCCTCATGCCACAGGTGATCGAGTTCTCGATCGAGGAAGGCCGCCACATACCCTGCGAGTTTG